>CAYWTK010000053.1:0-24736 GCA_964460895.1 uncultured Opitutaceae bacterium
GGACAAGCCACGCCCCTACAAGAGAGCCAAAGGGAACCGCAATTGGTATCAGACCAGCAGCAGCGCCGGATTCTCGAGCAGGTGCTTGAGGGCGGCGAGGTACTGGGCGCCGAGCGCGCCGTCCACGACGCGGTGGTCGCAGGACAGCGTGAGGCTCATGCGCTGGCCGACGGCGAGCTGGCCGTTCACCACGACGGGCTTCTCGACCGTCGTGCCCACCGCGAGGATGGCGGCGTTGGGCGGGTTGATGATGGCCGAGAAGCGGTGGGCGCCGAACATGCCGAGGTTCGACACGCAGAACGTGCCGCCGGTGAATTCGTCGGGCTTGAGCTTCTTCTCCTTGGCCCGCTTGCCGAGCGCCTTGGCCTCGGTGCTGATGGCGAAGATGGACTTCAGGTGCGTGTCGCGGATGACCGGCGTGATGAGGCCGTCCTCCATCGCGACCGCGAACGAGACGTGGGCGGCGGCGTGGTACTGGATGCCGGTGCCGGTCCAGGAGGCGTTGACGCCGGGCACGCGGCGCAGCGCCTCGGCGCTGGCCTTGAGGACGAAGTCGTTGACGGAGAGCTTCACGCCCTCGGCCTCGAGCCCGCCGTTGAGCTGGGCGCGGATGGCGAGCAGCGGGGCGGCGTCCACCTCGAGCTCGACGTAGAAGTGCGGGATCTGGGTCTTCGCCTCGAGCAGTCGGCGCGCGATGGTGGCGCGCATGTTGGAGGCGGGGACGGTGCGCTCCTCCTGGATGGGGCCGGAGCGGGCGAAGGCCGGGGCCGGCGCCGGCGCGGCGGCCTTGGCGGCGGGCGCGGCGGCGGCGGACTTGAGGAGGGCGGGATTCGCGGCGGCGGCGAGGATGTCGGCCTTGACGATGCGGCCGTGCGGGCCTGAGCCGGTGACGCGGGCGGCCTCGACCTTGTGCAGGGCGGCCAGCTTGCGGGCGAGCGGGGAGATCTTGAGGCGGCCGGCGGGAGCGGAATCGGCCACGGCGGCCGCGGGCTGAGGCGCGGCCGCGGCGGGCGGAGGCATCGCGACGACCGGTGTCGGTGCCGGGGCCGGGGCGGGAGCCGGAGCGGGCGCCGCGGCGGGAGCCGGGACGGGCGCCGGCGCCTTCGGCGCCGCGGGGGCGCCCGCGGCCGGGGCGTCGACCTTCTCGCCGGGCTGGCCGATGGCGCAGAGCGGGGCGCCGATCGCGACCTGGGAGCCGGCGGGGGCGAAGATCTTGACGAGGGTGCCGTCGAAGAACGACTCGAGCTCCATCGTCGCCTTGTCGGTCTCGACCTCGGCGAGCATGTCGCCGGCCTTGACGGCGTCGCCCTCGTTCTTGAGCCACTTGACCAGCGTGCCCACCGTCATGGTGTCGCTGAGCTTCGGCATATCGATGATGTTGGCCATGGGGAAGGGGGAGGAGAGTAGCGGGTAGCGGGTAGTGAGGAGGATGAGCAGCGGGCGAGTGACGGGCGCTTTCGGAGCGTGATGCTCGCTACTCGCTACCCGCTACTCGCTCCGGTCTCATCACTTCAGCGTCTCGAGGGCGGCCTGGTAGATGCGGTCGACGTTGGGCAGCTGGACCTTCTCCAGCGGCGGGCAGTAGATGGCGGGGGCGTCGACGGAGGTGACGCGCTTCACGGGCGCGTCGAGGTCGTCGAAGGCCTTGTCCTGGATGATGCACGCGACCATCGCGCCGACGGAGCAGAACGGCTTCGACTCCTCGACGTAGAGGACGCGGTGGGTCTTGCGGACCGAAGCGAGGATGGCCTCCTCGTCGAGCGGGCGGATGGAGCGGAGGTCGACCACCTCGGCCTTGATGCCGTGCTTCTCCTTGAGGAGGTCGGCGGACTTGAGCGCCATCTGGATGGCGCGGCCGTGGCCGATGATGGAGAGGTCGGTGCCCTCGCGCATGACGTTGGCCTTGCCGAGCGGGACGAGGTACTCGTCGTCCGGGACCTCGCAGGATTCGCCGTAGAGCATGGTGTTCTCCATGAACAGCACCGGGTCGTTGTCGCGGATGGCCGACTTCATCAGGCCCTTCGCGTCGTAGGCGTTGGACGGGACGACGACCTTGATGCCCGGGTGGTAGGCGGCGATGGACTCGGGCGTGTGCGAGTGGGTCGCGCCGACGTTGGTGCCGCCGTTGGCGGGGCCGCGGAGCACGATGGGGCAGTGGATGAGGCCGCCCGACATGTAGCGGATGTTGGCGGCGTTGTTGAAGATCTGGTCGAAGGCGACCGAGTAGAAGCTGAAGAACATCAGCTCCATGACCGGGCGGAGGCCGAGCATGGCGGCGCCGATGCCGAGGCCGATGAAGCCGGCCTCGCTGATGGGCGTGTCGATGACGCGGTTCGGGCCGTACTTGGCCAGCATGCCTTCGGAGACCTTGTAGGCGCCGTTGAACTGGCCGACTTCCTCGCCCATGAGGACGACGTTCGGGTCGCGCTCGATCTCCTCGCTCATGGCGTGGCGGAGGGCTTCGCGGTAGGTGATGACGGGCATGGGGAGAGTAGCGAGTGGTGAGTAGCGAGTAGTGAGTAGGGGACGGCGGCGGCTCAGTCGAAGAAGAGCGTGCCGACGGACTTCCGGTCGGCCGGATTGTCGGCCTCCCAATAGACGTCCTTCTTGATGTCGTCCGGAGTGGGGAAGGGGCTCTGCTCGGCGAACTGGGCCGACGTCTCGGCCTCGGCGCGGGCGGCGTCGTCGATCTGCTTGATGAGCTCGGCGCTGAGCACGCCCTCGGCGACGAGCGCGCGCTCGTAGGTCATGATCGGGTCCTTGGTCGCCTTGTACTCCTCGATCTCCTTCTTCTCGCGGTAGGTCGTGTCGGGGTCGGCGACCGAATGGCCGCGGTAGCGGTAGGTGCGGATCTCGAGGACGCTCGGCAGGGACTGGTCGTGCGCGAGCTTCAGCAGGCGGTCGAACTTGTCGCGGACCTCGAGCACGTCGTGGCCGTTCTCGGCGATGTCCCACGCCATCCCGTAGCCGTCGGCGCGTTGCGCGAGGCTCGGGCCGGCGGACGAACGGGCCTGGCTGGTGCCCATGGAGTAGCCGTTGTTCTCGATGACGAAGATGACCGGCAGGTTCCAGAGGGCGGCGAGGTTGTAGGACTCGTGGACGGCGCCCTGATTGACCGCGCCGTCGCCCATGAACGCCATGCAGGCGCCCTTCACGCCGCGGTACTTGAGGGCGAAGGCGAGGCCGGTGCCGAGGGGAATCTGGCCGCCGACGATGCCGTGGCCGCCCCAGAAGCGGCGGGTCGGGTCGAAGTAGTGCATCGAGCCGCCCTTGCCCTTCGAGCAGCCCGTGTACTTGCCGTAGTTCTCGGCCATGAGCTCGTTCATCCCCATCCCGACCGCGAGGGCGTGGCCGTGGTCGCGGTAGGCGGTGATGATGTGGTCGTTCTTGTTCATCACCGAGGCGCAGCCGACGGCGATGGACTCCTGGCCGATGTAGAGGTGGAGGAAGCCGCCGATCTTGCCCTGCTGGTAGCTGCGCAGGCAGCGCTCCTCGAAGCGCCGGATGCGGACCATGTCGCGGTAGAACTTCACCAGCTCATCCGCGCCGAGCTTGGCGTTCACCGGCGCCTGGCGGGCGTTGTACGGGGTGGCGGAATCGTCGGTTTTCCGGGGGGACGGGGATTTCTTGCTCACAATTGTTTTGAGTTGGAAATGATTTCTGGACGCCAGCGTCCAAACAGGGCGCGGCCGGCGGAAAGACAAGCGAAACTTCCGGGTGGACGCAGGTTGGGCGGTCGGCGCGGGAACGGACCCGGCGTCAAGGCACGCCCGACGCACCGAATCTGGGGCGGCATCACGTCCCGCGGAGAGCCGGATTGCCCCTCCGTCGCGCGCCGGGCCCGCGGGGGAGCCTCGCGCCCGACGGAGGCCCGACTCAGCCGACGTAGGGCACGGTCGCGAAGCCGTGGGGCAGGACGGCGACGGGCACGGCCCGGCCGACGCGGTCGAACTCGGCGCGCACGGCGGCGCCCAAGTCGGTGACGGGTTCCAGGTAGGCGCGCCGGACCTCGTCGGGCGGCAGAGTGCTGAGCAGGCCGATGCGCGCGCGGCGGCGCAGGAGGGCGAGGATCTGCGCCTCCCATTGGTCGAACTTGCTGAAGCCCGGGGCCTCGATGGTCGCGAGCAGGGCGTCGGGCGTGGCGTGGTCGAAGAGCAGCTGCCGGAAATTGCCGTGCGAGGGGAAACCGTCGCGGCACTCCGCCGCCTGCAGGATGAGGCCGCCGGCCTCCGTCACCATGGCCGCGGCCGACATGCCCTTGACCGCCTGGTAGAGGTTCTGGTCCAGCGGGAACCCGTTGTTGCACGTCAGCGTGACGGCGAACGACCGCGGCAGGCGCACCATCGCCTCGTCGCGGATGAACGCGCAGCCGGCCTCGTGCGCCGCGATGGGATGGCCGCAGAAGAATCCCGTGATCTCGCGGCGCGGGGTCATCGTGATGTTCACGAGGAAGTCCACCGGGCAGAGCGCCCCGTACTCGCGGATGATCCGCTGCGTCGGATTGCCCGCGAGCACGCCCCACGTGCTGCGCGGGTCGCCCACGACCTGCGCGCCGTGGTAGCGCAGGATGGTGTCGATGTCGGCCACGCCCGGCATCACCGCCTTGTAGCCGCCGGAGAAGCCGGCCATGAAGTGCGGCTCGATGAAGCCGACGGCGATGCGCCGGTCGGCCGCGAGCACCCGGCGGTTCATCCGGACCGGCGCGCCGTCGGGTCCGTGCCCCGCGAGCGCGAGCGTCGTCTCGTCGAAGGCGCTGTGGTTGACGATTTCCCGCTCGGCCACGATCCGGGGCCCCATCATCTGCACGAGCTCCTCCGGCGTGTTGGCGCGGTGGCTGCCCGTGCCGAGGACGATGACCGCGCGGCAGCCGAGGGCGTCGAGCTCGGCGAGGATCCATGTGAGCAGGCGCTCGAAGGGCAGGGGACGCGTGCCGTCGGGGATGACGACCGCGACCTCGCGGCCGGGCCCGATCGCCTCGCGCAGCGGCGGCGAGCCGATGGGCCGCGCGACCGCCGCGCGGAAGGCGGCGCCCTCGTCGGGCAGCGGCCGCGGCGTCGGCGGCAGGACGAGCGTGACGTCGTCGGTCGGCAGGTCCACCGGCAGCGTGCCGTCACCGTAGAGGAGTTCGACGCGGGTCATGGCGCGCCATCTTCCGGTCGCCCGCGTCGCGCGCAAGAAGCGAAGCTCGCCGCCGCGCGAGCCGGCGGAGAATCCCCAACGTGGGGACACGGCGCCCGCGCCGCGCTTTTCCTCCTCCGGGACGAGGGCGTCCCGGCTCCAAGGGATGGGGATGCGGCGCCCTCGCCGCGTTCGTTCGCCGGCCCGACCTGGGGATGCGGTGCCTCCGCCGCGTTCGTCCGTCCCCGGGACGTGGGAGTCCCGGCTCCAATGGTCCGCGCCGCGGTCCGACCCCTCCGGCCGCTCAACCGGCGGGCCTACCCGCGGCGCGCCGGACCGCGCGGCACGACGATGTGTCCCTCGGCCTCGTCTCCGAGGGCGAGGAAGTCGCCGCGCTGCAGGCAGCCCGCCGCGAGCGCGCAGAGCGCGGCGTCCACGAAGTCGATCCCGTCCAGGAGCGCCGGGTCGAGGCCGGCCGCGCGGAGCACGCCGCGGCGCACGGTCAGCTTGTCCGCTTCCGGCGCCGGCGCCCGGCGCGCGAGCCGCCGCGCCACGGCGTGCGGGAAGGTCTCGCAGCACGTCGCGCCGCCGGCGCCGCGCGCGGGGTAGAAGGGGTGGGTCGGCGCGAGCGCCGCGTAGAGCGCGGCCCCGGCGAGCATCCAGTCGTACCAGCCCTTCGGGTGCGCGCGCGCCGCGGCCTCGGTGGGCGTGGCGAAGCACCGGAGCCCGAGCCGGCCGAGTTCCCGTTCCGCGGGGCGGGCGCGGCCGGTGCGGCTCCAGCGTCCGGGGGCGTCCACCGCGACGACGCCCGCGCCCACCGCGCGCACCCAGGCGGCGAGGGCCTCCGGCTCGCGGGCGACGAAGGTGGCGACGACGCGGTGGCCGCGCAGCGCGACCGCGTGGAAGCCCTTGCGCGCCCCGCCCACGTCGATGCCGGCGCAGACGGCGGGGTCGGCGCTCCGGCGGGAGGAGGGCGCGGCGGCGGCGTTCGCGGATCGCGGGGGCACGGGGGCAGCGTGCGGGTCCGCTCCGGCGGCGCCAGCGGCTTTTCGCGCCGCTTCCGGTTCAGGTCGCCCGGGCGCACCGCCGCCGCCAGGCGGCGAACAGGAGCCCGGCGAGGCCGGCGGCGAGCGCGGAGGTTCCGGGCTCGGGGACGGCGACGAGGGAGAAGTCGGTGAAGTACGAGCCCGCGCCGTCGAGCGTCGGTCCGACGCCGGCGAGGTCGTTGCCCGAGCCGCCGATCAGCAGGAAGGCGAAGTTGTCGCTGGCCGCGACCGACCAGCTCGCGAGGCTGGTCGCGCCGCCGACCTGGGTGAAGGACGCGCCGTTGGCCGTGCCGTCGGAGTCGTAGAAGTAGGACAGGGTCTTCGCGCCCGCGTCGTACGTCATGCGCAGGGTGGCGACTGTCGCGGCCGTGGAGGCCGAGTGGAGCACCGAGCCGCCGCCCGGAAGGTAGACCTCGACGCCGCGGGTGACGGATCCGCCGCTCGTGTAGCGGTCGAGGGCGATGGTCGAATTGTGGTCGGACGCCACCGGCGAGCCGGAGGAGTTCACGTGGACGACATGGAGGTTCAGGTTGACCCACTGCCCGTTGGTCAGCGTGACCGGGCTGAAGGCGTCGAGGTGCACGTCGACCTGCGCGATCCAGTTCCAGGTCGAGGGCGCCGCGGTGGACGTGAGGGTGCGGTAGCCGGCGTCGGTCGCCGTCGCGCTCGACACCGAGTAGCGCAGGCCGCCCGCGGTGAAGGTCGTCTGGCCGCCGCCCGCGGCCGGGGCGCCGGCGGGCACCGCGTCGCTCCACGTGCCGACGGGCGGGCTCGTGAGCGGGTCATTGAGGAGCGTCGTCTGCGCGGGGAGGAAGACGCCCGCGCCGGAGGCGAGCAGGACAAGGAGGAGTCGGCCGACTGACGGATTCGCGTTCATCCGGCGATGCTACCCCATCCGGTCGCGCCTGGCTCCGCGTCCGCGCGCGCGCGTCCGCTAATGGCAATCCCCACACAGGGAAATCCGGCTCGGGCCGCTTGGCGGACCGCCGGACGCGCCTCAGCCCTGGCCTGGGGCGGGGGGCCAGGCGCTGACGTCGTGCCCGGCCATGTCGGGAGCGACGTCCGGCAGGCGCCGCATCGCGACCAGGGCGCCCTGGAGGCGGGCGGCCAGCCAGAGGACGGAGAGGAGCACGAAGGCGGAGGCGAGGACCATGTTCATGCCGACAGCGTACCATCCCCGCGGTTCCCCCGCCACGGGCCGCCCGCCCCGGGCCGGCCGACCCAGCCCGCCGCCCGGGTCAACCCACGCGCGGCGTCGGCCACGGCATGCGGAGCCGCCGGCGGGCCGCTCCGCTACGCTGCGGGCCTAGGCTGCGCTGCACGCGTGGATGGCAGGGGATGATAGCCCCTTGGGTTCGATCCCCAACGCGGCCTCCACTTTCCCCCGGGCCCCGGTCACCAGCGGACGACGCTGGTGCCGAGGGCGAGGAAGACGGCTCCGGTCCCGACGAGCCAGACCATCAGCCAGCCGACCCACCGCAGCCAGCGGCCGAACGGGATGCCGGCGATGGTGAGCACGCCCATCGTCACGCCGCTGGTGGGGATGACGAAGTTGCAGAGCCCGTCGCCGAGCTGGAAGGCCAGCACCGCCGCCTGCCGCGGGATGTGCAGCAGGTCGGCGAGCGGCGCCATGATGGGCATCGTCAGCGCGGCCTGGCCGCTGCCGCTCGGGACGAAGAAGTTGATGGCGAACTGGACCGCGAGCATCACCTGCGCCGCCACCGCGGCGGGCAGGCCGGCCGCGAGCGAGCTGAGGGCGTGGAGCACGGTGTCCACGATGCGTCCGTCCTGCATCACGAGCAGCACGCTCTTGCTCACGGCCACGACGAGCGCGGGCGTGACCATGTCGCGCGCGCCCGCCGTGAAGGCCCGGGCCGCGCCGTCGGCGCCGACCCGGCCGACGACGGCGGCGACCGCGCCCAGCCCGAGGAAGAGGCCGGCGATCTCGGTGATGTACCAGTCCCAGCGCGTGACGCCGACCACGAGCAGGCCGAAGCCCGCGGCGAGCGCGGCCAGCACGACGACGCGCGCGGGCGTGAGCTCCTCCTCCGTCGGGTGCGCGGCGATCGCCGGCTCGCGGCCCTCGCCCCCGAGCAGGCTGGCGGCGGGGTCGCGCTCGATCCGGGCGGCGTAGCGCAGCACGTAGGCGATCGCGATCGCCGTCAGCGCGGCCCACAGCGCCAGGCGGAAGGGCCAGCCGCTGAAGAGGGGCAGTTCGCTCAATCCCTGCGCGATGCCCACGGTGAACGGGTTGAACGCCGCCCCGGCGAAGCCCACGCCGGCGCCGATGAAGGGGATGGCCGCGCCCACGATCGCGTCCCAGCCCAGCCGGCGCGCGAGGGGGATCGTGATCATGATGAAGAGCAGGACCTCCTCGCTCATCCCGATCGTGTTCCCCGCGAGCGAGAACGCCGTCATCAGGACGGGGATGACCAGCCGCCGCCGCCGCGGGTCGTCGCCCGCGCGGCGCACCAGCCAGAAGATGAGCGCCGAGATGGCGCCGGTCGCGTTCACGACCGCGAACGCGCCGCCGATGAGGAAGATGAACGCGATGATCAGCGCCGCGTCGGGGTCGGTGAATCCCCGCACCGGTGCCGTCAGCACCGCGTGCCACGCCACCGGCGCGGCCTCGACGGCCTGGTAGGTGCCCGGCACCACCGCCGTGCGCCCCGCGACCTCGCGGCGCTCGAAGCGCCCGGCGGGCACCACCCACGTGAGCCCGATGGCGAGGACGAGCACGGCGAGGACGATGAGGAGCGCGTCGGGCGCCTTGACCGTGGGGGCGGGGGTCATGGGCCCGGGACGTCACCCGACCTCCGCCGCGCTGGCAAGCGGCGAGTGGACGGGGCGCCGCGTCCCCGCCGCGCGCGGCGGGAACCGCCTTGCCCCGCGGCGGCGCGGCCGCGAACGTCGCGGCCGCATGAAGGAACTGAGTTCAGGCTACGGGCGCGTGTTCATCGGGTCGAAGGAGGACTGCTTCCGCACGGCGGTCTTCCTCGCGGAGGGCCAGCGGGGCCGCAACCCCGGCCGCCGGCACGCGACGTGGGGGCTCACCGGTGGCTCGACGCCCAAGGAGTGGTACGAGTGGTGCGTGGCGAAGGAGGCGCTCTCGCCGGTCACGGTCGCCACCGTCCACTGGTTCGTGAGCGACGAGCGCTGCGTGCGCCCCGACAGCTACGAGAGCAACTTCGGCAACGCCGACCGGCTCCTGCTGCGCCCGCTCGGCATCCCCGCCGACCGCAAGCACCCGTGGTCCACCGCCATCGCGCCGGCGCTCGCGGCGGTCGAGTTCGGGCGGGTCAACGCGCCGTGGTTCGGCCGCGACCGCACCTTCGACGTCTGCTTCCTCGGCATGGGCGACGACGGCCACACGGCGTCGCTCTTCCCGGGCAGCCCGCTGCTGCGCGACGACGGCGGCAGCTACTTCGCCGCGGTCGAGGTCGAGGGCAAGGGCTGGCGCCTCACCATCACCCCGAGCGGACTCCGGGTCGCGGGACTGATCGTCGTCATGGCGCTGGGCGCCGGCAAGGCCGACGCCCTGGCCCGCGTGCTCGCCGGACCCCACGACCCGCGCGCTGTCCCGGCCCAGATCCTCAAGGAGTGCCGCGACCGCGTCGTCTGGCTGGTCGACGAGCCCGCCGCCGCGCGCTTCCTCGCGGCGGGCTGAGCCGCGGCGGCCCCGGCCGCTTCCGGTCCGTCCGCGGGACCGGGCCGGCCCGGCTCCGCGAGCCGGCGGGGCTTGCGTGCGCCTCGCGCGGGAGCGGGCCTCACATGGGCGGCCGGCTGCCGGATTCGTGCAGCGCCTGCGCGACCAGCCGCAGCAGCGCCTCCGTCGAGAACGGCTTGGCGAGGAAGTGGCGCACGCCCGCGTGGGAGGCCTGGGCGACGTGGGCGTTCGCGTACAACCCGCTCATGGCGATGATGCGGACGCGCGGATTGATGCGGCGCAGCGCCGCGATCAGGGCCGCGCCGTCGATCACGGGCATCATCATGTCGGTGAGCACGAGCGCGATCTCCTGCTGCCGCATCGCGTATTGGCTGATGGCCTGCGCGCCGTCCTCCGCCGTCACCACGCGGTAGCCGAACGCCTCCAGCGACTGGCGGGTGACGTTGGCGATCGACTGCTCGTCATCCGCCACGAGGACGAGTTCGCCGGAGCCGCGCGGGAAGCGCTCGTCCCCGGGCGCGCCGTTCTCGGGCACGACCGATTCGGCCTGGGCGGGCAGGTACACCTTGAAGGTGCTGCCCTTGCCGGGCTCGCTGTAGACGTTCACGAGGCCGCCGTGGCTGCGCACGATGGCCAGCACGGTGGAGAGTCCGAGACCGGTGCCCTGGCCGATCTGCTTCGTCGTGAAGAACGGCTCGAAGATGCGGTCGATGATCTCGGGCGGGATGCCGATGCCGTCGTCGATCACCTTGATGACGACGTAGCGGCCCGCCGCCAGACCCCGGTTCATGACCGCGTACTGCTCGTCGACCTCGACGTTGTCCGCCTGAATCCTGAGCCGGCCGCCGTTGGGCATCGCGTCCCGGGCGTTCACGCAGAGGTTGAGGATCACCTGGTTCAGCTGGGTCGGATCGCCCGTCACGGGCCAGAGGTCGGGCGCGGGGTGCAGCTCGAACGTGATGTTCTTGGGGAAGGTGTTCTCGACGATGGCCTCCACCTCCCGCAGCACGTGCTTGACCTGCAGGAGCACGCGGGCGCCCTCGACGCCGCGCGCGAACGAGAGCACCTGCTTGACCAGCGCGGCCCCGCGCCGGGCGCTGTTCTCGATGTTGTCGATGATCATCCGGCTGCGCGGGTCGGTGTCGTTCCGCCGGAGCAGCTCCACGCCCATCGTGATCGGCGCGAGGAGGTTGTTCAGGTCGTGCGCGATGCCGCCGGCCAGCGTGCCGATGCTCTCCATCCGCTGCGCGCGCAGGAACTGCTGCTCGAGGCTCCGGCGCTCGGTGATGTCGGTGTCGATCGTCAGGATGGACTTCGGCCGCCCCTGCGGGTCGCGCTGCAGCGACCAGCTGCACTCCACGGTCAGGAGCCGGCCGTCCTTGGCGGTCTTCTGGATCTCGCCGTTCCAGGACCCGCGGGCGACGAGCACCGCCTCCGCCTCCGCGTAGCGCAGGCCGTCCACCTGCAGCAGCTCGTTCATCTTCCGGCCGAGGGCCTCCGCGGAGGTCCAGCCGTAGAGTTTCTCGGCCGCGCGGTTCCAGTAGACGATGCGGTGCTCGGGATCGCGCACCACGATGGCGTCGTGGGCGTTGTCGATCAGCGCCGCCTGCTCCGTCAGGCGCTCCTCGGCCTGCTTGGCGTCCGTGATGTCGGTGGAGATGCCGAGGAGTCCGACGATCTCTCGGCGCCCCTCGTCGGCGTAGATGGGGGTCTTGAATTCGGCGTAGATCCGGCGCACGCCGGAGGCGTCGGTCACGTCGACGATCTCGTTGCTTTCCTCGCCCCGGATCACCCGCCGGTCGATCTCCCGCAGGCGCTCCACCGCGGCGGGGGGGAAGAAGCGCGTGTCGTCCGCCCCGACCAGCTCCGCCGCGGTGCAGCCGAACAGTCGCAGGGTCGGCGCGTTGGCGAACAGGTAGCGGGATTCGCGGTCCTTCAGGTAGACGTACGCCGGCGCGCGGTCGAGGGCCTCGCGCAGGCGCCGGGCGTCGGTCAGCGCGGCGCGGAGGCTGAGGTCGGCGCGCTTGCGCTCGGTGATGTCCTGGGCGATGCCGACGAGGCGGACGATGCGGCCGTCCTCGTTGCGCGCCGCCGCGCCGCGCGCCAGCATCCAGCCCATCGGACTGCCGTCCCGACGCAGCATCTCGAGCTCCAGTTCGTAGGGCTCGCCGGTGCTGCCGGCCCGGTCGACGGCGGCGCTCAGCCGCTGCCAGCTCTCGGGCGTGAACAGCCGGGAATGGGTCGCGTAGTCCGGGGGCGGCTGCGACGGATCCAGCCCGAGCATGAGGTAGAGCTGATCGGACCAGGTGACCTTGCCCGTCTCGAGGTCGAGGCGCCACGTGCCCAGCGAGGCCACGCGCTGGGCCTCCTGCATGGCGAGGAGCGTGTCGCGCAGCAGCGCCTCCGACTGCTTGCGGGCGGTGATGTCGTAGGTGAAGCCCACCATGCGCAGGGGCCGGCCCTCGGGGTCGATGACGGCCTGCCCGGTGGCCCCGAACCAGCGGTACTCGCCGGACCGGTGCCGCATCCGGAACTCGACCTCGTAGCGCCGCCGCTCCGGGCCGAAATGCGCGGCCAGGGCGGCCTCGACCGTGGGACGGTCCTCGGGGTGCACGTGGTCCCAGAAGGCCTGCAGCGTGCCGGGAAACTCGTCCTCGCTCAGCCCGAGCATCTCCCGGTAGCGCGGGGCGTAGTCGATGCGCCCGTCCGCGTAGGTCCAGTCCCAGATCGCCGCGGTGGACCCGCGCACCGCCAGCTGGAACCGCTCCTCGCTCCGGCGCAGGGCCTCGGCAGCCGCCTGCCGTTCCGCCTCCTGCCGCCGACGCTCGGTGATGTCCTGGCACGTGCCGACCGCCCGGATCGGTCGCCCGGCCGGATCGCGGAAGACCTGCCAACGCTCCCCGACGACCCGCTCCTCGCCGTCCGGACGGCGGATGCGGTGGTCGATCACGAACGGGCCGTCGCCCGCGGCCGACTCCACGAACGCGCGGTTCACCCGCTCGCGGTCGTCCGGGTGCACGAGCGCGAGGAAGCCCTGGTGCGTCGGGTGGAAGCCCGCCGGGTCGGTGCCGAAGATCCGGTGCGTCTCCTCCGACCAGCTCACGTCGAGCGTGGCGAGGTCCGTCTCCCAGCTGCCCATCCGGGCCACGGCCTGCGCCTCGATGAGGCGCGCGGCCATCTGGCGCTGTTCCAGCTCGATCCGCGCCAGTTCCTGGTTCTGCCGCCGGAGCAGCAGCTGCGCCATCACGTGCCGGCTGAGGGTCTCCAAGGCGCGCAGCTGCGCCTCCTCGGGTTTCCGCGGCTGCCGGTCGAC
The DNA here is from genome assembly GCA_964460895.1 of uncultured Opitutaceae bacterium. GTDB lineage: Bacteria > Verrucomicrobiota > Verrucomicrobiia > Opitutales > Opitutaceae > Didemnitutus. The sequence goes on from CAYWTK010000053.1 coordinate 13,145, forward strand.
CACGCACAGCGTGCCGAGGACGTGCCCCCTCGGCGTCACGAGCGGCGCGCCGAGGTAGAAGCGCACCCCGTCCCGGCCCGTCACGAGCGGATTGTCGGCGAACCGCGTGTCCTTGGTCGCGTCCGGCACCACGAGCGTGCCGCCGCCTTCCCCGAGCGCATGGGCGCAGAACGACGTCTCCCGCGTGGTCTCCGGCGCCTCGAAGCCGAGCCGGCTCTTGAACCACTGACGATGCTCGTCGACGAACGAAATCAGCGCGACGGGCGTGCGGCAGAGCTCCGCCGCCAGCGCCACGATGTCGTCGAAATCCGGATCCGGGGGCGTGTCGAGGATCGCGTACGAGCGCAGTTCGGCGAGGCGTTCGGATTCGCGGGGGGGGAGCGGGGCCTGCATGTTGGGGGGAGTGACCAGGGGTCGGGCCGACAAGGAGGCGGACTGACGTCGTCACTATGGCCGCGCCGTCCACCGAGTCGAGCGCCGCTTGCCCCGCGGCATTCTCCTCGTCGCGCGGTACAACCACGGCCGGCGTCTTCGGCCGGTCAGCCGGGCGACGAACGGGACTCAGCGGGAGGTCGCCTGGCGGGCGGAGTCGCCGACCTTGGCGTCCGCCGCGGTCGCGACCGGCGCGGGAGGATTCGTCGGCGGGTTCGGCGTCGGAGGCACGAAGGCGAAGTCGTCCGTGCGGAACGGGGTCGCGGGCAGGCCGGCGCGGGAATAGAGGTTGGTCCGGGGGTTGTCGGCGAACGCGTAGCGCACCGCGATCGGCGCCGGCACGGCGTCGCTCCGCAGCTCCACCCGGTCCCGGCCCACGATCCGGCCCGTCGCCCAATGCCAGACGCGGTCCGCGCCGCACACGGCGAAGCCGCGCACCGTCGGCTCGTCGAAGGCGTACAGCTGTCCGCCGAAGCAGTCGAAGGTCACGAGCGCCCGGTCGCCGGTGATCTCCAGGCTCCGGAACTCCGGGCTGCGGTGGGGGAGCGGCCTGCCGTAGTCCTTCGCCAGCGCCCAGCGCACGAGGCGGGCCGCCACGCGGTGCTTGTCGCGCGGGTGGATGTCGCGGCCTTCGCCGACGTCGATGGCGACGGCCTGCCCCGTGTTGGGCAGGCGCAGCGTCCGCGTCTGCGCCTCGCGCAGGCGGGCCCAGCCGCTGTCGGCCCCGGGATCGTCCGTCTCCGCCTTGTAGTCGGCGAGCTGCACCCAATAGAAGGGGAAGTCGCCCTGGCCCCACTCGCGCCGCCACTGTTCGATCAGGAACGGGAACAGCTCGGCGTACTCCTCCGGCCGGCCGGCGTTGCCTTCGCCCTGGTACCAGATGACGCCCTTGAGGCCGTAGCCGACGGTCGGGTGGAGCATCCCGGCGAACAGGTTGCCCGGGCGATGCTGGCCCCGCAGCCAATCCTGCGGACGGGGCGGCGCGGCGGCGCCGGCGGCGCGCGCGGCGTCCCGCGCGGCCTCCCACGCCTTCAGGTCCGCCGCCAGCTTCGCCTCCGCCTCGGGCGTCGCGAGCCGCGCCTCCATCGCCACGGCCTCGTCCAGCAACGGACGGAAGCGCGGGTCCTGCTCGAGGCTGGTCCGGCGCACCCACGCCTCCGCCTTGGAGCCGCCCCAAGTGACGTCGATGAGGCCCACCGGCACCCCGAGGATCTCGTGCAACGCGCGGCCGAACAGGAAGCCCACCGCGCTGAACCTGCCCGCGGTCGCCGGCGCGGCCTCCACCCAGCGTCCCTCGAAGTCGTCGCGCGGCTCCTGGCTGGCGACCTGCGGCACCGTGATCAGGCGCACGGCCGGGAGGCGGGCCGCCGCGGCCTCGAGGTCGCCGTCGTACGATTCTCCGAGGGTGAACTGCATGTTCGATTGCCCGGAACACAGCCACACCTCGCCGACCAGCACGTCCTGCACCACCACCGTCGACGTGCCCGCGACGGTCAGCGTCCGCGGCTGGTCGCTGGCCGGCCGTGCGGGGAGGCTGACCCGCCACTTGCCGGCCGCGTCGGCGGTCGTCGCGAGGGTCTCGCCCGCGAACGTGACCGTCACCGGTGCGCCCGGCCGGTCCCAGCCCCAGATGGGATTGGCCTGCTTCTGCTGCAGGACCATGCGGTCGCCGATGATCGCCGGCAGCCGCAATTCGGCGCGCAGGGCGGAGACGAGCAGCAGGCCGGTGAACAGGAGGAGGGTGGGACGAGCGGTCATGGCAGGGCGCGGCAGGACAGGGGTGATTCCGGGTCGGCCGGTGGGGGGCCGCGCGACCGTGCTGGCGCGCGCTTCGACTGTCAACGGACGCAGGCGCCGCTCACCCCAATGGGGGGCGGGAGGCGACGCATGAGCGGGCGCCGACATCCGCGAGCGCTCGAGCGCGGGGCTCCTGACAGGGGGTTGTCAGCCGCATCGACTATCCTGCCGGCATGGTCCCCGTCGCCGCCATCGCCGCTGCCGTCTGCGTCCGGAATGCTCCGGGTCGGGCGGGTCGGTCCGCTGTCGGCACCCCGCGCCCGCTCGCGCCGTGGTTCGCGGCTCTCCCGCCCTTCCCATGATCCAGATCACCGCCATCGCCTTCACCGGCTATCCCGTCACCGACATGCCGCGCGCCCGCGCGTTCTACGAGCAGGTCCTCGGCCTGCGCGCCGCCACCGTCTTCGAGCACGAGGGCCGGCACTGGGTCGAGTACGACCTCGGCGCCGCGACGCTCGCGATCACCAACATCTCCGCCGAGCAATGGCGGCCGTCGCCCGACGGCCCCTGCGTCGCGCTCGAGGTGGCGGACTTCGCCGCGGCGGTCGCGCACCTGCGCGCCGCGGGCGTGCCGTTCCTGCTCGAGCCCATGGACACGGGCGCCTGCCGGCTCGCCGCCGTCGCCGATCCGGACGGCAACTCCGTCACGATCCACCAGCGCTACGCGCCCTGAGGAGCCGGGTCGCCGGCTCAGAGCAGGCTCAGCTGCGCGTCGTCGGGCGGGGCGACGTCGATGCGCTTGCGCGGCTTGGCCGCGGGGGCGGGGAGGGTGACGGCGACCTCGTCGGACTCGAGCTGGGCGAGGATCGTCTTGGCGCGGTCGATGACGGCCAGCGGCAGGCCCGCGAGGCGGGCGACCTGGATGCCGTAGCTGCGGTCGGCGGCGCCGGGGACGACGCGGCGGACGAAGACGATGTCGTCGTTCCACTCCTTCACCGCGACCGAGTAGTTGCGCAGGCGCGGGAGGTGGCGCTCCAGCTGGGTCAGCTCCTGGTAGTGGGTGGCGAACAGCGTGCGCGGGCCCCGCTCGGGCGAGCGGTGGAGGTGCTCGACCACGGCCCAGGCGATGGAGAGGCCGTCGTAGGTCGACGTGCCGCGGCCGATCTCGTCGAGGATGATGAGCGAGCGGTCGGTGGCGTGGTTGAGGATGTTGGCCGTCTCGTTCATCTCGACCATGAAGGTCGAGTTGCCGCGCGCGAGGTCGTCGCTCGCGCCGACGCGCGAGAAGATCCGGTCCACCAGCCCGACGCGGCAGGACCGGGCCGGCACCCAGCAGCCGACCTGCGCGAGGAGCGTGATGAGCGCGACCTGCCGGATGTAGGTGGACTTGCCCGCCATGTTCGGGCCGGTGAGCAGGAGCAGCTGGGCCTCGGAGGCGACGAGGGTCGTGTCGTTGGGCACGAAGCTGTGGCTGCCGGCGAGCCCGAGGCGCTCCCGCTTCATCATCTGCTCGACCACGGGATGGCGGCCGTCGGCGATGACGAGCGCGTCGCCCTCGTCGAGCTCCGGCCGGGTGTAGTCCCACTCGCGGGCGAGCACGGCCCAGCCGGCGAGGACGTCGAGCTCGGCCAGCGCGTCGGCCGTGGCGGCGAGGGCGGGGGCCTCGGCGAGGACGGCGGCGACGAGCCCGGCGAACAGCTCCTGCTCGCGGGCGAGGGCGCTCTCCTCGGCGGAGAAGATCTCCTTCTCCTTCCGCTTGAGGTCGTCGGTCACGTAGCGCTCGCCGTTGACGGTCGTCTGCTTGCGCACGTAGTCCGCGGGCACGAGGTGGAGGTTGGCCTTGGTGACCTCGATGTAGTAGCCGAAGACGGAGGTGAAGCGGACCTTGAGGCTGCGGATGCCGGTGCGCTCCTGCTCGCGGCGCTCGAGCTCGGCGAGCCAGCCCTTGCTGTCGGAGGTGAGGCCGCGCAGCCGGTCGAGCTCGGCGTCGTGGCCGGCGCGGATGGTGCCGCCGTCGGCGAGGTCGCCGGGCAGCTCGTCGGCGAGGGCGCGGTCGAGGAGGTCGCGGAGGGCGGGCAGGTCGGTCAGGCGCGCGCGCAGCCGCGCGACCTCGCCGCCGGCCGGCCCGTCGAGCCGCGGGTCGAGCCGGTCGAGGGCCTCGGCGATGGCGGGGACCTGCCGCAGCGTGTCGCGCACGCCGCCGAGCTCGCGCGGGTTGCGCAGGCGGTTCTGGAGGCGGCCGAGGATGCGGGGGATGTCGCGCACCGCGCCGAGCCGCTCGCGCAGCGCGCCGAGCCCGCCGGGGTTGGCCACGAACTCGCCCACCGCGGCCTGGCGGCGGCGGATCTCGGCGAGGTCGAGCGCCGGGGCCGCGAGCCAGCGCTCGAGCAGGCGCGCGCCGGCGGCGGTCGCGGTCCGGTCGACCGCGCCGAGGAGCGAGCCCTCGCGGCCGCCGCGGACGGAGGCGAAGATCTCGAGGTTGCGGAGGGTCGCGGGATCGAGGAGCAGCGTGCGGGCGCTGCGGTACTCCTGCAGCGAGCGGAGGTTCTCGGGCTTCGCGCAGAGGTTCTGCGTCGCGTAGTGCACGAGCGCGCCGGCGGCGCCGAGCGCGGGGTGGTCGCCGGTGAGGCCGAAGCCCTCGAGGTTGAGCACGCCGAGCGCGTCCATCACCGTGCGCGCCCCGGCGGTCCCGTCGAAGTGGTAGCCCGGCAGCTCCGTGGCGAGCCGGTCCGCGCCGAACTGCGCGAGCTGGTGGACGACGTGCTCCTCGTGCGGCGAGGCCCGCCACTTCGCGAGGTCGCCCTCGACGAGCACGAGCTCGGCCGGGGCGAGGGCGGTGAGGACGGGCAGGAGGTTCTCGGGCCGCGGGTCGGTCGCGACGCGGAACTCGCCGGTCGAGAGGTCGAGCCAGGCGGCGTGCAGGCCCTGCGGGGTGAGCTCGAGCGCCGCGAGGTAGTGGTTGCGGGAGGCCTCGAGCTGGTCGGCGGCGAGCGTCGTGCCGGGGGAGAGGATGCGGGTCAGCTGGCGGCGCACGAGCTTGCCGGCCTTGGCGGGCTCGGCCTGGTCGCAGACCGCGACCTTGCGTCCGGCGGCGAGGAGCTTGCCGACGTAGGTGTCGGCCGCGTGGTACGGGATGCCCGCCATCGGGTAGTCCTGCCGGCGCGTGAGCGTGATGCCGAGGAGGCGCGAGGCCGTCTCGGCGTCCTCGAAGAACAGCTCGTAGAAGTCGCCCAGCCGGAAGAGGAGCAGCGTGTTCGCCGGGAGGCCGCGTTTGACCTCGAAATACTGCTGCATCATCGGCGTGAGCTTCTCGGACATGGTCAGGCGGAACGGGGTAGGGTTTCCCCCGGGGGCTGGCTACCAAAATCTCCTCGCCCGCCGCGGGGTCCGGGCCGTTATTGCGCGCGTGACCGTCGTCCCCCTCCACCACGCCGACCTCGGCGGCGCCGGCCGGCCGCCGCTCGTCGTGCTGCACGGCCTGCTCGGCTCCTCGCGCAACTGGCAGACCACCGGCCGCGACCTCGCGGCGAGGTTCCACGTGCTCGCGCCCGACGCCCGCAACCACGGGCGCTCGCCGCACGCGGACGAGATGTCGGTCGAGGCGATGGCGGCCGACACCCTCGCGTGGATGGACGGCCTCGGCCTCGCCCGCGCGACGCTGGTCGGGCACAGCATGGGCGGGCGGACCGCGATGGCGCTGGCCTGCCGCCACCCGGGGCGGGTCGAACGGCTCGTGGTGGTGGACGTGGCGCCGCGCGACTACAGCTGGCAGGGGCACCGGGCGGAATTCGCCGCGATGAACGAGCTCGACGTCGCGCGCCTGCGCTCGCGGCAGGAGGCGGAGCTGCGCTTCGAGGCGCGGGTGCCGGACCTGGGGATGCGGAAGTTCCTGACGACGAACCTCGCCCCGGACCCGGCGGGCGGGTTCCGCTGGATGGTGAACCTTCCCGCCCTGACGGCGGCGCTGCCGCGGCTGGAGAAGGACGTGCTCGGGCCCGGCGAGCGGTTCGACGGACCGACCCTCTTCGTCGTCGGCGGGCGCTCGCGCTACGTCGCCGCGGACGACCACGCGCTCATCCGCGCGCGCTTTCCCGCCGCGCGGATCACGGTGCTGCCGGAGTCGGGCCACAACCCGCACATGGACGCCCGCGAGGCGTTCGTGCGGGCGGTGCTGGAGGGCTAGGGGCCGCGCCGGGCGGGTCCGGGCGGCGTGCCTCCGCGGCGCGCCGTTTCCGGCCTAGCGGCGGAGGACCGCCTTGGGTTGCCGCGTTTCGAAGAAGAGCCCCCAGTGCTTCTCCGCCCCGCGCGGGTCGTTGGGGTCGCCCTTCCACGGCTCGTCGAAGGCCGCGAAGAAGAACGTCGTGATGTTGAGCGGGGCGGACCACGCGTAGAGCTCCCGGTAATGCCGCGCCTGCCTCTCCTCGCTGGCGCGCGGCCCGAACTCGCTGGCCGTCGTGGCCCAGCCCGCCTCGGTGATCACCAGCGGGCTGTCCGGCAGCGCGGCGCGGACCGCCTGGAGGTTCGCGATCGTGTAGGCGAGCGCCTCGTCCACGTCCTTCTCCTCCCATTGCGGGTAGGTGTGGACGGAGACGAAATCCAGCTCGCGCGCGAGGACCGCGCCGTGCTTGGCCCACCACTCGTAGTTGTCGGCCACGGTCACCGGCTGCGCGACGGCCTCCTTCACCTGCCGCACGTAGCGGATCACCGATTCGACCGGGACCATGTGGTCGTTCCAGTGCACCAGCGCCTCGTTGCCGACCGCCACGGCCACGACGATGTCCGGGTACTCGTTGGCCAGCCGGATCGCCCGCGCGACCTCCTCGGCGTTCTTGCGCACGTTGTCGCGGAGCACCTCCGGCGGGTAGGGATCCTTCCTCCACGGGCAGCCGGGGTTGTCGACCTCGGCGGAGAGCCACGCCCCCAGCAGGACCTTCAGGTCCAGCTTGTGCTCCCGGATCAGCCGGAGCACGGCCGCGGAATTCTCCTGCGCATCGTAGACCCGGATCAGGCGGAACTGTCCCACGCGGCGGATGAGCTGGAGGTCCTCCAGGATCTGCGCGTCCGTGGGGTTGACCGCGCCGTCGCCGCGGTCGGGGTGCTGGCCGGCGCGGAAGCCCGAGTAGCAGACGGCGTGTTGGATGCCCGCCAGGAGGGCCGACGGCGGCTGCTGGAGGGACGGCGGCGGGGGAGCGGCTTCCCTCGGCGCCGCGCCGAGCGTCGCGGCCCAGGCGAGGGCGAGGACCAGGGCGATGCGGTGTCCCGAGGGAGGTGTGCCGGCGGATGTCCGGGCCCGATTGGTTTTCATGGTGAGTGTTCCCCGGGTGGCGCGTTCTTCTCGTCTCGCCGCCGGCGCCACGGTCGGCGCGGTCGCGTCCGGGGGATGGCGACCACGCGCGGACAGGCCGGCTACCGCCGCGACCAGAGCCGCAGCGACGCGAGGAGGAAGTGCTCGAGGACGGCGGCCTCGTTGAGGTTCACGCGGAGGAGGCCGACGGCGTGCTCGAGCTCGCCGACGGCGGCGACGAGGGTGCGGCGGGCGGAGACGTCGCCGGCGGCGAGGCGGCGCTGCCCGAAGGCGCGGGTCGCGTGCTCGAGCTCGGCGAAGAGCTTCAGGCGGATGCCGTTGGCGATGCCGGTGCGGATGGCCTCGACCTCGTCGTCGTCGAGGTCGGCGGGCAGCTTCTCCTTCTGCAGCTGCCAGGCCTGCTCGGTGGCGGCGGCGAGGACGGCGTTGAAGCGGGTGACGAGCCCGTAGAGCCCCATCACGTGGTCGGCGACGGCGCGCTTGTCGGACGCGCCCTCGCCCACGCGGGCGAGCCAGTCGGCGTACGCGGCCCGCGTCTCCTCCCAGCGCGCGCGGGTCGCCTCGTCGCTCTCGCCCAGCGCGGGCGCGCCGGCGTCGGTGAAGCGGAAGTGGAGGCAGCGGCTCCGGATGGTCGCGAGGAGGGAGTAGGGCCGGGTCGTGAGCAGCAGGATGGTCGTGCTCGCCGGCGGCTCCTCCAGCGTCTTGAGGAAGATGTTGGCCGCCTCCAGCCGCATGCGGTCGGCCTCGTAGACCACCGCGACCTTGCGGTGCGAGACGCGGGGCGACACCTGGATGCGGCCGATGAGGTCGCGGGTGGCGTCGGCGGTGATGGAGCGCGACTTGCCGGCCGGGCGGAGGGCGAAGAAGTCGGGGTGCTGCTTCGCGGGGAACGGCTGGCTGGGGCGGCGCGGGTCGTTGAGGAGGCGGTCGGCGACGGCGTGCGCGAGCGAGGCGAGGGTGCCGAGGTTCTCGCCGTGGAGCAGGAGGCTGTGGGCCAGCCGCTGGCGCTCGAGCGCGCGCTCGAGCACGGCCACGGCGGGCGTGCCCGCGAGCGCGGGGGGCCAGGGCGCGGGGGCGGTCCGGGACTCAGCCACGGGTCAGGTCGAGCCGCTGCTGGACCGCGGCCCAGATCTCCTTCTCGATCACGTCGGGCGGCTGCGTGCCGTCGATGACGACGACGCGCTCGGGCCATTGGCGGGCGAGCAGGAGGTAGCCCTCGCGGACCTTGCGGTAGAACTCGATGTTCTCGCGCTCCATCCGGTCGGGCAGGTCGGAGGCGCGCTGGCGGATGCGCGCGAGGCTGACCTCCGTCGGGACGTCGATGACCACCGTGAGGTCGGGCATGACGTTGCCGACGGCGAAGCGGTTGATCTGGTTGACCGGGTCGGGCGCGAGGTTGCGGGCGATGCCCTGGTAGACGGTCGAGGAGTCGAGGTAGCGGTCGGAGAGCACGACGGCGCCGCGGAGGAGGGCGGGGGCGATGACCTCGCGGACGAGCTGGGCGCGGGCGGCGGTGAAGAGGAGGAGCTCCGTCTCGGGGCACATCTCGTCGCCCTTGGAATTGTGGACGATGATGTTGCGGATCTGCTCGCCGATCTCGGTGCCGCCCGGCTCGCGGGTGGCCATGACCTCTCGGCCGAGCTTCTGCAGGTGCTCGGCGAGCCGGGCGATCTGGGTGGACTTGCCGCTGCCCTCCGAGCCTTCGAAGGAGATCAGCTTGCCGACGGACTTGGTCTTGGTGGCCATGGGAAACGGACCGAGAGAACCGCGCGGCGCCGCGGGCGGCAAACAGATTTGGGCGGACGGCGCGCGCCGGAGGAAACCCCTTGATTGCTCCGCGGTCCCACTTCCACACTCCGCGCCATGGCTTTCCTGGAATTCGCGCCGCTGCCGCTGGCGACCACCAACATCATCAAGGTGTTCCTCGACTGCGACCCGGTCGGTCAGGCGATCACCCTGCTGCTCGTGCTCTTCAGCATCTTCGCTTGGTCGGTGATGCTCGGGAAGAACGCCGAGCTCAACCGCCTGCGCCAGCGCAACGGCCAGTTCGAGCAGCGGCTGCGCGAGGAGCGGAAGCTCCTCGAGCTGCCCGAGTCGTACCGCAACCTCCGCTCCATCCCCTACGCGGACCTCTTCGCCGACGCGGTCGAATCCTACTGGCGCGCCGCCGCCATCGGGAAGGAGAAGGGCGACGACAGCCTGCACGCCCGCCTCGAGCACGCCGAGAACGCCATCGCCCGCGCGCTCGCGCGGCAGGTGCTGCGCTACGAGGAGAACATGGTCTGGCTCGCGACGATGGTCACCGTCGCGCCGTTCATGGGCCTGCTCGGCACGGTGTGGGGCGTGATGGAGGCGTTCAGCGCCGTCTCCGTCCTCCAGACCGCGACCATCCAGACCCTCGCCCCCGGCGTCTCGGCCGCGCTGCTCACGACCATCGCCGGCCTCGTGGTCGCGATCCCCTCGGTCGTCGGCTACAACGTCCTCCTCAACAAGACCAAGACGCTCACGACCGAGATCGAGAACTACGCGAGCGCACTGGCGGACCGCCTCGAGCTCGAGATGCAGAAGTAAGGAGCCCCCGCCATGGCCCGCACCTTCCGGCGTCCGCGCGCGACGCACCCGATCTCGGAGCTGAACGTCACCAACCTCATCGACCTGGCGTTCACCCTCCTGATCATCTTCATGATTTCGACGCCGCTTATCCAACAGGAGCAGACCGTGCGGGTGGACCTGCCGGTCGAGTCGAAGAGCCGGCAGACGCCCCCCGAGCAGGACGACCGTTTCGTCACGATCACGATCCGCGCCGACGGCAGCTGCCTCGTGGGCACGCAGTCGGTGCCGATCGCCAACCTCCGCCGGCACCTCGTCACCTACGCCGCCGAACCCAAGCCGCCCGTCTTCCGCATCCGCATGGACGCGAAGGCCACGGCCCAGCACTTCATTTCGGTCATGGACGCGCTGAAGCAGAACAACCTCTCGCGCGTCACCTTCGACACCCAGGTCGGCCCCTAGGGCCATGCACGCCCGCTCGCCCAGCGCCATCTTTGCCTCGCTCGCGCTCCACCTCGGGGCCGCGGCGGTGCTGGTGGCACTGTCGCTGCTGGTCCAGCGCGCGCAGCAGGCGGAGAAGCCGCCGGTGGTCTTCGAACTCGTGGCCGGCCCGCCGACGTCGCCCTTCGAGAAGGAGGCGCCCGCGCTCGGCGCGCCCAAGCTCGACGTCCCCAAGGCCGTCGCGCCCAAGCCCGAGCCCGTCGTCGAGCCCGAGGAGGCCGAGGTCCCGCCGCCCAAGGCAGTGACTCCGCCGAAGAATCCCGTGCCGCCGAAGGCGAAGGATACCCCGAAGCCCGCGCCGACGACGCAACCGGCCAAGAAGATGTCCTACGAGGACTTCAAGAAGAAGCACGGCACCCCGCAGGTCTCCAAGGCCGCGACCGCGCCACGCCCCGCGAAGGTCCCGCGCGTCGACGCCGAGGGCATCGCCGGGGGCGTCCGCGGCGGCTCCAAGGCCAACACGCGGGGCGGGGGAGGGGGCAAGGCGCTGGTCCGCGACGACGCCGACGAGATGACGATCTACGAGGCCGCGCTCCGCAACCGCCTCAAGCTCGCCCACGAGGAGCTCAAGCCGTCGGGGCTCGGCGACACCGTCAGCGCCGAGGTCTCCTTCTTCGTCGCGGCCAACGGCGAGATCGGCAACGTCCGCATCACCCGGTCCTCGGGGAACGCCGAATTCGACCAGTCCGTCCTCGCCGCCTTCCGCCGCATCACTTGGCTCGGCCCCCGCCCGGACAACCGCAGCGACACCTGGCGGCTGACCTTCCGGATGCGCGAACTGGAGTGAGCGCGGCGGCGCGCCGGGCCGCGGCCGCGCCGGGCCAAAAAGTCCTTGCGTCCCTCCGGCAAAACCTACTCTTAGGCCCTTCGCGTCGGTTCTTTACGGGCTCGTAGCTCAGTTGGAAGAGCGCCTCAATGGCATTGAGGAGGTCGTCAGTTCGAATCTGATCGGGTCCACCACTTTCCGAAAGCCGCTCCCCGGAGCGGCTTTCGCGTTTTCCGCCCCCCGCGAGCTGTAGATGACATGAAGCCGACAGGCGGCCCACGAGCGGCCAACCTGTCGGCGC
>CAYWTK010000054.1:0-24486 GCA_964460895.1 uncultured Opitutaceae bacterium
AAGGTCGATCTTGGCGCGGCCGATGGTGCCGTCCTTGTAGATCGGCCAGGTGTGGCTCGGCCCGATGTAGGAGTAGGCCACGGCGGTGGCGCCGGGGGCGAGCAGCCCCGCGTCGGCCAGCGCCTGCATCCACAGTTCCCAATCCTCGCCGCCCATGACGGCGACCGTGTCGGCGATGGCGGCCTCGTCGGCCGGCTGGATGGTCACGTCGCTCACGATGCCCTTGTCGGTGTCGACCGTCTTGTTCGTGTACGGCGCGCCGATGGGCTGGAGGGTGGACTTGTGGACGACGCCGGTGCGGGGGTGGGTGCGGCGGGGAGAGGCGAGGGAATAGACGACGAGGTCGATCGGCCCCATGTCGCGCCGGATGGCCTCGATGGCCTGGCGCTTGATGTCGTCGGAGAAGGCGTCGCCGTTGATGTTCGCGGCGTGGAGTCCGGCCGCCCGGGCGGCGGCGGTGAAGGCGATGGAGTTGTACCAGCCCGGCGTGGCGGGGCGTCCCTCCTCGGAGGGGCGCTCGAAGAAGACGCCGAGGGTCTTGGCGCCGGAGCCGAAGGCCGCCGCGATGCGGGAGCCGAGGCCGTAGCCGGTCGACGCGCCGATGATGAGCGCGTTGCGCGGGCCGCCCTGGATGGGGCCCTTGGCCTTGACGTGATCGATCTGCTCCTGGACGTGGGCGGCGCAGCCGGTGGGGTGCGCGGTCACGCAGACGAAGCCGCGGACCTTCGGTTTGATGATCATACGCGCGCGAGTCTCCGGGGGCGGGCCCGGCTGACAAGAGCAAGTTTTCCGCGGCCGGGGGCCGCGGCGGTCACTGCTTGCCGAGGAGGACGAGCGGGCCCTCGGCCTTGGGCACGCCGCCCTTGCGCTCGAGGCTGATCGCGAACGCCGTGGCGGCCGCGATGGGCTTGTCGCCCTTGAAGGTCAGGGTCGCCCGACCGTCGGCGCCGGGCTTGAAGACGCCGCCGTCGACGGGAATCGGGTACTGCGGGTCGATGACCCAGATCTGGTAGTCTTTGTCGTCGGCGATGGCCGGCAGCTTCTCGACGGTGAGCAGGCCGGCCTGGCGCTCGGGGTCCCAGACCGCGACGGCGCGCGAGTCGGGCTGTTCCTGCTGGAGGGCAGCGAGCGAGGTGACCCGGAGGCGGCCGAGGTCCTCGGAGCGCTGGAGGCGGCGCCCGAGGTCGGAGATCATCTGCTCCGCCACGAGCGTGCGCTCGGCGAGCTGCGACTGCGCCATGCGGTAGGCCGTCTCGGCGAGTTCGCGCTGGGCCTCGAGGGACTGGTTGGCCGACTGCAGCGAGGTGGCGCGGAGCGCGAACCAGGCGGACGTGAGCGCGAGGCAGGCGGCCGCGGCCCAGGGGAGCGCGCGGGTCCAGGGGAAGGCGACGACCGGGGCCGGAGTCGGGGCGGGCGCCGCGGCGGGGCGGTCGGCGGCGGCGAGGATGGCGGCGCGGAGTGCGGGAGGCGGGGCCACCTGCGGCACGGCGAGCGCGAGCGCGAGGGCGGCGTCGCGCAGGTCGGCCGTGCGCGCGCGGAGGGCGGCGTCGCCGGCGAGCTGGGACTCGAAGGCCTCCTTTTCCGCGCCCTCGAGCAGGTCGAGGGCGTGGGCGGCCGCGGTCTCGTCATGGATGCCGCCGTTCATAGCCGGGTGGAGAGGGTTTCGCGCAGCCGGAGCAGGCCGCGCCGGATGCGGGCCTTGACCGTGCCGAGCGGGTCGCCGAGGCGCTCGGCGATCTGCTGCTGGGTGAGGCCGGTGAAGAAGGCCAGTTCGATGGCGGTGCGCTGCTCCGCGGGCAGCCCGGCGAGGGCCTGGCGCACGGCCCCGGCCTTCTCGCGGATCCACAGGGCGTCGCCCGAGTCGCCCTGGTCGTCCGCGGCGGCGGGCTGCAGGTCGCCGGCGGAGTCGCGCATGATTTCGCCGCGGCGCTTGTGCATCCGCACGCGGTCAAGGGCCCGGTTGCGCGTGAGGGTCGCGGCCCACGCGAAGTACGACCCGCGGGCCGGCTGGTAGTCGGCGGCCTTGTTCCAGAGCTGGAGGAAGACGTCCTGCACCACGTCCTGCGCCTCGGCGGCGTCGCCGGTGATGCGCAGGGCCAGCGAGTAGAGGGGACGGCCGAGGAGGTCGTACAGGCGCGCCAGGGCCTGCTTGTCGCCCCGGGCCATGGCGGCCGCCAGAACGGCGTGCTCGGCCGCGGCTTCGCGGTAGGGGTCGGTGGGCTGCGGCGTGGCGGTCATGCGCGGGACGCTCCCGCCCGGCTCCCGGCCGAGGTAGCCGGGGGGCGCGGGCATGGGCAGTGTGGCGGATGACATTGCATCGCTCTACGCTCGAAAACGGTCACGGGATGCAAGGCTCGGCAACGCCGGAGCTTTGGCAACACGGATTCTGCGAACGTGCTCAGAGCCACCACATTCCGAGCGCGCCGGCCAGCACCAGCACGGCCAGCACGAGGAGAATCCTCCGCTCCTGCCGGGTCAGCGCGAAGATCATGGCGCGATGCCGAGGCCGGCGAAGTTCGCCGCCAGCTCCCGGACGAGCGGCTCGTCGCGGATCTCGGACCACGGCCGGTTGCTCGAGAGGCGCACGAAGTACTGGGAGCCCTGCCGGCGGAAGCCGTACCGGAGCGCGATCTCGACCAGGGCCGGGATGGAGTAGGGGTCCCGGTAGTTGATGACGCGGCCGTCATAGACGTGCCAGTACCAGACGTGCTGCGGCTGGTCGCCGAAGCGGAAGACGCGCTGCTCGGCGAGCGGAAGGAGGCGGTCCCCCGTCGTCAACGTCACCTGACGGTCCGGCGTCTCCTCGGGCAGCCAGCCGGAGCCCGGCCAACAGGCGTCCGGGGTGTGCGAGGCGACGAGGCTCACCGGCGCCGAACCCGCCGTCCAATGTGCGACGTAGGCGTTGATCTGCAGCGGTCCGGCGGCGGTCGGGCGGAAATAGGTCCGCTCCGCGAGGTGCCGGGTCTGCAGCACGCCGGAGAAGCGATAGAGGTCGTCCGACGTCCGCACGGTCCAGCCCGCCGGTTCCGCCGGCAGGAGCGTCTCCACGGCGGACAGGGCGGGGGACGCCTCGGGCCGGTCGGAGGACCGGCTCAGCGCAACGGTCGCGAGGGCGAGCGACACCAGCACCCCGAACGAAGCCGCGAAGCCCCAGAACGCCGGCCCGGCGACCGGGGGCGCCGTCGGCGAGGCCGTCGGGCCCGCCGCCTCGGCCGGTCCGGCCGGACTGAGGAACGAGGCGAGTCCGGCGAGCGCGACCGCGGTGAGGGCGAGGATGGCGTAGCCGGTCGCGTCGTGCCAGAAGCCCGCGATCTCGACGCCGTCGTTCGCGAGGAGCGTCAGCCCCAGCGACCGCGCGAAGTTCATGGCCACGGCCAGCACCGGGGCGAGCAGCACGAGCGCGAGCCGGGGACCGGGTCGCCGCAGCAGCCAGGCGGAGAAGAAGAGGCCGGCGTACAGGCACGAGATCAGGCTGCGGATGCCGCTGCAGGCCTCCTCGACGCCGACCGACGTGGTGGCCAGCTCGATGATGTTGCCCATCTGGCGGGCCGGGATGCCAAGCACGTGCAGGGCGTTCAGAACCCCCGTCGTGACCCAGCCCTGGAGGGTCAGGGTGAGCGCCGCGTACGTGCCCGTCGGCAGGGGAGCCGCGAGGATCCACAGCGCCACGGCCGCGAAGGTCGTCCAGTTGAGCGGCACCGCCCGGATGCGGTCGGACGCGAGCAGCAGCAGCGCCGCGAGGAGGAAGCCGGCGGCGGACGCGGCGAGCGCGAAGCGGACGACCGCGTGCGACCACCCGACCGACGCCGCCAACAGCCCGCCCAGGATCGCCATGCCGAGCGCCGCGAGCAGCGATCCCGCGACGGCGCATCCGGCGATGACCCCGGATCGGACCCAGCGCAGGCGTCCCTGCTTCGTCCCTTCCCACAGCAGCACGGCGAAGACGACCGGCGCGAAAAGGCCGTGGGAGAGGTCGGGGTTGTGCGACCATTCCGGCCAGAGGTACACGCCCAGGCCGACCACGAGGAGGGCGGCCGGGACGGCGGCGACGGCCAAGGGGGGCCGCAGCCAGTCCCGGGCGGAGTACGCGATGCGGGGCGCTGGGTCGGACATGGAGACGGCTGCTCCGCCGTGGCCCCGACCGTAGGTCGGGCCCCGGCCCCGGCAAGGAGCAACTCTCCCCGGGTCCCGGTGCCCCGGTCGACTTTCGGCGAACTGGGCTTTGAAATTCGGGCGGTCGTGGCTTAGCTGCCCGGACTCCCAATCCCCATGAAACGATCCGTCCTCCTGTTCGCCGCCATGCTCGGCATGGCGTTCGCCCTCCCCGCCGTCGCCGCCCCCGAGGTCGGCAAGCCGGCTCCCGACTTCACCCTGACCGACATTGGCGGCAAGACGCACGCGCTGTCGTCGTTCGCCGGCAAGACCGTCGTCCTCGAATGGGTCAATCCCGAGTGCCCCTTCGTCGTGAAGCATTACGAGAAGAGCGGCAACATGCCGAAGCTGCAGAAGGCCGCGCTCGCCGACGGCATCGTCTGGCTGCAGATCAACTCCGGCCACGCCGGCGCGCAGGGCGACTTCGAGCCGGCCAAGGTCAAGGAGTGGATGGCCAAGACCGGCGCGTCCTCGACGGCCTACTTCCGCGACGCGGACGGCAAGGTCGGCAAGCTCTACGACGCGCGCACGACCCCGCACATGTACATCGTCAACCCGCAGGGCGTCCTCGTCTACGCCGGCGGCATCGACGACATCCGCTCGGCCAATCCCGACGACATCGCCAAGGCGACGAACTACGTCACGGCCGCGCTCGCCGACCTGAAGGCCGGCCGCGCCGTCCAGACGGCCACGTCCCGCCCGTACGGCTGCAGCGTCAAGTACGGCAAGTAAGGCCGTCCCATCCTCCTCCTCCCCGAGGCCGGAGCCGCGCTCCGGCCTTTTTCTTGGCGGTCGCGGCCGCGGGCGTTTCCGCCCGGGCGTTCAGACCGCGCCGTCCAGGAGCTGCGGGTCGAGCGTGCCGGTGGCGACGCGCACGACCGGCCCGGCCATGGTGACCGCGTAGTCGGGACCGACGGTCAGCCGCAGCCGCCCGCCGGCGAGGTGCGCCGTGACCTGGGCGTCGACCCAGCCGAGGCGGCGGGCGACGGCGGCGGCCGCGCAGGAGCTGCTGCCCGAGGCGAGGGTGTAGCCGGCGCCGCGCTCCCAGATCTCGAGCGCGAGGTTGGCGCGGTCGAGGACGCGGACGAACTGCACGTTGGTGCGCCGGGGGAAGAGCGGGTGCCGCTCGAGCAGCGGGCCGAGCCGGCGCGCGAGGTCGGCGGAGATCGCGTCGCGGCGGACGACGCAGTGGGGATTCCCGATGCCCGCGGCCGAAAAGACGACGGTCTCGCCGCCGACCTCCAGCGTCTCCTCCAGCACCTCGCGGTCCGGGCCGGCGACGGGGATGCCGGCGCTGCGGAAGCTGACCCGGCCCATCTCCACCTCGACCTCCCCGCCGCCCGGCCGCACGACCGCGCGCACGACGCCACCCGCGGTGCGGAGGAGGAAGGGGGACTCGTCCACGCGGCGCTGGTCGTGGAGGTAGCGGGCGAAGATGCGGAGGCCGTTGCCCGACTTCTCCGCCTCGGAACCGTCCGGGTTGAAGATGCGCAGTCCGCCTAGCGCGCCCTCGGCCGGCGAGGGCCCCCACAGGATGCCGTCGGACCCGATGCCGCGGTGGCGGTCGCAGATCGCGCGGATCCACGCGGGCGGGGGCGGCTCGCCGCCGGGCCACGTGGCGGGGTCGAGCACGAGGTAGTCGTTGCCCAGCGCGTGGTACTTGTGGAAGCGCATCGGGGGAAGGCGAAGGCCCGGACCGCGGCGGCGCAAGGCTGGTCTGCGTCTTGCCGGGGACGGGCGGGCCGAGGTTCGCCCGTCAGGAGAGGGGGCGAGGGGTGCCGTCCGATGAAGCCGGGACGCCCTCGTCCCGGTGGGCGAACGAACGCGGCGAGGGCGCCGCATCCCCAACTCGGGTGGGTGAACGAACGCGGCGAGGGCGCCGCATCCCCATGGGGGGCCGGCGAACGAACGCAGCGAGGGTGCCGCATTCCCATGTGGGGCCGGCGAACGGACGCGGCGAGGGTACGGTATCACCACGAGCGGACGGACGGCGGACACGGCGAGGGCGCCGCATCCCCCTGTGGGGCACGGGCGGATGCGACCTGGGGTCGCCTCCCCGGAACGGGAACGGCTAGGCCCGGACGGCCGGCGCGCAGCCGAACAGGCCGCGGGCGCGGATCTCGGCCGCGACGGCGGACGGCACGTGCGCCTCCCACGAGGGATCGCCGGCGGCGATGAGGGCGGGCACGTCGCGGGTGCACGTGTCGAGGTGCTCGGCGCGGTAGTCCGCGATCGGTCCCACGCAGTCGTTCTCGAGCAGGTGCCGGTAGAGGTAGCGGAGGCGGGGCGAGACCTCGACGTTGACGGCGGTGATGAGGTCCACGTCCGGCACGGGCGGCCGGGTCCCCCCGGCGTCCCCGCGGAAGCGCTGCAGGGTGGCGGGGCGCATGGGGTGGACGTAGAGCTTCACGCCGTCCTTGAAGAGGCGGCCCATCGACTCGAGGATGCCGCCGTCGAGGTGCTCGTAGTCCCGCTCGTGGAAGAGGTCGAGGAGGGCGTTGATCCCGAGGGCGACGCCGACGCGCTCCTTGGTGTAGCGGCGGAAGTAGCCGACCAGCCGGAAGTACTCGGAGTAGTTCGACACCATCGCGGGCAGGCCGACGCGTCCGATGAGGTCCACGCGCGCGAGGTAGTCCGCGGCGTCGAACGCGTCCTCGGCGCGGGCCGGGCGGAGGGCCATCTCCATCACGACCATCGTCTCGCGTCCGTTCAGCGCGGGTTCGGCGCGGAACTGCCGCGCGGCGCCCTCGATCACGTCCACGTTGACCCGCGTCACCGGCCGGAACGTGCCGCGCTCGACGAGCACCGCCTTGTTGAAGAAGGCCTCCGACGGCTGGAGGATCGTCCCGTCGGGCGCGAAGAGCGCCGCGTTGGTGATGCCGTGCCGCACGAGGAGGAGGGCCAGGCGGCGGTTGTCCACGTGCGCGAAGGCGGGGCCGCGGAACTGCACCATGTCCACCTCGATCCGGTCGGTGCCGACGTTGTCCACGAGCGAAAGGAGGAAGCGGTCCGGGTCCGCGGCGTAGTGGAAGGCGGCGTAGATGAGGTTGGTGCCGACGATGCCGAGCGCCTCCTGCTGCAGGACGTTCTTCTTGTCCCACATCCGCACGTGGATGACGACCTCGTGGGGCTCGCCGAGGGGCTCGAGCTGGAAGCGGATGCCGAGCCAGCCGTGGCCGTCGGCGACGCGCGCGCTCTTGGCCGCGACGGTGTCGGCGAAGACGAAGAAGCGCGTCCGCTCGCCCCGCTTCTGCGCGAGCCGCTCCTGCAGGAGGGCGAACTCGTGGTGGAGCATCGTCTGCAGGCGCTCGCGCGACACGTAGCGCGGGGCCTTGCCATAGATGGCGTCGCTGAAGGTCATGTCGTAGGCGGACATGGTCTTGGCGATCGAGCCCGAGGCGCTGCCGGCCTGGAAGAAGACGCGCGCCACCTCCTGGCCGGCGCCGATCTCGGCGATCGTGCCGTAGCGGCTGCCGTCGAGGTTGATCGTCAGCGCCTTCCGGTGGGTGGTCAGAAGCTCGTTCTTCTCGCTCATGCGGGATGCCGGACGCTACGGGACCGCCTCCGGGGCACAAGGCCCGAAGCGGCCGCCGGTGGAGCCGGAGCACCGTTCGTCCCGCCACGCGTCCCGTGGCCGATTTTCGCTGGCTGGAGCGGGGGGGCGGACTAGGTTGCGCGCATGAAGAACTTCTTCACCTCGTTCTGCGCCACCCTGACGGCGCTGGCGGTCGTGGTCCTGGGCGGCGCGTTCATCCTGCTGCTGCTGCTCGGGGCGGCCGCGTCGCTCGGCGAGAAGCCGGTGGTCGTGCCCTCGGGCGCCTACCTCGTGGTCGACCTCTCGACCCGGATTCAGGACGCGCCGGCGCAGATGGAGGACCTGGAGGAGCTGATGGAGGCGTTCGGCGGCCAGGCGCCCCGCCGCATCCAGCTGCGCCAGCTGACGCGCGCGATCGACGCGGCCGCGGCCGACTCCGACATCGCCGGACTCTTCCTGCACGGCGAGCTGGCCGCCGGGGGGGCGCCGCTCGCCTCGCTGCGCGAGGTGCGGGCCTCGATCGAGCGCTTCCGCGCCGCCGGCAAGCCGGTGAAGGCGTTCCTCGGCTACGCCGGCACGGCGGAGTACTACCTCGCGTCGGCGGCGTCGGAGGTGACCCAGGACCCGTACGGCCTGCTGCTCATGCCCGGGCTCGCCTCGCAGCCGATGTTCCTGGCGCGGGCGTTCGAGAAGCTGGGCGTGGGCGTGCAGGTCACCCGGGTGGGCAAGTA
Source organism: uncultured Opitutaceae bacterium (assembly GCA_964460895.1). Classification (GTDB taxonomy): domain Bacteria; phylum Verrucomicrobiota; class Verrucomicrobiia; order Opitutales; family Opitutaceae; genus Didemnitutus. Next base: position 8,419 of record CAYWTK010000054.1, read on the forward strand.
CAAGTCCGCCGTCGAGCCCTTCACCCGCGAGGACATGAGCCCCGAGAACCGCGCGCAGGTGCAGATGCTGCTCGACGACCTCTGGCGGGACGTGGTGGCGGGCGTCGAGCAGGGCCGGGGGCTCGAGGGCGGCGCGCTGCAGCGGGTGGTCGACGCCCAGGGCTTCATCCGTCCCCCGGCCGCGCTCGCGGCCCGGCTGGTGGACCGCGTCGCGTACTGGGACGTGATGCTCGAGGACCTCAAGGCCGACACCGGCCGCAAGGGCGCGCGGGAGACCTTCAAGCAGATCGACGTGAAGTCCTACGCGAAGCTCGTCTCCGGCGACGGGCTCGTCGCGCACCGCCGCGGGGTGGGCAAGGTCGAGCCGGCGCCCCGCGAGCGCATCGGCATCGTCTACGCCGAGGGCGAGATCGTGGACGGCGACGGCGACGAGGAGGGCGTGGTCTACGGCGCCAAGGTCGCGCGCCAGCTGCGCGACCTGCGGCTCGACGACAGCGTCAAGGCCGTGGTGCTGCGCGTGAACAGCCCCGGCGGCAGCGCGTCCGCGTCGGAGATGATCCAGCGCGAGGTGCGGCTGACCCGCGAGAAGAAGCCCGTCGTCGTCTCCATGGGCCCGCTCGCGGCCTCCGGCGGCTACTGGATCGCGGCCTACGGCAACCGGATCTTCGCGGAGCCCACGACCATCACGGGCTCGATCGGCGTCTTCGGGATGTTCCTCAACTTCCAGGAGCTGGCCAACGACAAGCTGGGGCTGACCTTCGACACGGTGAAGACGGGGCGGTTCGCCGACGCGTTCACCGTCGTGCGGCCCAAGACCGAGGCGGAGCTCGCGCTTTTCCAGGGGCTGGTGGACTGGATCTACGACGAGTTCCTCGGGCGGGTGGCGGACGCCCGCGGGATCGAGCGGACCCGGCTGGAGGAGATCGCGCAGGGCCGCGTCTGGTCGGGCGCGGAGGCGCTCAAGCTCGGGCTGGTGGACGAGCTCGGCGGCCTGTCCGCCGCCGTGGCCCACGCGGCCTCGCTGGCGAAGGTGGGCGAGCGGTTCCGCGTGGTGGAGCTGCCCCGCCGCAAGGCCTTCGCCGAGGCGCTCACCGAGGCGTTCGAGGGGCGGCGGCGCGACCTGTCGGCGACCGGCCCGGCGGGCGCGCTGCTCGACCGCGCCCGCCGCCAGGTCGAGTCGCTGGTCCGCATGAACGACCCGCGCGGCGTGTACGCGCGCCTCGCCTTCGACCTCGAGGTGCGCTGACCGCGGCCGGCCGCAGAGCGGGATTGCCCGCCGGCCGGTCCGGGCGCATCGTGCGCGCATGGCGAACACCTCGACCCTCCTCCGCGACACCCCGGCGACCGTCATCCCTGCCGGCGACGCGGTCACGCTGCCGAAGGGCCTCAACGTCTTCGTCACCCAGACGCTCGGCGGCAACGTCACCGTCCGCACCGAGCAGGGCCTCTTCCGCATCGCGCAGGCGCACGCCGACGCGGTGGCCGGGCTCGCGGCGACGGCGGCGTCGGCCCCGGCGGCGACCGAGTTCAGCGAGGAGGCGGTCTGGTCCGCCCTGCGCACCTGCTACGACCCCGAGATCCCCGTCAACATCGTGGACCTCGGCCTCGTGTACGACCTCGCGGTCGAGCGGACGCCGGCGGGCGCCCACCGCGTCGAGGTCAAGATGACCCTGACCGCGCCCGGCTGCGGCATGGGCCCGACCATCGCGGCCGACGCCCGGCAGAAGATCGCGGCGCTGCCGACGGTCGAGCACGCGGCGGTGCACATCGTGTGGGACCCGCAGTGGACGCCGCAGATGATCTCCGCGGAGGGGCGGAAGGTGCTCGGGCTGGAGTGACGCGGCGGGCCGTCAGGCCGTGACCGTGTCGAGCGAGCAGGACGCGGGCGTCTCGCAGTTGGGGCGCGCGATGACGCCGGGGTAGGGCTCGTCGGCGAACGGGCGCTCCGGCTCGGCCAGCAGGTGGCGGTCGCAGACCGCGAAGAGCTCCGCCTCGGTCTGCGCGCGCCGCATGGCGAAGAGGAAGGCGCCGGCCGGGTCCACGGACTGGCCGACGAAGTTGAGGTACTTCTTCATCTTCGCCACGTGCGCCGCCTCGGGCACCTCGGGCGAGCGGGTCTCGGCGTAGAGCCGCGCGACGTAGCCGCGCACGTCGCGGAGCGTGGGCGCGAAGACCGGGCCGCCCGCGAGGTGCTCGCGGAGCTGGCGGAAGATCCAGGGATTGCGGATCGCGTGGCGGCCGACCATGACGCCGGCCGCGCCCGTCTCCGCGAGCACGCGGCGCGCGGCGGCGGAGGAGGAGACGTTGCCGTTGGCCAGGACCGGGCAGGGGACGGAGCCGACCGCGCGGGCGATGTAGTCGTAGTGCACCTCGCTGCGGTAGCCCTCCTTGACCGTGCGCCCGTGGACGCTGAGGAGGTCCACGCCGTGGCGCCGCACGAGGCCGAGGATGCGGTCGAAGTTCCCCGTCGAGTCGAAGCCGATCCGCATCTTGACCGTGAAGAGGCCCGGCACGGCGTCGCGCAGGGCGCCGAGCAGGCCGTCGATCCGGTCCGGGTCGCGCAGGAGCCCGCCGCCCACGTTCTTCTTGTAGATTTTCGGGGCGGGGCAGCCGAGGTTGAGGTCGATCCCGGCCACGGGGTAGCGGAGCAGCTCCCGGACCGTGCGCACCATGTCGGGCACGTGCTCGCCGATCAGCTGGGCGAAGACCGGGCGGCCGGTGCGGTTCTCGACGATGGAGCGGACGATGTGCTTCTCGGGGCGGGACTGGGCGTGGACGCGGAGGAACTCGGTGAAGAAGTAGTCCGGCGCGCCGTGCGCCGCGATCACGCGCATGAAGGGCAGATCCGTGACGTCCTGCATGGGCGCGAGGGCGGACAGGGGCCCCGGCACGACGGGCGGAGGCAGGGCGGCGCGCGGGCGCGCGGGCGCGGGCGCGCCGTCGGGGACGGGCGGGAGGGCCATCGCCTACTGCTCCTCCTCCGGGGGGGAGCCTTCCTTCTGCTGCTTGAGCACGCGCTCGAGGATCTCGGTCATGTCTTCGACCGCGTCGAACACCCGGCGCGCGACGAAAATGGGGCGCTTCTGCTGGAGCGCGAGGACGATGGAGTCGCTCGGCCGGGCGTCGAGTTCGAGGATCTTGCGCCCGAGCTCGTTCTCCATGTGGAGGATGATGCGGGCGAAGTAGGTGCCCTCGTTGACGTCGTTGATCACGACGCGGTCGAGCGTGATGCCGAAGCCGAGGAGGAGGTGGCCGACGAGGTCGTGGGTGAGCGGCCGCTCCTTCTTCACGCCGTTGAGCGTCATGGAGAGCGCGTTGCCCACGCCCGGGTCGACGTAGATCACGAAGGTCTTGTCGTCGTTCCCCAGGAACACGGCGCAGCCGTTGGCCGTCGGCATGAGGCCCTTGGTCGCGATCTCGACGATTTCCTCCTTCATCATCCCGCACGTTGCGCGCGGGCGCGCAAAGTGCAAGCCGGGCGGCGGCTCAGAACCCGTAGAGCGAGAGGCCCCAGGCGTCGGCCTGGGCGAGGACGGCGGGCTTGTCGAGGACGATGACCTTGCCGGCCTCGAGCGCGGCGGCGCCGATGCCGGCCTCGCGCATGGACTCGAGGGTGCGCGAGCCGAAGACGGGGACGTCGAACCGGAAGTCCTGCCCCGGCTTCACGGCCTTCACGAACAGCGTCTCGTCGGTCTTGAACGCGCCGGCTCTCCGGAGCATGTCGTCGGTGCCCTCGAACGCCTCGACGGCGAGGACCGTGCCCTTGCGGACGACGCAGCCCTGCCCGATGTCGAGCCGGGCGACCTCGCGGGCGATGTGCACGCCGTGGTCGAGGTACTCGCGGTCCACCGGCAGGCGCTTCCCCACCATCGGGCCGGCGTGGGCGAGGTGGGCGTCGAGGAAGGCGCGGGCGTCGAGCAGGCGCACGCCGGACGCCTCGATCTCCTCGGCGATGGCGCCGAAGATGGTCTCGGCGTTGCGCCGCTTGAGCCGGAAGAGGATCTGGGCGGCCTTGAGGTCGGGCGTCAGGCCGTGGAAGAGCCGCTTGGGCTTCACCTGTCCGGCCATGAGCGCGTAGCCCGCGCCGAAGTCGCGCAGCGCGCCGAGCAGGCGGCCGAGCTGGCCGACGTTGACCTCGACCCGCTCGGACGCGGGGAAGGACGCCGCGAGTTCGGGCGCCGTCTCGTCCTCGAGCGCGACCAGCCGGACGGCGCCGCCGGCGCGGCGGATGGCCTCGGCGGTCAGGGCCGGGTAGCGGCCGCGGCCGGCGATCAGCGCGACCGGGCGGCGCGGGTCGTAGTCGGCGGGCAGGAAGGCGGAGGGCGGGGGCACGGGCGGAGGATGGACGCCGCCGGGGAGCCGGGGAAAACAAAAAAGCCGCGCCCCGGGGGGCGCGGCGGGGCGGGGTGGCCGGTTCAGCTTTGGGCGCCGTAGTATTTCTTGTAGCTCCGGTAGTACCGGTAGTTCGAGTAGTACTCGATGCGCCGCGGCGAGAGGCCGTTGAGCACGATGCCGAGCAGCTCGTTCTTCCCGTCCTTCAGGCTCTTGATGTAGAGCCGGATGTGCTTCCGGTAGGCGCGGTTGAAGCGGCAGACGTAGAGCACCTCGTCGGTGTTGCCGGAGATGAGGAGCGCGTCCGTGACGGCGCCCATCGGCGGGGAGTCGACGACGACGAGGTCGAAGTGGTGCTTCAGCGAGTCGAGGAACTGACCGAAGATCGGGTTCTCGAGGAGCTCGGTCGGGCTCTTGGAGCGGCCGCCGGAGCGGAGGAGGAAGAGGTTCTCCTCGACCTTGGTGATGCCGAGCGTCTGGTCGCCCAGCGGGTCGTCGGGGATGCGGGCGCCGGCCTCGAACCACGCGATGAGGCCGAGCTCGTTGGTCATGCGGAAGTGCCGGTGGAGCATCGGGCGCCGCATGTCGCAGTCGATCAGGAGCACGCGCTTGCCGTGGCGGGCGAAGGAGGCCGCGAGGTTGCAGCTGATCATCGTCTTGCCCTCGCCGGGGATGGTGCTCGTGACGAGGACGGACTTGGGGAAGTCGAGCTTCGACTGGATCTTGACGGCGCTGTAGATGGAGAGGAACGCTTCGGAGCCGGGCGACGCCTTGTTGCTGTTGACGAGCGTGTGCTTCTCGCCGTCCGGCACGTCGGCCAGCTCGGGCACGATGCCGAGGAGGTTGACGCCGATGAAGCCCTCGACGTCCCAGGCGCTCTTCACGCGGTCGTCGAGGAAGCTGAGGCCGATGGCGACGAGGGCGAAGACGAAGAGGCCGAGCGTGGCGCTGGTGCGGATGATGTTCCGCATGTTCGGGGTGAAGGGCGCGCCGGGCACGGCCGCGGGGTCGAGCGGCTTGACCGGGATGTTCTCGAGGTTCTTCGAGGTCGTGGTCTGGTTGAGCCGGTTGAGGATCTCGATGTAGTTGGTCTTCGCCACCTGCGCCTGGTTCTCGAGGCTCTTGAACTCGACGGAGAGCTCGCCGAGGCGGAGCTGCTCGTTCTCGGCGGACCGGTACTCCCGCTCGAGGGAGGTCTCGGAGTCGGCCACCTTGGTGAACTGCGTGCGGAGGTCGGCGATGGACTGCTCGATGTTGCGGGCGATCTGCTGCTGGACGACGTCGATGGCGTTGGCCACGTCGATCATCTTGGGGTGCCGCTCGAGGTAGCGCTCGCTCATGATCGACTGCTGCTTGGTGAGGTCGGCGAGCGTGGACTTGAGGTTCGGGATGGTGCCGTAGCCGGCGATGTAGGAGATCTCGAGGAGGTTGCCGCCGTCGGCGCGGACGCGCTCGATCTGCTTGAGGAGGACGTCGAGGTTGAGGCGCTCGAGGCGGACCGCGGTGAGGGCCGTGTTGATGGTGCGGAGGCGGTCCGCGACGATGTCGACGCTGGCGGAGAGGGAGACGAGGTTGTTGCGGCGCTTGTAGTCCTGCAGCCGCGTCTCGGCCGCCTCGGACTCGCGCCGGAGGTCCTCGGCCCGGCTGCGGAGGTAGCCCTCGGCGTACTCGTTCTTCCCGCCCACGTTCTCGAACAGGTACTTCATGAACTGCTCGACGTAGCGGTCGGCGAGGAGCTTGGACCCGTCGGGGTCGCGGTTCACGACGGTCACGCTGATGAGGAAGCTGTTGCGGATCGACTGGACGGAGACGCCGCCGACCAGCTCGCCCTTGCCCGGGGGCGTGGCGCCGGGCTCGAGCTGCGCGAGGAACGGGCGCTGGAGGACCTTGACCTCCTCGGGGGTGAGCGACTCGACCACCATCGCGCGGAGGCGGCCGCTCTCGAGGATCTGCTTGTAGGTGTTGAGGTCGATTTCGGAGCGGACGGCGGTGTCGACCACCTGCTCGTTGAGGAGCACGCGCTCGGGCCGCTCGAACTGCATCGTGGCGGTCGCGCTGTAGAGGGGGATCTCCTGCGCCTTGTAGTAGCCGACCGAGAGGGCGACGAGCAGCGCGATGGGCAGCGCGATCCACAGCCGCTCGCGGAGGATGATGTAGTAGTCGCGGAGCGTCCGGCGCTCGACGACGTGCTCTTCGTTGCCGTGGAGCGACGACGGGTGCTTCGAGGGGGGCGGAGCGGCGACGGGCGTGGACATGGGTCAGATCAGGCGCTCGGGGACGTTCACGATGTCGCCCGGGAGGAGCAGGATGTTGGCCTCGTCGAGCTTGGGGTCGTTGCGCCGGCCCTTGATGATGGACTCGACGTCCACGGTGAAGGTCTGGACCGTGCCGTCGGCGGCCGCGCGGCGGACGGTGACGGCGGTGCCCTTGGCGATGTCGGTGAAGCCGCCCGCGTTGGTCACGAGCTCGACGACGGTGTAGGTGGACTCGTTGGGCAGCGCGTAGCGGCCGGGGCTGCGCACCTGGCCGTGGATGGAGACCTCGCGGGGCGCGTACTCCTCGATGCTGACCGTGACCTGCGGGCTCCGCAGGAAGCGGCCCTCGCGGTACCGGGACTGGATGAGCTCCTGGGCCTCGGTCACCGTCAGGCCGCCGACGGGCACCTCCTGCACCAGCGGCAGGTTGACGAGGCCGCGGGCGTCCACGCGCGCGATCGTGGTGAGGTCCTCCTCCTGGAAGACGGCCACGCGGATGCGGTCCGCGAGCTGCAGGCGGTGGACGTAGCGTTTCTTCGCGTCGGCCGGATTGCGCTCCTGCGCGACGGCAGGGCCGGCGAGGAGAACGCCGCAGACGAGGGCGAGGAGGAGGCGGGCGGTCATGGGATCAGAAGCGGCTGGAGACGTTGAGCGAATAGCCGTTCCGTTCGAAGTCGGAATTGCTCAGGCTCGACCAGTTGAGGAAGTAGTTGTAGCTGGCGGCGACCTCGAGGTGCTGGTTCCAGCTGTACCGGGCGCCGACGTCCCACATGAAGAAGTCGTCCTGCCGCGGCGTGGCGCCGAGGAACTTGTTGCGGCCGTAGCCGAGTCCGCCGTCGACGGAGAACTTGCGGTTGAACGTGTAGGTCGCGCGCGCCATCGCGGTGAACGTGTCGACCGAGCCGCCGATCGCGGTGGTGGTGAAGTCGGTGCTGAGGGAGCCGGAGAACGTGAGCTTGCGGGTCGGCGTCCACGTCACGCCGGCCGTCATGGTCAGCTGGTCGAAGGTGTCGCCCGTCGTCCCCTGCTCGCGCAGCTGGTAGCCGACGCGCACGGTGCCGTTGACCTTCGGCAGCAGGCCGTTGGTGGCGCCGACCGAGAAATGGTGGTCGGTCGTGGTGCCGAGGCTCGTCTCGCCCCGGCGCAGGCGGTAGCCGGCCAGCAGGTCGAGCTTGCTGGTGTAGACGTAGAAGAGGTCGAAGGCCTGGGTGAGGTCCGTGTAGGAGAGCAGCTGCTCGGCGTCCACGTAGCTGCGGCGCAGGTAGCCGGTCTGCGAGGTGACGTAGTACTTGTCGTTGATCGGGTACTTGAGGTTGAGCCCGATCGGGAAGTTCCAGGTCTGCGTGCGGATGTTCACCGCGGTGTCGGCGCGCGAGGACCGGAAGGCATTGACCGTGAGGGCGCCGGTCGTGCGGCCGGTGGTCTTGTTGAATTCGGCGAAGAAGGACGGGTTCCAGGCGGTCTGGTCGGCGAACTCGTTGAAGCGCTGGTAGTCGAAGACCGCGCGGCCGTTGACGGCGATGATCCCGGCCCGGCGCTTGAGTTCGACGCCGACGCTCGCGCCGAAGATGTAGTCGCCCTTCGCCTCGCCCTGGACGAACACGTTCGAGTCGTAGGACAGCGACGCCGTCCCGAACACGAACACCTGGTTGCGGGTGCCGTCGATGTTCAGCAGCGCCCAGGCGGCCGGGGGCGGTGTGAACAGGGCGAGCCCGAGCAGGGCGGCGACGAGGCGGAGGGGGGCGCGCGGCACGACGGTCGGGATTATTGGCCGCCGGGCCCGATGCGGTCCGGACTGACGACGATGGTGGCGGGCGGGGCGGCCGGGAGGTTCGGGCGCGCGACGATCACCTGCTCCGTGTCGCTGCCGGCCGCGCCGGGCGCGCCGGGGGTCGCCTCCGGTTCGTCCGAGACGGGCGTCTCGGAGGCCTCGAGGCCCCGCTCGGCCAGCACCTCGATCGCCTCGAACGTGACGGTCTTCTTCGCGTTGCAGGCCACGTTCACCTTCTCGTCCAGCGAACTCATGATGTCCCGGTCGATCGGGCCGACCGTGATGCTCGGCGGCTGGCCGGTCGGGCCGGGTCGGATGACGGCCTGCTCACCCGGCTTCAGGAGGGTGCCGCCCACGTCCTTCGTGCCGGATTTCACCGTCGCGTCGCCATCGAGCAGGTAGACGGTCGAGGTGTCCCCGTCGGAGCGGATGGCGATCTTGCCGCCGCGGATGTTCACCGCGGCGTGGGGGGTCGAGTAGTTCATCGTGCTGCCCGACACCAGCTGGCCGGTGCAGATCGCGACCTGGCCGCGCGCGACGAAGACGTCGCTCTGCGAGATGGAGGGCTCGGCCGGGGCGTTGAGGTCCCGGTCGGGACGGAACGGCTCCTGCACGAACCGGTCGACCTCCACGCGGGTGTTCTCGTCGACGAACATGCCGGTGCCGTTCGAATACACGAAGGCCTGGTAGGAGTTCGCCTTGGTCTCGAGCACCGTGCCGGGCGCGTCGAACGCGGTCGCCTGCTTCGGGGCGAAGGTCCGGCCCTCGTTGGTGACCTCGCCGTCGCCCTTGGTCTCCGCGAGGTACAGCTTGGACGTGGGGCCCTTCTTCTTGCCCAGCTGGCGCTGGGCGTGGGAGTACGGCACGACCAGCACCAGCGATGCGGCGACGAGCAGCAGGCGGACGAGGGTCTTCATGGTGGGGGCGTAGTTTTGCGGGCGAAACTACCCGCAACGGCCCCACTCAATTAGGGGATTCTCCCTACTTCAAGCCAGAAACCCGGAAATTTCCACTGCTGAACTCTCAGCCGACTAGCAGGTTCAGCAATTTTCCCTTCACGTAAATGGTCCGCTTGATGGCCTTGCCCTCCAACTGGGCGGCGACCTTGGGGTGGGCCTGCGCCGCGGCGACCAGATCGGCCTCGGTCGCGCCGACCGGCACGGAGGCATCGCCCCGGTGCTTGCCGTTGACCTGGAACACGATGGTCATCGTTTCGGCGACGAGCTTGGCGGGGTCGTGCACCGGCCAGGAGGCGGTCATGACGGAACCGGCGCCCCCCAGACGGGCCCAGAGTTCCTCGCCGAGGTGGGGTGCGAACGGGGCGACCAGCTGCACGGTCGTCAGCAGCGCGGCCCGGGGGAGCGCGGGCTCCTTCTGGAGCGCGTTCACGAGGATCATGAGCTGCGAGATGGCGGTGTTGAAGCGGAGCCCCTCGATGTCGTCGCCGACCTTGCGGATCGTCTCGTGCAGGAGCTTCTCGGCGCCGTCCGAGAGCGTGACGTCGTCGCGGATCCGCGGGTTCGCGGCACCGTCCTCGCCGACGCACTCGCGCCACAGCTTGCGCAGGAAGCGGTGCACGCCCTCGATGCCCTTCGGATTCCAGGGCTTCATCGCCTCCAGGGGGCCGAGGAACATCAGGTACAGGCGCAGGGTGTCGGCGCCGTAGCTGCGGATGATGTCGTCCGGGTTCACGACGTTGCCGCGGCTCTTGGACATCTTCTGCCCGTCCTCGCCGAGGATGATGCCCTGGTGGAAGAGCCTCCGGAACGGCTCCGGCTGGGGCACGACGCCGAGGTCGAACAGCACCTTGTGCCAGAAGCGCGCGTAGAGCAGGTGCAGCACCGCGTGCTCGGCGCCGCCGACGTACAGGTCGGGCACGCCCCAGTACTGCTGGGCCGCGGCGCCGGCGAAGGCGTCGCGGTTCTTCGGGTCGAGGTAGCGCAGGTAGTACCAGCACGAGCCCGCCCACTGCGGCATCGTGTTCGTCTCGCGGCGCCCGCGCACCCACGCCTCGCCCGCCGGCCGGGGCCGGCTCGCGGGCACGGACTCGCCGGTCGTCACGTGGAACCACACCTCCAGCCAGTCCGGCACGTTCGCCAGCGGGCTCTCGCCCGTGCCGCTGGGCAGGTACGACTGCACGTCCGGCAAGCCGAGCGGGAGGGCCGATTCCGGGAGCGGCAGCGCGCACAGCGTGCGGCCGTGCTCGACGAACGTGACCGGCCGCTCGGGCAGGTCGGAACGCAGCGCCGCGGCGCGGCGGTAATCCTCCTCGCTCACCCACACGATCGGGAACGGCTCGCCCCAGTAGCGCTGGCGCGAGAACAGCCAGTCGCGGAGCTTGTAGTTCACCGTCGCCTGCCCGATGCCGCGGGCGGCGAGGTCGGCCGTGATCCGGCGCTTGGCCTCGGCCCATTCGAGGCCGTCGTAGCCGGGCGAATTGATCAGCCGGCCTTCGCCGACGTACGGCAGCGTGTCGCTCCCGTCGGCCGCCGCGATCACGCGCGGGACCGGCAGCTCGTACTTCCGCGCGAACTCGAAGTCGCGCTCGTCGTGCGCCGGCACCGCCATGATGGCGCCGGTGCCGTAGCCCATGAGCACGTAGTCGGCGATCCAGATGGGCACGCGCGCGCCGTTCACCGGGTTGAGCGCGTAGCTGCCGGTGAAGACGCCGGTCTTCTCCTTGGCGGCGTCCGACATCCGGTCGACGTCGCTCTTCGCGGCGGTGGCCTTGCGGTAGGCCTCGACGGCCGCGCGCTGCGGCCCGGTCGTCAGGCCGGGCACGAGCGGATGCTCGGGCGCGAGCACCATGTAGGTGCAGCCGAAGAGCGTGTCGGGCCGCGTGGTGAAGATCCGCAGCTCGCCGAGCGCGGCGTCCTCCAGCGCGAAGCGCACCTCCGCGCCCTCGCTGCGCCCGATCCACGCCTCCTGCATGCGCTTGGTGGAGTCGGGCCAGTCCACGTCCTTCAGTCCGTCGAGCAGCTGGTCGGCGTAGGCCGTGATGCGGAGGACCCACTGGCGCAGGTTGCGGCGCTCGACGGGGAAGCCGCCGACCTCGCTCCTGCCGTCGATCACCTCCTCGTTGGCCAGCACGGTGCGCAGTTCGGGGCACCACCAGACGGGCCGCTCGTCCACGTAGGCGAGGCCGCGGCGGAAGAGCTGGAGGAAGATCCACTGCGTCCACCGGAAGTACTCCGGGTCCGTGGTGTCCACCTCGCGGTCCCAGTCGTACGAGAAGCCCAGCGCCTTGATCTGCCGGCGGAAGTTCGTGATGTTGTTCTGCGTGTTCGCGGCCGGGTGCGTGCCGGTCTTCACCGCGTGCTGCTCGGCGGGCAGGCCGAACGCGTCCCAGCCGATCGGGTGCAGGACGTTGAAGCCCTTCGCGCGCTTGTACCGCGCGAGGATGTCGGTCGCGGTGTAGCCCTCGGGGTGACCGATGTGCAGGCCGGCGCCCGACGGGTAGGGGAACATGTCGAGCACGTAGTATTTCGGGCGCGCGCCGCCATTCTCGGCTCGAAACGGGCGGGTCTGCTCCCAGATTGCCTGCCAATGCGGTTCAATCCGGAGGAAATCGTAGTCGTTGCAGTCGGTGGGCTTCACGGGGAAACGGCCACTTTGCGCCCGCCCCGGGCACCGTCAACCCTGCGCGCGGCCGGCCTGGCCCTGCTCGCCGGCCTCGCCGCCGCCGCGCCGGCGGCGGGGGCGGTCAGCCGGGGGTTCGCGCGCCTGCTCGACGCGGTCGTCCGCATCGACGTGCGGGAGGCGACCTACGAGGACGGCGCGCGCCGGCTGGAGCGGGGCATCGGGTCCGGCGTCATCATCGGCCGCGACGGCCTCGTGCTGACCAACGCGCACGTGGTCAGCCCCCGCGCGGTCGAGATCGCCGTCACGCTGGCCAACCTCGAGCGGGTCGGCGCCCGGCTCGTCGGCTGGGACCACTGGACCGACCTCGCCGTGCTGCAGCTCGACCGGCAGGAATTGCGCGACCGGAACCTGTCCTTCACCGCGGCGGAGTTCGGCGACTCCGACCGCCTCTTCCCCGGCCAGACGGTGTACGCGGTCGGCACGCCGCACGGGCTCACGCGCACGGTGACGCGCGGGATCATCTCGAATCCCCGCCGCTACTTCGAGGACGCGCGCGCCGTGCGCGGCCACGAGACGGGGTCGTTCAACACCTGGCTGCAGATCGACGCGGCCATCAACCCGGGCAACAGCGGCGGCCCGCTGGTGACGGAGGACGGCCGCGTGGTCGGCATCAATTCCCGCACCTACCTCGGCGCCGACAACCTCGGCTTCGCCATCCCCTCGTCCGTCGCCCGCCGCGTGGCCGAGGCGCTCGCGCGCGAGGGACGCGTCGTGCGCAGCTACCTCGGCGTCTCGTTCCGCGAGATGCAGGACCTCGAGCGCTTCTACGCGCTGGCGGCCAACACCGGGGCGCTCGTCGCGAGCGTCGACCCCGGGTCGCCCGCCGAGCGCGCCGGCCTGCGCCCGGGCGACGTCGTGCTCGCGCTCGACGGCGAGGCGGTGGACGGCCGCTTCCCCGAGCAGCTGCCGCCGATCCAGCACCGCCTCGCGAGCCGGCCGGTCGGCTCGACCGTGCGGCTGGCGGTGCGCCGCGGCGGCGCGGCGCTCGAGCTCGCGGCGGTCACCGAGCTGCTCGAGAGCCGGGTGGGGGACGAGGGCGTGCTCGAGAAGTGGGGCCTCGGCGTGCGCAAGGTCTCCCGCGCCTACGCGCGCGAGAACCGGCTGCCCGACGCCAACGGGGTGCTCGTCATCGGCGTCCAGCCGGGATTCCCGGGCGCCACCGCCGGGCTCGCGCGCGGGGACATCCTCACGAGCGTCGCGGGACAGCCGATCACCGCGCTCGCCCAGCTCGAGGCGGCGCACGCCGCCTTCTCCCCGGGCTCCGCGCCCGTGCTGGTCGAGGTCCAGCGCAACCGCCGCATCTCCCTCCACGCGCTCAAGCCATGAACCGGCTCCTGCTCCTTTCCGTGCTCCTGATGATCCCCGTCGCCGCTCCCGCGGCCCGGGCCGCCGCCGAGCCTCCGCCGCTGCCGACGCTGTTCCGCGAGCGGCTCGCCTGCGTGGTCGCCGTCGAGTTCACCGTGCAGACCGAGACCGACCGCCGGCCGGCGGTCGCCGCGGGCACCGTGGTCGGCGAGGACGGCCTCATCCTCGTCCCGGCGGCCCAGATCCTCCCGGGCCTCGCGCCGGACCAGCTGCGCGACTTCAAGGTGTACCGGCCGTCGACGGCGGAGCCGCTGGCCGCCGCCTACCTCGGGCAGGACGCGCTCACCGGCTTCCATTTCGTGCGCCTGAAGGACGCCGCCGACGCGGCCGGGCTCGTGCCCGTCACGCGCTTCGAGGCCGCGCCGCCGCCGGAGCCGGGCGAGGAGCTCTGGGGACCGGGGCTGCGCGGCAAGGACGAGGATTTCGTCCCGTACCTGCTGTCGGCGCGCGTCGCGATGGTGGCGCGGCTGCCGAACGAGACGGCGCTGATGGCGCACGACGTCGCGACGCCGGGACTGCCGGTCTTCGACCGCGCGGGCCGCGTCGCGGGGCTGGCCCTGAGCGCGTTCGGGCAGAACTTCCTGCTCTTCTCCCGCACCCAGCACGGGTCGCCGGTCGTGCTCGTCAACGCCGAGGAGAGCAGCGTCGTGCTCCTGGCCGGCGAGTTCCTCCCGCACGTCGGCCGCGTGCCGCGCGACCCGGCGGGCCGGCCCATCGCGTCGTTCGGGGCGTTCGGGCTCCAGCCGGTGGACCCCGACGTCGCCCGGGTGCTTGGCCTCGCGGGGCGCGGCGCGCTGGTCCTCAGCGACATCCTGCCGGACAGCCCGGCCGCGCAGGCGGGGCTGCGCGACCGCGACATCGTCCTCGCCGTCGAGGGCCGGCCGCTGCCGCGGCTCAAGCCCGACCGCGTCGTGGCCGGGTTCTTCGGGCAGGAGATCCTCCGGCGCTCGCCCGGCGACGTGCTGCGGCTGACCGTCCGCCGCGGCGACGAGACCCTCGACGTCGCCGTCACGCTCGGCGAGGAGCCGAAGATGGTCCGCGAGGCGGAGCGGCGCTACTTCGAGCGGCTCGGCTTCACGGCGCGCGAGTCCGTCGTCGCCGACGCCGTGCAGCACCGCGCCGCGGGCGCCGCCGGCAACGGCGCCGTCACCCACTTCGTCAAGCCCAACGGTCCCGCCGCGGCGGGAGGGCTGCGCCCCGACGACTGGATCCGCGAGGTGGACGGCGTGGCGGTCGCCGACTTCGCCGCCGCGGTCGAGCGGCTCGCGGCCATCGAGGCGGACGCGGCCCGCGCGGAATTCGTGTTGCTCACGAGCCGCGGCGGAGAGACGCAAGTGCTCCGCATCAAGCTCAACTGACATGTTCACGGGAATCGTCGAGGAGACCGGCACGGTCGTTTCATTCCAGCGCGGCGCCGCCGCGTGGTCGCTCCGGGTCGCCGCGCGCGTCGTCGCCGCGGACGTGCGCCTCGGCGACAGCATCGCCGTCAACGGCTGCTGCCTGACGGTCGTGCGCCACGAGGCCGGCGAGCTGGCGTTCGACCTGCTCGAGGAGACCGTGCGGCTCACCGGCTTCTCCGGCCTCGCGCCGGGCGCGGCGGTGAACCTCGAGCGCAGCCTCGGCGCGCACGGGCGCATGGGCGGCCACTTCGTCACCGGCCACATCGACGCGCTCGGTCGCGTCGAGGTCTGCGAGGCGCGCGGCGCCGACCACTACCTCAAGGTGCGCGCCCCGGCCGGCTCCGGACGCTACCTCGTCCACAAGGGCAGCATCGCCATCGACGGCATCTCGCTCACGGTCGCGGAGGTGGACGGCGACGCCTTCGCCGTCTGGCTCATCCCGCACACCATGGCCGTGACGAACCTCCGCGAGCGGCGGGTGGGGGACGGCGTGAACCTGGAGTTCGACCTGCTCGGCAAGTACGTCGAGAAGCTGCTCGCCGCCCGCCTGCCGGCATGAACGTGCGCGAACACCTGCTCGCCCTCCAGGACGAGCTCCGCCGCTTGAAGGGCGAGGGTGCGCGGTCCGTCGTCGTCGAATCCGCGACCGTCGAGCAGCTGCGCCGCGCCGTCGCGGCGGCGCGGGCCGAGGTCGGGTCGGCCCCGCAGCCTCCGCCCGTTCCGCCCGCGCCCCGCGAGTTCTCTCCGGCCCCGCCTTCCGCCCCCGCCGTCGCCGCTGCGCGCCTGGCGCCCGCGGCGGCGGTGCCGGTCGCGACCTTTTCGCTGCCGGCCGGCGGCAAGCGCGAGCGCTGGGAGGCGCTGCGCGCGGTCGTGCTCGGCGACGCGCACTGCCGGGCCCGGGTCCACCCGGGCAAGCAGGTCGTGTTCGGCGTCGGCGATATCGACGCCGCCATCATGTTCGTGGGGGAGGCGCCCGGGGCGGACGAGGAGGAGCAGGGCGAGCCCTTCGTCGGCCGGGCGGGCCAGCTGCTCGACCGCATGATCAAGGCGATGGGACTCGAGCGCTCCCAGGTCTACATCGGCAACATCCTCAACTGGCGGCCCGAGATGCCGCGGAATCCGGACGGCTCGCAGACGGGCAACCGACCGCCGACCGCCGAGGAGATGGCCTACTGCCTGCCGTTCATCCGGGCGCAGATCGAGGTCGTCGCCCCCCGCGTGCTCGTGGCCCTGGGCAAGACGGCCGTGGACGGCCTGCTCGGCGCCGACCGCTTCAAGACGATGGGCGCGGCGCGCGGCGCGT
>CAYWTK010000055.1:0-24049 GCA_964460895.1 uncultured Opitutaceae bacterium
GGCCGGAGCGTCCCGCCCCCGCGCCGGCCCCCGCGCCCGCGTCCGGCGGCTCGCGCCCGGCCGTGCCGGCGCCCGCGGCGACGCAGCAGTCGGAGTTCGGCTTCGGCGGGGCCGAGGCGGCCGCCGCCCGCGGCGAGTTCGGCAACACCGAGCGGAACCTCTTCGAAGGCGAGGACCTCGACGTGCCGACCTACCTGCGGCGCGGCATCAAGGTCGTCGTCTAGCCCGGACGCGCGCCGGCGGCGACCCCGCTTGGCAAGCCGCGTCCTTTGTGCAGCCTCTCCTCCATGTTCATCGACGAATGCACCATCAAGGCCCGCGCCGGCGACGGAGGGCGGGGCTGCGTGAGCTTTCGCCGGGAGAAGTTCGAGCCCTGGGGCGGGCCCAACGGCGGCGACGGCGGCAAGGGCGGCGACGTCGTCCTGCGCGGCGACGACGACCAGAACAACCTCGTCGACTTCAAGTACAAGCCGCACTGGACCGCCGAGCGCGGCGAGCACGGGCAGGGCAAGGACTGCAACGGCCGCGAGGGCCGGCCCGCCGTGCTGCGCGTCCCGCTCGGCACCGTCGTCTACGACCTCGCCACGGGCGCGCGCGTGGTCGAGATCCTCGCGGACGGCCAGGAGTTCGTCCTCTGCAAGGGCGGCAAGGGCGGCTTCGGCAACACGCGCTTCAAGTCCTCCGTCAACCGCGCCCCCCGCCAGCACGGCTCGGGCGAGCCCGGCGAGGCCGGCGAGTACCGGCTCGAGCTGAAGAGCATCGCCGACATCGGCCTCGTGGGCTTCCCCAACGCGGGCAAGTCGTCCCTCACCGGCCTCATCACCAAGGCCCGTCCGAAGGTCGCCGCCTACCCGTTCACCACCCTGCACCCGCAGATCGGGATCATCGAGTTCGTCGAGGAGTACGACCGCCTCATCCTCGCCGACGTGCCCGGCCTCATCGCCGGCGCGAGCGAGAACCGCGGGCTCGGCCACCGCTTCCTCCGGCACATCGAGCGCTGCGCGCTGCTCCTCATCCTCGTCGACATGGCCGGCACCGACGGCCGCGACCCGCGCGACGACTACAAGCAGCTCCTGCAGGAGCTCGAACTCTACGACCCGGAGCTGCTGGCCAAGCCGCGCCTCGTCGCGGCGAACAAGATGGACGAGCCGGCCGCCGCGGCGCGCCTCAAGCAGTTCCGCGCGCGCTACCGCAAGGTCGACGTCGTCCCCATCTCCTGCCTCACCGAGGAGGGCATCCCCCGCCTGCGGAAGGAGCTCCTGAAGCGCGTCCGCCGCCTGCGGCGGAAGGAAAAGAAGTCGCCTTCCCCGGCGGTCTGACGCACCCTTCGCCGCGACCATGACGGAACACCGGCCCCTGCTGATGCGCGCCAACCGGCTGCTCGGTTCGGCCCTCGTCGAGCACAGCCTCGTGAAGTTCGAGGACCTCGAGGCGGCCAACGAGCGCGTGCTGGAGCTGGCCGGCCAGGGCCACTTCCGCCAGGCCTCCGTCCTCGGCATCCTCGTCTACGAGAAGAAGGTCCTGCGCGAGGAGGACGTGCTCCACGTCGTGATGGAGGAGCAGGGGCTCGGCGTCGTGGACCTGCGCCACTACGACGTGCCGGACGAGATCCGCAAGGAGCTCGACCTCGGGATGTGCTGGGCGACGTGGACCGTGCCGTACGACCGCGAGGAGGACTCGTGGTTCGTGGCCAGCGCCTACTACCTCAGCCCCGCGGTCCGCGCCCACTGGGAGAAGAAGCTCGGCGGCCACATCGTGTGGCACGCCACCACGATGGACATCATCGGCGAGTTCCTCGACCGCCAGCAGGCGGAGCGCGACGCCGCCCTCGCCGGCACGCCCGGCGCCGTGCGCCCCGGCGCCACCCGTCCGCCCTTCGGCTCCACGCCGCCCATGCCCGTGAAGCCGCCGGCGCCGCCGCCCGCCTGACATGCCGCTCGGACGCGTCCAGACCCAGATCGTCGACAAGCTGGTCGAGCTCGGCAAGCTGAGCGCGGAGCAGCGCAACCAGCTGGTCAACCGCCCCGACGAGGCGACGGGCGAGCAGCTCGACAACCAGCTGCAGGCGGACTTCAAGATCACGCCCTTCCAGCTGCACCTCGCCAAGGCGCGCGCCCTCGGCCTCACGCCGTTCAACGTCGCCCGCTACAAGGTCCACGGCGCCACCTTCGAGCGCATCGACCTCGAGTTCTGCCAGAAGAACACGATCCTCCCCGTCGGCCAGGTCGGCGACGTGCTGCTCATCGCCTTCGCCAACCCCTTCGAGACCGCGCTGGCGGCCAAGATCGCGGAGAAGACCGGCTTCCGCGTCGCCCGCCTCCTCGGCGCGGAGAAGGACATCAAGGACAAGCTCAAGAAGGACAACGCGCCCGAGCAGGTCCAGTTCTCCGACGTCGTCGACCAGCTCGGCGCCCAGTTCACCGACGAGGAGGTCGAGATCAAGGACGAGGACCTCACGCACGAGGACTCGGCCCCGATCATCCAGCTGGCCAACCGCATCATCGAGGACGCGTACTTCGGCGGCGCGTCGGACATCCACATCGAGCCCCAGGAGAAGGAGCTCATCGTCCGCTACCGCATCGACGGCCTCACCCAGGAGAAGCTCCGCCTGCCCGCCAAGGTCGCGGGCGCGCTCGTCGCGCGCCTCAAGATCATGTGCAACCTCGACATCGCGGAGCGCCGGCTGCCGCAGGACGGGCGCATCGTCTTCAAGCAGTTCAACAAGAAGGGCATCGACATCGACCTCCGCGTCTCGACCGCGCCGCTCAACCACGGCGAGGGCGTCGTCATGCGCATCCTCGACAAGCAGAAGACCACGCTGCCGCTGCCGGCCCTGGGCTTCACCGAGGAGAACCTCGCCCGCTACCGCGAGTGCATCCGCCAGCCCTACGGCATGATCCTGCACTGCGGACCGACGGGCTCGGGCAAGTCGATGACGCTCTACTCGGCGCTCAACGAGATCAACACGGCCGACGTCGTCATCCGCACCGCCGAGGACCCGATCGAGTACACGCTGCCCGGCATCAACCAGATGCAGATGCACCGGCAGATCGGCCTGACCTTCGCCGCCGCGCTGCGCGCCTTCCTCCGCCAGGATCCCGACATCATCCTCGTGGGCGAGATCCGCGACAAGGAGACGGCGCAGATCGCCGTCGAGGCCGCGCTCACCGGCCACCTCCTCATCTCCACCCTCCACACCAACGACGCGCCGAGCACGGTCGCCCGCCTGACCGACATGGGCATCGAGCCGTTCATGATCTCGTCGTCGCTCGTCTGCGTCTGCGCCCAGCGCCTGATGCGCCGCGTCTGCAAGAACTGCCGCACCGCCTACGAGCCCGAGGGCCGGGAGCGCGACATCCTCCAGCGCGCCATCGGCTGGACCGGCACCATCTACAAGGCCAACCCCAAGGGCTGCCCGAAGTGCAACAACACGGGCTACAAGGGCCGCGTCGGCATCCACGAGCTCATGGTGACCAACGAGGAGCTGATCGAGGGCATCAACAAGGAGCTCGAGACCAGCGAGCTGAAGCGCATCGCGATGCGCGGCGGCATGAAGACCCTCCACCAGGACAGCGTCGTCAAGGTGAAGGAAGGCCTCACCACCATGGCCGAGGCGCTCAGCACGGTGCCCCAGGACATGGAGCTCCGCGGCGAACTGCGCCCGAAGTGAGCTTCCTCGCGTGGTAGGGCGGGGTCTCCGGACCCCGCCGCGAACGTCGCTTCGGGATACGCCCCGGAAATCGCGGGCGGAAGTCGGCGGGGTCGGGAGACCCCGCCCTCCAACGGGTCGCCCGCGCCACCCGGCGCTTGGCTCCCGCCGGCCTTCGTGCCTTCGTGGCCGGCGTGCAGACGTACTGGGCCGAGTTCCTCGCCATCGCCGGCGCGCACCTCCTCGCGGTCGCGAGCCCGGGGCCCGACTTCGCCCTCGTGCTCCGCCAGAGCCTCGCCCACGGCCGCCGCGTCGCCGTCTGGGCCAGCCTCGGCATCGGCTGCGGCATCTCGGTGCACGTCGCCTACTGCCTGCTCGGACTCGGGCTCCTGCTGAAGGACTCGCCGGCCGCGCTCGACGTCGCGCGCTACCTCGGCGCCGCCTACCTCGCGTGGGTCGGCGTCCAGGCACTCCGCGCCCGGCCGCGCGAGGGCGACCTCGACCTCTCCGAGGGCGACGCGGCGCCGACCGACGGCGCGGCCTGGCGGCAGGGCTTCCTCGTCAACGTGCTCAACCCGAAGGCGGCGCTGTTCTTCATCGCGCTCTTCTCCCTGCGGGTCGGCCCCGACACGCCGCTCGCGCTCAAGCTCGGCTACGGCCTCTGGCTCGTCGGCGCGACCGCGGCGTGGTTCGTGCTCGTGTCCCTCGTCTTCACGCGGCCCGAGGTGCGCCGACGCTTCCTGCGCCACGGCCACTGGATCGACCGGGCCCTCGGCCTCGTCTTCCTCGCCTTCGCCGTCGCGCTCGTGCGCGCGGAGCTGGGGTAGGGCGGAGCCGGTTCTCCGTCGGCCGGGCTCGCCGAGCCCGGTCGGTGGGTTGGCCCGGGAGCGACGCCCGCGGCCCCGTCAGACGAACACGCCGCCGCCGAGGAGCTCCTCGCCGCGGTAGAGCGCGAGGACCTGCCCCGACGCCAGCGCGCGCTGCGCCGCGGCGAAGCGCAGCGTCGCGGCCACCGGGACCTGCAGGGCGGGGTCTCCCGACCCCGCCGCGACCGCGGCACGGCCAGCGTCGCGTTCATCGCGGGTGAGCGACGGCGGGGTCGGGAGACCCCGCCCTACATCGGACGACGCGGACGGCGGGGTCGGTCCCGCGGCCGCGGGACGCCCTCCAGGTCCGTCGGGCGTGAACTCGACCGCGACGCGCGGGTCGCGGTAGCGCACGCGGCACTCGAGCGACGCGGGCGCGACGAGCGGGTCGCCGAGGAAGCTGAGGCCGTGCACGCGGCACTCGCGCGTCCAGAGGCCGGGCGCCTCGGGACCGTCGAAGGCCACGAGGAGCGCGTGGTCGGCGGCGCGCTTGCCGACGACGACGTAGGCGCGGTGGTCGGTGTTCGACGGGATGCCGATGCCCTTGCGCTGGCCGAGGGTGAAGTAGTGCAGCCCGCGGTGCTCGCCGAGCACCCGGCCGTCCTCCGCCCGCACGATCGGGCCGGGCCGCTCGGGCACGTACGCGCGGAGGAAGTCGGCCATCTTCACCTCGCCGATGAAGCAGATGCCCTGGCTGTCCTTCTTCCCCGCCGTCGCCAGTCCCGCCCGGGCCGCGATCGCGCGCAGCTCCGGCTTGCGCAGGTGCCCGATGGGGAACCGCGCGTACGCCAGCTGCTCCTGGCTGAGCAGCGCGAGGAAGTAGGACTGGTCCTTGTCCGGGTCCGCGCCCTCGAGGAGGCGCCACTGCGGAGCGCCGGAAAGCACCGGCGGATCGCGGAGGGCGGAGGGCGGAGCGCCGGCCGAATCACGGCGGACGCCGATGGACGAAAGTCGAAGGTCAAGGGTCGAGGGCCGGGCGCCAGCCCCGCCGTGCCCCGAAGACGCCTCGCCTCCCGCCGCAGTCGTTCCCCGTAGCCCGGCTTCCGGCGCTCCGCTCTCCGCGCTCCGCCCTCCGCGATGCTCGACTCGCCGCGCGTAGTGCCCCGTCGCCAGACCGTCGAAGCCCTCGGCGCGGGCGTAGGCGGCGAAGACGCCGAACTTCACCCGGGCGTTGCACATCACGTCGGGGTTGGGCGTGAGGCCGCGCTGGTAGCCGTCGAGGAGGTAATCCACGACCAGCGCGCGGTACTCGCGCATGAGGTTGACCACGCGGAACTCGAGGCCGAGGCGGTCGCACACCGCGCGGGCGTCGGCGATGTCCTGCTCCCACGGGCAGTGGCCGACGACCCGGTCCTCGTTGATCCAGTTCTTCATGTACGCGCACACGACGTCGTGGCCCTGTTCCTTGAGGAGCAGGGCGGCGACGGAGCTGTCGACTCCGCCGGACAGGGCGACGAGGAGGCGTTCGCGGGCCACGCGGCGAAGGAAGCGAGGTTGGGCGGCGGGGAAAGCCCAATCCCCGCGGTCCGAGACGGGTGTTGCCCCCCGGACGGCGGATGGCGTTGGATGACCCGGTGAAACAGCCGGAACACCGCATCCTGCGCGCGTGGCTCACCTCCGCCACCGGGGGCATCATCGAGCTGGACGCCGATTGGACGGCGGACCTGCTGCCCCTGCTCGCGCCGGGCGAGAAGGCCTTCCGGCTCGAGTCGCTGCGGCCGGCGGACCCCGCGCTGTACGCAGAGGAGGCGGCCTACTTCCGGGACGCGGACGGCCGGGTGGTGTTCGTGCTCGATCCGGCCGACCACCCGGGGGTGGATTTCGAGCGCACCGCCGTGTACGTCGCCGGCGACTTCAACGGCTGGGCCTCGGCCATCGGCCGACCCGAATGGCAGCTGCGGCGCGGCGAGATCCTCGGGCGTCCGTGCTGGTGCGTGGCGGTGGACGCGGCGGGCCTCTGGGCGGACCCGCCGCAGCGCTTCAAGTTCGTCACCGCCGACGCCCGCTGGCTGGCCCTGCCGCCCGACGCCACCAACCGCGTGCAGGACGGGGAGGGGCACGCCAACCTCGCGCTCCTGCCCCACCGCACGGGACGGAACCTCTTCGCGTTCACCACGCGCGAACCGATCGACCCGAGCCGCACCTACTCGGTCATCCACCTGCGCGACGGGCACCAGTCCCCCAAGATCCGGCTCCGGCTCGGCCGCTTCTTCCACGCCCTCCACAGCGCGCTGCCCCTCGGGGCCGTGGTCGGACGCGACGACACGACCTTCCGTCTCTTCGCCCCGCGGGCGCGGGCGGTGCGGCTCTCCGTCGCCGAGGTGATCGACCCGCCGGGCGGACCCCACGTCTTCGAGCTCGAGAAGCGCCTCGAGGAGGGCGTCTGGCGCGGCGTGTGGGAGGTGGTCGTGGACCGCCGCCTGCACGGCTGGTACTACTGGTACTCGGTCAGCGGCCCGCAGAACGTCTTCGGCCACTTCCAGCCCAACCAGCGGATCCTCGACCCGTACGCGCTCGCCGCGGTCGGCCGCGGCGGGCCGGGCATCGTGCTCGACGCCGCGTGGGTGGGGAAGGGGGACCGCTCCTTCCGCACGCCGGCGTGGCAGGACCTCGTCGTCGCCGAGGGCCACGTGCGCGACCTCGTCGCGCAGGCGCCGATCCCGCTCACGCCGGAGGAGCGGCGCGGCTTCGTCGGCCTGCGGAAGTGGATCGAGAGCCCCGACTGCCACCTGCTCCGCCTCGGCGTCAACGCCCTCGAGCTCCAGCCGGTGCAGGAGCACGACAACGCCACGCCGGAGGAGTACCAGTGGGGCTACATGACGACCAACTGGTTCGCCCCCGCGAGCGCCTACGGCCTCGACCCGCTGCGGGCCTCGCCGGTGAAGGAGTTCCAGGAGCTCGTCGCCGCCTGTCACCGCCGCGGCCTCGCGGTCATCCTCGACGTGGTCTACAACCACGCGGGCGAGCCGGCGCACCTGATGCTGATCGACAAGCTCTACTACTTCGAGCTCGGCGACGACGGCTCCCTCTCGAACTGGAGCGGCGTGGGCAACGACCTGCGCTGCCGGTCGGCCATGACCAAGCGCCTCATCATCGACAGCCTCGTGCACCTCGTGGAGGCCTACGGCGTGGACGGCTTCCGCTTCGACCTCGCCGAGCTGATCGGCGCCGGCGTGCTGGCGGAGGTCGAGGCGGCGCTGAAGCAGGTGAAGCCCGACGTCATCCTCATCGCCGAACCCTGGAGCTTCCGCGGGCACATCGCCGACGTCCTGCGGCCGACCGGCTTCGCGTCGTGGAACGACAGCTACCGCAACTTCCTGCGCGACTACGTGCGCGGCGGCGGCGCGGCGGACAAGCTCGAGTACTTCCTCAAGGGCTCGCCCTGGCACTTCGCCTTCTGGCCGGCGCAGACGGTCAACTACACCGAGTCGCACGACGACCGCACCTGGATCGACGAGATCACGGAGAACGCGCACCGCGACGGCCGGCGCCCGACGCTGACCGACGTCCGGCGCACGCACCTGATGGCGGCCATCCTCTTCGCCTCGGTCGGCATCCCGATGGTCGCGGCCGGGCAGGATTTCCTCCGCTCGAAGCACGGGGTGAACAACACCTACCTGCGCGGCGACCTCAACGCGCTCGACTACCGGCGGCTCCGGCGCTTCGCCGGCACGCACCGCTACTTCGCCGACTGGATCGCCTTCCGCCGCTCGCCCGCCGGCCGGCACCTGCGGCAGTGGTCGCGTCCCGGCGAGGGTTTCTTCCGCGCCTTCCCCGGCCCCGACGGCCGCTCGCTCGCGCTCGTGTACAACGCCGACGCGTCCGAGGGGAGGCAGCGCCTGCTCTTCGCGGTGAACCCGACCTTCGACGACGTGACGTTCGCGCTCCCGGCCGAGCTCGCCGACCTCGACTGGCGCTTCCTCGCCGACCAGGACCTTTTCCACGCCCCCGGCGAGGCCCCGCCCGCCCCCGTGGCCCCCGAACTCCTCGTGCCCGCCCTCGGCTGCGGGCTGTGGGTCGCGGAGTAGCCCCAGCGTCTCGTCGCCTGCGGCCGAAGGCGTGAGCCCTTGGCCGTCCGCGCGGGGTCACGCCCGCTCCGCCCTTGGGTTGGATCCGTCGGCCGGTCCTGCACCCCTGGAGCCGGGACGCCCTCGTCCCGGCCGGCGCGCGCGACGCGACGAGGGCGTCGCATCCCCACTTTCCGGAGGGGTTGTGCGCCGCGCGGTGGGCGGTCTCCGGTGTAATGCCGGGGATTATTGGGGCGGCGGGGTCGGGAGACCCCGTCCTCCCGGGGCGGGCGTACTCCGGCTCAGCGGGGGCGCAGCGCGAGCAGCACGACGCCTCCGGCGATGAGGCCGAGCGCGAGCCAGTCGCGCAGGGACGGGCGCTCCTCAAGGAAGGCGACGGCGAAGAGCGCGACCAGCACCACGCTGAGCTTGTCCACGGGCGCGACCACCGACGCGTCGCCCAGCTGCAGCGCCCGGAAGTAGCAGATCCACGACGCGCCGGTCGCGAGGGCCGACAGCACGAGGAAGACCCACGTCGTCGCACTCCAAGCCGCCGGACTGGTCCACTTGCCCGTGGCGGTCACGAAGCCGGCGAGCACGAGCAGGATGACGGCGGTGCGCCACAGGGTGGCGAGGTCGGGATCCACGCCGCGCAGCGCGACCTTCGCGAAGATGGCGGTGAGCGCGGCGGCCGCCGCTGAACCGAGGGCCCACGGGAGCCAGGAGGCGGTTGCGTTCATGGCGCGACGCTGCCGGGCCGGGACCCGTGCCTCAAACGCATTTGCGCGTGCGCCGGTCGGGGTGGAGGGGTACGGATGGAGCCGGAGGCAAGTCGGGGAACGGAGGGGTAGTGCTCGACGCTCGCGGCGGCCACGTGCGCGGTGCTTGGGACCTTCGGGTAGCGGGTGCCGCGGGGTCGGCGGGGTCGGGAGACCCCGCCCTACACCGAAAGGCTAGGGGATGGGACGGACTGGAGCTGGCCGCCCGTCGGGCTCGCCGGCGTGCAGTTTCGTTCGCCGGCCTGCACAGCGCCGCTGATGCCGTGCCATACACGGGTAACGCTCTTGCCATGGTCGGCGGCGGGGACTTGGATGCTGGCTCCGAACGTCCCTCAACCCCCACCTACCATGGCAGTCAAAGTCGCTATCAATGGATTCGGCCGCATCGGCCGCCTCGTCTTCCGCGCGCTTGTCGAGCAGGGCCTGCTCGGCAAGGAGCTCGATGTGGTCGCCGTCGGCGACATCGTGCCCGCCGACAACCTCGCGTACCTGCTGAAGTACGACTCCGTCCAGGGCCGGTTCCAGGGCACGGTCGGGTCCCGCAAGTCCGCGGCGGACAAGACCGAGGACGACATCCTCGTGGTCAACGGCCGCGACATCCACGTCGTCAGCGCCAAGACCCCGGCCGAGCTGCCGTGGGCGAAGTTCGGCGTGGACCTCGTGATCGAGTCCACCGGCCTCTTCACCGAGTGCAAGCAGGACGACCCGAAGAGCGCCTACGGCCACATCAAGGCCGGCGCCAAGAAGGTCATCATCTCCGCCCCGGCGAAGAACGAGGACATCACGGTCGTGATGGGCGTGAACGACGACAAGCTCGACCTCGCCAAGCACCACACCATCTCCAACGCCTCCTGCACCACGAACTGCCTCGCGCCGGTCGTGCATGTGCTCCTCAAGGAGGGCTTCGGCGTCGAGGAGGGCCTGATGACCACCATCCACTCCTACACCGCCACGCAGAAGACGGTGGACGGTCCCTCCAAGAAGGACTGGAAGGGCGGCCGCTCCGCCGCGATCAACATCATCCCCGCCTCGACCGGCGCCGCCAAGGCCACCGCGCTCGTGCTCCCCGAGGTCAAGGGCAAGCTCACCGGCATGTCCTTCCGCGTGCCGACCCCGACCGTCTCGGTCGTGGACCTCACCGTGAAGACGACCAAGGCCACCTCCTACGCCGAGATCTGCGCGGCGATGAAGCGCGCCAGCGAGACCTACCTCAAGGGCGTCCTCGCCTACACCGGCGACGAGGTCGTCTCCTCCGACTTCATCCACGACAAGCACTCGTCGATCTTCGACGCCGGCTCCGGCATCGAGCTGAACCCGAAGTTCTTCAAGCTCGTCTCCTGGTACGACAACGAGTGGGGCTACTCCAACCGCGTCGTCGACCTGACCAAGAAGATCGCCGCCCAGCTTTGAGGCGCGGCTCCGCCGCGAGAATCCAGGAGCCAGAATCCAGGAGTCAGAGTTTCTGGCTCGAGAACCCCAGCGGAAGCTGACGCCTCAAGCGTCCTTCCGCTGTTTGTCTTCTGGCTCCCGACTCCTGACTCCTGACTCCCGACTCCCGACTTCCGACTCCTTCTCCCCATGCCCAAATTCAAGTCGATCCGCGACCTCTCCCTCGCCGGCAAGCGCGTCCTGATGCGCGTGGACTTCAACGTCCCGCAGGACAAGGCCACCGGCGCCATCACTAACAACGCCCGCATCGCCGCCGCGCTGCCGACCATCAAGCACGCCCTCGAGCAGGGCGCCTCGGTCGTGCTGATGTCGCACCTCGGCCGCCCCGACGGCCAGCGGCTGGCGAAGTTCTCGCTCCGCCCGGTCGCGGTGGAGCTGGAGAAGCTCCTCGGCCGGCCGGTGACGTTCCTCGACGACTGCGTCGGCGCCGCCGTCGAGGGCGCCTGCGCCAAGCTCGCGCCCGGCAGCGTCGTGCTGCTGGAGAACCTGCGCTTCCACATCGAGGAGGAGACGAAGGTGAAGCTGGAGGACGGCACGAAGAAGGCCGCCGACAAGGCCGCCATCGCCGCCTTCTGCGCCAGCCTCTCGCGCCTCGGCGACGTCTACGTCAACGACGCCTTCGGTACCGCCCACCGCGCGCACAGCTCGATGGTCGGCGTGGCGCTGAAGGAGAAGGCGGCCGGTTTCCTCATGGAGGCCGAACTCAAGGCGTTCGGGAAGGTCCTCGAGAGCCCGGACCGCCCGCTCCTCGCCATCCTCGGCGGCGCGAAGATCGCGGACAAGATTCCGCTGATCAACAACCTCCTCGACAAGGCCGACAAGGTCATCATCGGCGGCGGCATGGCGTACACCTTCCTGCAGGTGAACCGCGGGATGAGGATCGGCGCGTCGCTCTTCGACCCGGAGGGCGCCAAGATCGTCGCCGAGCTCGAGGCCAAGGCGAAGGCCAAGGGCGTGGAGCTGATCTTCCCGGTGGACTTCGTCTGCGCGGACAAGTTCGCCCCCGACGCCGCCACGCGGCCCGCGACCATCGAGTCCGGCATCCCCGAGGGCTGGATGGGCCTCGACGCCGGTCCGCAGTCCATCGCCCTCTACCGCCAGGCCATCCTCGCCTCGCGCACCATCGTCTGGAACGGCCCGGCCGGCGTGTTCGAGTTCGACGCCTTCGCGGGAGCGACCAAGGCGATGGCCGAGGCCATCATCGAGGCCACGGCCCAGGGCGCCACGACCGTCGTCGGCGGCGGCGACACCGCCACCGCCGCGAAGAAGTTCGGCGCGGCCAAGAAGGTCACGCACTGCTCCACCGGCGGCGGCGCCAGCCTCGAGTACCTCGAAGGCAAGGTCCTCCCCGGCGTCGCCTTCCTCGAGGGCTGACGGACGGGGGGAGGGGGAACGTCGAGGGCCGAGGGTCGAAGGACGAGCGTCGCGCCCGCGTCGCGAAATCCACGACCGACGCTCCGACCGTAGCGGAAAGCGTGAGCTTTTCGCCGCCGCCCCGCCGCTGCTCCCACCCCCGCCGCTCACCGATCAACGCTCACCGCTCACTTCCTCCCGCCCACGCCGCGCTTGCGAACCCGTCCCTTCACACCACGCTGACTCCTCCTGGCGCCCGTCGCGGCGCCCCTCCACCCCCGAAAAACGATCCCATGAAGAAGCTCCTCGCCGTCCTCCTCACCGCCGCGCTCTCGCTCGGCGCCGTCGCCGCCTCCGCCAAGGAGTCGGCCCCCAAGACCGTCATGCACGTCGTCACCGTCTCCTGGAAGGCCGACGCGAAGCCCGAGCAGATCCAGGCCGCGCTCGACGGCGCCCACGCCATCCCGGCCGCCTTCCCGGGCGTGCTCCGCGTCTGGACCCGCACGATCAAGGCGCAGGGCGACCGCACCCACGTCATCGCCATGGAGTTCAAGGACGAGCAGGCGCTGAAGGACTACGCCGGCAGCGACGCGCAGAAGAAGTGGTACGAGGTCTACCGCCCGGTGCGCGAGCGCAGCACGACCTTCGACGTCACCAACTGAGCGCTCCGCCTCGGACCGCCTTCCTTCGGGCCGCGTCGCGCGACGCGGCCTTTTTCGTGCCCGCCGCGCCGGGCGGTTCCGGTGGTCCCGCCACCGGACGCCGGCGCGCCGGGGATCCGCGGCTTCGCCGGGAGACGGCCGTCGCCGGATGGGCGGCGGCGATTTTCCCCTCGCCGCCTTCTCGTCGGGCGTCGCATGCTCGCCGCCTCGCCCCGCATGGCCAAGGACCCGTCCCCGCCGCGCCTTTCCCGCAAGGAGTACCAAGCCGCCGCGGCGCGCCTGCGCGAGGAGCTCGTCCAGCTGCAGCTCCGCCTGAAGCACGCGCCGTTCAAGGTCCTGCTGATCCTCGCCGGACCCGAGGGCGCGGGCCGCGGCACGCTCCTGCAGACGCTGGCCGAGTGGCTCGACCCGCGCGGGGTCGAGACCTTCTCCTGGCACCCGCCGACGACCGAGGAGCTCCAGCACCCGCCGCAGTGGCGCTTCTGGCGCGCCCTGCCCGGCATCGGCCGCATCGGGCTCTACGCCGGGTCCTGGTACACCGAGACCCTGCGCGAGGAGGCCCGCAACAAGCGCGCCCTCCGCCACGTGGCCGAGGAGTCCGAGCGCATCCGCGACTGGGAGAAGCTGCTCGCCGACGGCGGCACGCTCATCCTCAAGGTCTGGCTCGACCTCTCCGAGGAGGCCCAGGGGCGCCGGCTGCGGACCCTGCGCGCCGACCCCGCGACGGCCTGGCGGGTGACCGACGAGGACTGGCACCACCACCGCCTCTACCGCCGGCTGGCCAAGACCGCCGCGCTCATCCGCCGCAAGAGCGACCACCCGGGCAGCCGCTGGGTGGTGGTGGACGCGGAGGACGAGCGGCGGCGCGACCTCGCCGTCGGCCGCCTGCTCCTCGAGCGCGTGACGGCGCACGAGCGGCGCTGCGCCGCGCTCCCGCCGCCGCGCAAGCCGCGGACGCTCGCGCCGCTGCGGCCCGCCGGCATGCGCCGGCTGGCGCGCCTGCGCCTCGACCAGGAGATGGCCGAGCACGACTACGACGCGTCGCGCGACAAGTGGCTTGGCCGGCTCGGCCCCGCGCTCCGCGCCGCCCGCGAGGCGGGGCGCGCCGTCGTCTTCGTCTTCGAGGGCTGGGACGCCGCCGGCAAGGGCGGCGCCATCCGCCGCCTGACCAGCGCGGCCGACCCGCGCGACTACCGGGTCATCCCCGTGGCCAAGCCCACCGCGGAGGAGAAGCACGCCCACTACCTCTGGCGCTTCTGGCGCGACATCCCGGCGGACGGCCGCATCGCGGTCTTCGACCGCTCGTGGTACGGCCGCGTGCTGGTCGAGCGGATCGAGGGCTTCTGCCGCGAGGACGAGTGGCGCCGCGCCTACGCCGAGATCAACGCCTTCGAGCACGAGCTCACGGAGCACGGGGTCATCGTGCTCAAGTTCTGGCTCCACGTCTCGCACGCGGAGCAGCTGCGGCGCTTCCGCGAGCGCGAGGCCACGCCGCACAAGCGGCACAAGATGAACGACGAGGACTGGCGCAACCGCCGGCAGCGCGCGGCCTACGAGGTGGCGGTCGGAGACATGCTCGCGCTGACCCACAAGCCCGCCGCGCCCTGGCACCTCGTCCCCGCCGACAACAAGCGCTTCGCCCGCATCGACGTCCTCAGCACCGCCGCCCGCCGCCTCGAGGACGCCCTCGACGCCTGAGCCCGCCCTGACCGGGAGCCGAGGCGACCGGGACGTCGCCGGCGGTCGCCGCAAGCGCAGCGGCCGCGCCAGGCAGCCCGCGCCCTCCGCGCGCGGGGAATCGGATCGTAGCGGAACCCGTGAGGGTTTCGTTCGGGCGCGGCGCGGACCAAGAGAACGAGAAAGAGAACGAGGAACGAGAACGATGGGGCTCGCGCTGTGCGCGGCGGTCGGCTGAGAGAAAGATAAAGAGAAAGAGGAAAGAGAAAGATCGGGACCCTCGACCTTCGCCCTTCGACGTTCGACCGCCTACATGTGGCGTTCGGCCGCGGACGTCGCTCCCGTCACCCCTGCTCACCGCTCACTGATCCCCGTCCACCATCCCGCTCCCCCGCTCATTCATCTCCCCTCCCTCCCCACTTCCCCCTTTCCCTTGGCACACGTTCTGCCACAACGGCGGGGTTTTCGTTCGGCCCTCCACTCCGCGCTACCCCCATGGACGACCTCGATTTCGGCTCCACCGTCAAGGGCTTCGTTCCCGGCCAGAAGGTCTTTGGACGTTACACCCTGACGCGCCTCCTCGGCCGTGGCGGCATGGGTGTGGTGTGGCTGGCGCACGACGACAAGCTGGAGCGGGACGTGGCGGTGAAGTTCCTTCCGGAGGTGATGATGGGCGACAAGCTCGCGCTCGCCGACCTCAAGCGGGAGACGAAGCGCAGCCTCGAGCTCACGCACCCGCACATCGTGCGCATCTACGACTTCGTGGATGACGCCCGCACGGCCGGCATCGCGATGGAGTACATCGCCGGCGACACGCTCGGCAACGCGCGCGTGGACAAACCCGGCCGGTGCTTCGAGGTGGCGGAGATCTCCGCCTGGGTCGCGCAGCTCTGCTCGGCGCTCGACTACGCGCACACGAAGGCGCAGGTCGTGCACCGCGACCTCAAGCCCGCGAACCTGATGGTGGACGCGAAGGGCGACCTCAAGGTGACCGACTTCGGCATCGCCTCGAGCATTTCGGATTCCGTTTCCAGGGTATCGAAGCAGGCGGGCACCTCCGGCACGCCGATGTACATGTCGCCGCAGCAGATGATGGGGGAGAAGCCGGCCGCGTCGGACGACCTCTACGCCCTCGGCGCCACGCTCTACGATCTCCTGACCGGCAAGCCGCCTTTCCACACCGGCAACATCCTGATGCAGGTGCAGACGAAGGTGCCGCCGACCATCGCCGCCCGTAGGGCCGAGCTGGGCCATGTCGGGGTCCCCATTCCGGCCGAGTGGGAGGCGACCATCGCCGCCTGCCTCGCCAAGGATCCGGCCGGACGCCCGCAGTCGGCGGGCGAAGTGGCGGAACGCCTCGGGCTCGCGGCGGCCGGAGCGCGGCGGACGGAGGGCGGAGGGCGGAAGCCGGAGGTCGCGCCGGCTGCCCAATCGGTGGCGCGCGTTGATCCCAACGCGCGGGCCTCGACCGCGGAGAGCGGATTGGGGTCAAGCCGCTCCACTTCGAAGGCTCCGCTCATCGCGGGAGTTGCGGCCGCGGTACTCGCGGCGGCGGGGCTGGCTTGGTACCTCGGAATCCACGCGCCTGAGCAGCGACGATTCGAGCAGGAACGAGTGGCCGCGGCGCAGCGTCTTGCCAATGCCCGAGGCGGCATCGTCATCCGCACGAATCCCGCGGGCGCGGAGGTCCGCGTTGGTGCGGTTGCCTTGGAGAAGTCCCCGCTCACGCTCAAGGACCAGAGGCTCGGGACCTACCCGGTGCGCATCCGGCTCGACGGCCATGAGGAGTGGTCGGGCGAAGTCGAAGTGAGGGAGAACGAGTTCGCCGACCTCGAGGTCGCGCTGGTGCGGAGCACCGGCACGCTCTCGCTCGCGAGCGAGCCCGGCGGCGTCGAGGTGGAGGTCGTCGGCCGGAACGTGGCCGGCCAGCCCGCCCCGGCCCCGCGCCAGACCGCGCGCACGCCGGCGGAGTTGAAGCTGCCGACCGGCGCGTACGACCTGACGTTCCGTCGTCAGGGATGGCCGGAGCAAAAGCGCTCCGTGGAGGTCGCACGCAATCAAGCGGCCGCAATGGCGGCCGAATTCATCCCCGGGTCCATCGAGCTCACGTCCACTCCCAGCGCGGCGGAAGTGTGGCAGGGCGGGCGGCGAGTGGGCGCGACGCCGTACACGGTCGAGGGAGCGGTGCCCCGGGAGCATGCCTACGAGCTGCGGATGGAGGGGCACGACAGTCGGAGCGTGCGAGGGGTCGTCGAGCCGCGGGGCACGCTGCGGCTGCACGCGGTGCTTGCCGAGTGGAAGGTACCGCAGGTCGGACGTCCCTGGACGAACACCCTGGGGCAGCGATTCGTTCCGGTGACCGGCACGGACTTGCTGTTCTGCGTCTGGGAGACGCGCGTGCAGGATTTCGAGGCGTTCGTGCGGGCCACGGATCACGATGCGACCGAAGGCATGATTTCGGACCGCGGGGATTTCGGAAAATCGCAGGGGGATACGTGGAAGTCGCCCGGCTTTCCCCAGGGGCCGACCCATCCCGTGGTCGGAGTGAATCAGGCCGACGCCGAGGCCTTCTGCCGCTGGCTCACGGACAAGGAGCGACGGGAAGGTCGATTGGCTGCTCACCAGCAGTACCGACTGCCAACAGATGCCGAGTGGGAGGCGGCGGCGGGTCCGGACGAGTTCCCTTGGGGCAGCCGATGGCCACCGCCCCCGGGCGCTGGCAACTACTTTGACGAGGCGGCGAAACGCGGCCCGTACTCGCATTGGACGTGGACCCACGTCGGCGGCTTCGATGACGGCCACGAGGCGACTGCACCGGTGGGCTCGTTCCCCGCGAATCGGCACGGCCTCTTCGACCTGAGTGGCAATGTCTGGGAACGCGTGGGGGATCGGCGGGATGGCGCGCGAGGCGCCGCCTACTCCTCTGGTGCCCGTCACGAAGTCGCCTCGTCGTTTCACGCCGTCTCCGCCTCGCGCGACAGCAGCTTTGGTTTTCGCGTGGTGTGCGAGGTCGGATCGACGCGCTGAGGCGGACGGCGGCTGCCCTCGTCACCCGGATTCCTTTCCCTTCTCCCTTCCGGCGAGCGACCATTCGCCGGCCCCGGGGAATGGGCCCACTTGGGCACGCTTGGTGATGCCGGAGGGGGCCGCCGCGAGCGTGGCGGCCCGGAGTCGGGCTCCGTTCTCGCCGTGACCTCTCGTTCCTGCATCCATCGTCGCCGCGGGCGCGGGAGCCTCGCGACGGCGAACGGCCAAAGCCTCGCGGCCCCGGCTGTTTCCACTAAGGCTGGACCTGGATGACGGTCGCGAGAACGAGGGGCCGCGGCGCGAGCCGCTGGTGGGTAGAGAAAGATCCAGAGAAAGAGGAAAAAGAAAACACCGGGACCCTCGACCTTCGTCTCTCCACCTTCGAAAGCCTACAATCGGCGTTCGCCCCTCGACGTCGCTCCCGTCCCCTGTTCCCCAGCTCGCAGATCACTGATCCCTGACCCCGCCCCCTCACCCCTTCACCACCGGCGGCTCGGGCGGGGCGGGGCGGAGGAGGAGCCAGAGGTTGTAGGCGCCGGTGACGAGCGGGCCGCCGAGGAGCCAGACGCGGAAGAGGTCGAGCTGCGTCGCGAGCGGGCCGCTCTCCTCGGGCAGGAAGAGGATCAGGACGGTGGCCGCGACGCCGGCGAGGATCAGGCCGACGACGAAACCGCGGAGGAAGCCCGCCCGCCGCAGGAGGTGCGTGGGGACGAGGATGGCGGCGTAGAGGCCGAGCAGGCCGGCGCCGCCGAGGCCGTAGGCGATTCCCCGCATCAGTTCCGGGCCCTCGCTCGTGAACAGGTTCACGGGCAGCATCGGCAGGAAGACGAGGATCGCCCAGGGCGCGAAGGCCGCGACGGGGCCGGTGACGACCAGCTGGACGACCGCACGCGCGGCGTGGCGGAGCAGCGGCGGGAGCATCGCTCAGGCCTCCAGCTTGAGCCGGAACGAGCGCGACCCCAGGCGGACCTGCATGCCGGTCGCGAGCGGCGCGATCTCGCCGGCGCGGAGGACGGAGTGGTCCACCTGCACGGCGCCGTTGTCGGCGACGTTCTCGATCCAGAAGCAGCCGCGGTGGTGGTGGAAGCGGCCCTGGACCTCGGCGAGCGCGGGGTCGGCGAGGGCGATGGCGGCCGAGCGGCTCGTGCCGAAGGCGGCCTCGCTGAGGAGCCAGAAGGCGTTGAGCGGCTGGGAGTCGGAGGCGACGACCTCGAAGCGCACGGCGCCGCGCTGGGCGGGGGGCGGGGTGTCGGGGCCGGTCCACTGGCGGAGGTTGGAGATGGCCGGCGGCGCGTCGCCCGCGGGGGCCAGGCGGTCGAAGTCCACCTCGACCGCGCCGGCGAGGAGGAGGCGGCCCTGCCGCGGGAGGCGCGTGCCCTGCTGGTCGAGGGGCACGCCGTCGAAGAGCGTGCCGTTCGAGCTGCCGTTGTCGCGGATGACGATGCCGTCGGCCGCGAGCTCGGCCACGGCCTGCACCTTGCTCACGCGCTTGGACTTCTCGTCGTTGCTCGGGTTGCGGGGCAGGACCCAGGCGACGAAGTCGGCGTCGGCGCGGGCGCGGCCGAGCCGGAACTGCGGGCGGGCGACGAGCCGGAAGGGCAGGGGGGGCTCGGGGCCGACCGGGTCGAGCTGGCAGACCGTGGCGGGCTGGACCACCGCGACGAAGGCGGGCGGGATGCGCAGGCCGCCGCCCGCGGCGCCGCCGGCGCGCCGGCCGGCCTCGATGTGGCTGAGCTCGTAGTCGAGCTCGAGCTCGATGCGCTGGAAGTTGTCGGGCAGCTCGAGGTCGAGCAGGTCGTTGACCGTCTTGATCGCGCCCTTCTCGATCAGGTTGGAGATCTGCACGTCGCCGTACTCGGCGCCGAGGGCCTGGTTGGCGCCGCCGCCGGTGTTGCTGTTGATGTCGCTGATGTTGATGACGACATTGGCGTTCTCGGGCGCCTTGTAGATGCGGAGCGGGCGCTGGCCGCGGAAGGAGAAGCGCTGGCCGGCGGACTCCCACGTGGCGGCGACCTGCAGGATGAAGTTGCCGGCGCGGGCGGCCTCGACCTCGACGAGCAGGTCGGACTTGGCGCCCGGCGGCACGCGCCGCACGCGGAGGGTGGCCTCGCCGGCGAGCCCGCGCGAGGTGAGGTAGATCTCGGCGTTCTCGATCGGCGTCGCGCCCTCGTTCTCGACGCGGAAGCCGATGGTGCTGACGTTGCCCGCGACGAGCGCGTGGTTGAAGTTGGCGGAGAGCGCGAACGGCCGGTCGGACTCGCCGAACGGCGAGCGCGTGACGCGCGCGGCCGCGGCGAACGCGGGCGCGGCCGGCTCGCGCACCTCCGGCTCACGGACCTCGGGCTCGCGCAGTTCCGGCTCGCGCCACTCCGCCGGCGCGGGCCCGGCGGGCGTCGCGCGGGAAGGCGCGGGCGCGGGCGACGGCGCGGCGGGAGCGGGAGCCGGCGGGACGGACGCGGTCGTCTCGACGGGAGTGGCGCGGGTCTCCGCGGGACCGCCCGGCTGCGACGGGCGCGTCGGCGCGCTCGTGGGCGAGTCCACCGTCTCCTGCAGCGGCGTCGCCGTCCCGCAGACCGGGCAGAACTTGCTCTTGGGGGTGAGGGGCGCTTGGCAGGAGGGGCAGGAGCGGGACATGCGGCAGCGTGGGCATAGGGCATACCAAGCGCCGCGAAATTTCCAGTCCGCATCTCGGGATATTTTTCCTTAGTCGCGGTGGGGCCGAACGTTTCGAGTTTCGGCTCGCCGTTGGCACGCCGAATGCCGTTATGCTCGCCATGATGACACCCCACGCCCTCCGTTCGACGGCCCGTCGGTTCGCGGCCGTCGCCGCCGCGGTCGTCGCGACCGCCGCCTTCGCCCAGTCCTCCTCCGGCTCCGCCGCCGCCCAGGGCGCGCGGGTCCTCGAAATCCGCGAGATGAGCCTGCTCCGCGCCCTCGTCATGGTGGACGAGAACTCGACCGACATGCAGCAGCGTCTCGTCGCTGCGCTCGTCAACCGCAACTTCCGCGTCTTCGAGGCGCCGCAGTTCGCGCCGACGGGCATCAGCACGCAGGACATGAAGGCCGCGGGCGAGGCCGAGAACGCCGAGATCGTGATCCACGCGAGCGTGACCGACGAGCTGGCCGACCAGACCGGCGGCTCCTACCGCTACTCCGCGATCGCGAACGTGCGCGTCATCAACCGGGTCAACGGCCAGACGCTGGCCATCAGCCCCGACGAGGACACCTACGGCGGCCGCTCCAACAACCAGGACCGCGCCCGCCGCGACGCGCGGCGCAAGGCCGCCGAGGCCGCCGTCGCCAGCGCCGTCGAGCGCATCCTCGCCAGCGCGGACCGGATGATGGTCTTCGAGATGGCGATCGCGAACGTCTTCGACGAGCAGGACCTGCTGGCGAAGATGGAGAGCATCCAGCGCATCCCGGGCGTCTTCTTCGTGCGCCGCCTCGACTTCAACCGGGACAAGTACCAGGCGAAGCTCGAGATCATCGCCTCCCCGCGCATCGCCCAAGTGTGGCGCGCCTGGGTCGAGGAGAACATGCCGCAGTCCGAGGTGAACTTCCCGATCTACGAGAACGACCGGATCCGGAACAACTTCCCCGACTGGTTCCCGCCGATCGGCCGCTGAACCGTCCCGCGCCGTCGCGACCGCCCCTCCGTCATGCGAGCGTCCGTTTCCCTCGCCCTTGGCTTGGCCTTGACCGGTCTGTCCGCCGGCGCGGCCGATCCGGCGCCCGCGGCCCCGGCCGCCGCTTCCGCGCCGATCGTCCGCGAGGCGGTCATCACGGGCATCCACAGCGAAAGGCAGCTCCTCGCCGTCATGGAGCATGTCGGCCGCATGGACGGCCTGCTGGCCGTCGAGCGCGTCGCGTTGGACCGGAAGACGGGCGAGGGCCTGATCCGCCTCACGATGCAGCCGCGGGCGGAGAGCTACTGGCGGGCGTTCCTCGAGGACATGCCCAAGGCCCGGCTCACCGACGCGGCCGCCGGCGAACCGTCGTCCCGGTATCCCCAGTGGTTCGATCCCGAGGAGCACGCCGTTGTCCGCGTGTCGCTGCGCGGGGTCGCCGACGATGCGCAGCGCCTCGCGATCCAGCGCCTGCTCCAGGAGGTCAAGGGCGTGCGCGCCGTCCACGTGAGGGACCGGGACGAGCGGGCCGGCACGGTGACCTTCGAGTTCCTGTTCGACGCCGACCTCACCTCCGGGCTCACCAGCTGGTTCTCGGCCCTCGACGCCCTGCGGGGAGCGACCTCCCCGGCCTCCGTTGTCATCTTCCGTCCCTGATCCGCCCCTCCACCTCCTCTCACCCCATGAAATACCTCTGCACCCTCCTCCTCGCGCTCGGCCTCGCCGGCGCCGCCCTCGCGCAGGGCTCCGGCGCCGCCGCCAGCGCCGCCAAGGGCCAGCCGACCCTCAAGCCGATCGACTTCCGCGCCGACCTGACGGCGATGGAGTTCGCGAAGGAGGCCGGCACCCAGGCGATCCAGCAGTGGGTCTCGGACTTCGTCGCGAAGAAGTTCGACGCCAAGACCTACGCGTTCCTGCCGGTGCAGGGCGACATCGACGGCGGCTATTTCCGCGCCGCGGCCGAGGCCGCCTTCGCCGAGTCCGTGATGGGCACCGACTACGGCGTCTACACGTCGAAGAACGACCCGATGTTCGAGACGCTCTCCAAGGAGATGTTCCAGGAACTCGACGTCGCCGCGTCGGCCGATATTTTCAATCCCGAGACGATCCAGAAGTTCCGCCGCGTGAACGTCTCCGCGCTCGTGGTCGGTCGCATCGCCGGCATCTACTACGCCGAGCAGCCGCCCGCCTCCGGCGTGCAGGTGGAGGGCTTCGAGACGAAGGCCGTGCAGGTGCGCGTCATCTTCCGCGCCTACGAGAACTCCACCGGCCGCCTGCTCTGGGGCGGCGAGCGCGTCGCCAGCGTCCAGCTCCCGGGCGCGGCGCCGGTCGTCCTGAAGCACGACTGGTTCCTCTGGGCGGCCGCCGGCCTCGGCGTGCTCATCCTGCTCTTCATCCTCCACCGGATGCTGCTGGGGGCGAACCGCCCGCGGTGAGCGCGTGATCGGTCCTCGGTCCATGCGGGCGCTGCGCCTGCTCGCGGGTGGCGTCGCGGCGGCGCTGGCCTCGGCGGCCGCCGCCGAGCCCGTCGTCGTGCAGGCCCGCTTCCGCGCCGACCGCGAGGCGCTGGCGACGCTCGACCGGGAGCTCTGGGCGCCGCTGACGGCGGCGTACGCGGAGAACCGGGTCGACGACTACCTCGCGGCGTTCGCGCCCGACGCGGTCATCGCCGGCGGCGACATCCCGTCGCTCAGCCCCTTCCCGGAGTGGCGGCGCGGCGTGGAGCGGCGGTTCCTCGTGCGCCGTAGCCAGGTCGGCCGGCATCGGCTCGACCACCGCTTCACCGAGCGGTCCGTCTACCGGGACTGGTCGTCGGAGCGGGGCGTCGTCGCGGAGACCGACCCGGACGAGACGCGCTACCACGAATTCCACACCTTCGCGCGGCGCCTCGACGGCCGCTGGCGGATCGCGACGACCTACCGCAAGCGCCTCCCGCGCGACGCGGGCGAGGCGGCCTTCGCGGCGGCGGCCGCCGTCGGCGACCACGAGCGCTTCTGACCCTATGGACGACCTCGACCTCGGCGCGACCGTCAAGGGCCTGGCCCAAGGCCAGAAGGTCTTCGGCCGCTACACGCTCAAGCGCCTGCTCGGCCGCGGCGGCATGGGCGTGGTCTGGCTGGTGCGCGACGAGGAGCTCGGGCGCGACTCGGCGATGAAGTTCCTCCCCGAGGTCGTCGCCGCCGACAAGGGGGCCATCGCCGACATGAAGCGCGAGGTGCGCCGCGCCATCGACCTCGCGCACCCGCACATCATCAAGACCCACGACTTCATCACCGACGGCCGCACCGCCGGCGTCTCGATGGAGTACATCGCGGGCGGCACGCTCGCCGCGTCGCGGCTCGACGAGCCGGGCCAGGTCTTCGGCGCCGAGAAGCTCGGACCCTGGCTGCGCCAGCTCTGCGCGGCGCTCGAGTACGCGCACGAGACGGCCGAGGTCGTGCACCGCGACCTCAAGCCGACCAACCTCATGCTCGACGCGAAGGGTCGGCTGAAGGTCGTGGACTTCGGCATCGCCGCCTCGCTCAGCGACAGCGTCTCGCGCGTCTCCAAGCAGATGGGCTCGTCGGGCACGCCCGTGTACATGTCGCCCCAGCAGATGATGGGCGAGCCGCCGGCGGTGACCGACGACATCTACGCGGTCGGCGCGTCGCTGATGGAGCTGCTCACCGGCAAGCCGCCGTTCCACGCCGGCAACATCCTGATGCAGGTGCAGGGCAAGGTCGCGCCGCGCGTCAACGAGCGCCGGGCGCAGGCCGGCCTGCCGCCGGTGCCGGCGGCGTGGGACGACGCCGTCGCCGCCTGCCTCGCCAAGGATCCGGCCGAACGCCCCGCGTCCGCCGCCGCGCTCGCCCGGCTCGTCGCGGGCGAAGCCGAGCCGCCTCCCGTGACCCGGCCGGCGCCGGTCGCGGCGGAGCCTCCGCCCGTGGTCGTCGCGCCGGCGCCGGCTCCGGTCC
>CAYWTK010000056.1:0-9079 GCA_964460895.1 uncultured Opitutaceae bacterium
ACGCTGAACGCTGAACGCTGAACGCTGAACGCTGAACGCTGAACGCTGAACGCTGAACGCCGGCGGGCGGGGCTACGAAAACCTCACGCTCTCGGCAACACCCCGGACCTGTTCGATCGATCTAGGGCGCGGTTTCCCGCCTTCGCCAAGGCTTCGGCGGGCGAGCCCGACTCCGCCGCGAACGTTTCCTCAGGATGCGGGCCTGAAATCGCGGGCGAACCCCGGCGGGGTCGTTCCGCGGCCGCGGGACCGCCCTGCAACCGAGTCGCCAGCCCGTCGCTTAGGGGGACGCCGTCTTGGTCGCGGGCGGCGTCCAGTCGCGCATCATCTCGTCGAGCAGGGGCTGCATCGCCTCGGCCCAGACACGGTAGCCGGCGGGGCTCGGGTGCAGCTGGTCGGGCATGAGTTCGGCGGGCATCTTCCCGTCCGGCCCCGGGAGGAACCGCGCGCCGAAATCGAGGAACCGCACGTGCACCCCGTCATCGAGCTTGGCCAGGAGCGCGTTCGCCGTGCGGACGGCCGCCATGCGCTTCACGCCGTCGTCGAAGGTCCCGTTGGACAACTGGCGGGGCCCGATGGGGAGGATGCCGAGGAGCAGGACCTTCGCGCCGGGGATCTTCTCGCGGATGAGGCCGACGAGCCTCGTGTTGGCCGCGGCGATCTCCTCGCCGGAGTTGGTGGCGGAGTTGTTGATGCCGAGGAGCAGCACGACGACGTGCGGGCGCGCGCGGTCGAGGACGCCGTCCTCCACCCGCCAGAGCACGTGCTGCGTGCGGTCGCCGCCGATGCCGAAATTGGCCGGCAGGTAGCGGCCGAACGCCGTCTCCCACACGTCGGGCGCGTTGCGCCAGCCCTCGGTGATGGAGTCGCCGAGGAAGAGCACGCCCATCGGCTGGGCGGACCGCTGCAGGTGCTGGGCGTGCAGCTCGTAGAAGCGGGCGTTGCCGCGCTTGGGAACGGCGGCGTCGGCGGGCTGGGCGCGGACCGCCGGCGCGGCGAGGAGGACGAGGCACGCGACGGCCGCGCACAGGGACGAGGGGCGGAGGGGCATGCCGCGACTCAGCCGAAGAGCGCGCGCCGCTGCGACCAGAAACCGTCCGCCGTGTAGCAGGCGAGCCCGGTCCAGATGAGCGCGAACGCGGCGAACCGGTCGGCGTCGAACGGCTCGCGGTAGAGCAGCCAGCCGAGGAGGAACTGGAGCGACGGCGCGATGTACTGGAGCAGGCCGAGCGTGGTCAGCCGCAGCCGCTGCGCGCCGTACGCGAAGAGCAGCAGCGGCACCGCGGTCACCACGCCGACGCTCAGCACGTAGGCGTGCAGGCGCGCGTCCACGTGGCCGAGCGCGCCCGTCCCGTCCGCGGCCCGCCACAGCAGGAGGCCCGCGGCCAGCGGCAGCAGGAGGAGCGTCTCCACGGTCAGCCCCGCGATCGGACCGAGGTTCGAGCGCTTCTTCAGCAGCCCGTACGCCGCCCAGGTGCCCGCGATGCTGAGGGCGATCCAGGGGAGGTGGCCGACGCGGACGAGCAGCGTGCCGACGCCGAGCGCGGCGAGGCCGATCGCCGTCCACTGCAGCGGCCGCAGCCGCTCGTGCAGGACGAGGGAGCCGAGCGCGACGTTCATCAGCGGGACTAGGAAGTAGCCGAGGCTCGTCTCGATCACGTGCCCCGCGTTCACGCCCCAGACGTAGATGGTCCAGTTGGCCGCGAGCAGCAGGCTGCTCAGCAGGTTGCGCCCCACCGCCTCCCAGGACCCGAGGCCGGCGCGGAGCTGGTCGAAGGCGCGCTGCCAGGCGAGCACGCCCAGCAGGAACGCGAGCGACCAGGCCACGCGGTGCGCGATGAGCTCGAACGCCGACACCGCCTGCATCTGCTTCCAGTAGACCGGAAACGCGCCCCACAGCGTGAAGCCGGTCGCCGCGGCGAGGGCGCCGCGGACGCGGTCCGGTGGATTCGGCGAGGGAGGCATCGCGGCGAGGGTCGCGGCCGGGCGGCGCGGCGTCAACCGGCGCGCGTGCCCGTTGTAGGGCGGGGTCTCCCGACCCCGCCGCGAGCGTCGCTTCCGGCAGCGGGCCCGGCATCGCGCGCGCACACCGGCGGGGTCGGGAGACCCCGCCCTACACGTCGATCCCGGCGTCGCGCGGGCGGATCACGGGCCCCGCAGCGCGGCGGTGAACCGGGCGAGCGTGGCGGCGAGCTCCTGCGTGCGGCGGAGCACGTCGGGGTTGGCGATGGCCTCGGCGGCGAAGTCGGCCTCGGTGGCGTAGACGAAGCGCGGGACGACGACGCAGCGGAAGTCGAGCATGAGGCTGTTGGCGAGGGCCATGATGCCCATGTAGCTCGCGCCGCCGCCGGCGGCGCAGGCGAAGGCGACGACCTTGTCCTCCCAGGCCTTGCCCGTCAGCTCGACGAGGTTCTTCAGGGCGGCGTTGGCGTCGTAGTTGTAGATCGGCGTGGCGAGCAGCAGCCCGTCGGCGCCGGCGACGAGGTCGCGGGCGCGCGCGGTGGCCTCGTGCCGGTAGGCGGCGGCGCCATCGCAGGGCGGGAGCCCGAGCTCCCGGAGGTCCGTGAACGTCGCGGCGTGCCCGGCCGCGGCGAGGGCGCGGTGGGCCTCGCGGGCGAGGAGGCGGCTGTTGCTTTCCGGGTGGAGGCTGGAGGAGAGGACGGCGAGCTGCATGGAGGTCAGCGCGGAGGCGCGGCGGTGGACTGGTACGAGGCGAGCCGCCAGGCGCCGGCGCGGGCGACGTAGACGGCGGTGACCAGCACGCGCGGCTGCACCACGGACCCGTCGGCCCGCCGGACCTCGAGGCGCGTCGTGCCGGTGAGGACCGCGGTCTCGGAACCGTAGAGGCGCACCAGGGGCACGGCCTCGTACTGGATCCGCAGGTAGGTCATGGCGCCCGAGCGCAGGCTCTCGAGGAACTCGGCCTTCGTCTGCGTCGCGCCGTTCGAATGCACGTAGAGGCAGTCGTCCGCCATCAGGTCCCCCAGCGCGCCGACGTCGGACCCGAGCATCGCGTGGACGCGCACCTCGTCGGTCCGGAGCACCGCCAGGCGCAGGCCGTCGGCGACGGACACGCGCTGCGCGGCCGCCGGGAGGGCGAGGAGGACGAGGGCGAGCGCGGCGAGGAGGAGGCGGGTCATGGGGCGGGGGGTCAGGCGCGGTGGACAGGGTGGGGGCGGCCCCGGTCGTCGATCGCCACGTAGGTGAAGACGCCCTCGGTGACCTTGAGGAGCTGGCCGTCGCGGCCGCGCTGCACCCACGCCTCGACGTCGATCCGCATCGAGGTCCGGCCGACCTTGAGCAGCGTCGCGTGGCAGTTGACGATGTCGCCCACGTAGACCGGGTGATGGAAGACCATGCCGTCCACCGCGACCGTCGTCACGCGGCTGCGCGAGACGTTCTTGGCCACGATGGCGGCGCCGAGGTCCATCTGCGACATGAGCCAGCCGCCGAAGATGTCGCCGTTGGCGTTCGTGTCCGCCGGCATCGCGATGGTGCGGATGACGAGCTCGCCCTGCGGGGCGGCGGTCGCGTCCGGGGACGGGTCGGTCGGTGCGGTCATGCGACCTGGGACCATGCACGGGCCGCGACCCGCGGCAAGTCCGCCGCCCGTCTCACTCCTTCTGCGTCAGGACCCAGAACGCGTGGACGATGCCCCCGATCCAGAACAACAGCAGCGTGACGAGCAGGCTGATGATGAGGTCCTTGCCCGCCCCCTTGCGCAGGTAGACGGCGACCGGGGGCAGGACGATGCAGAGGATAATGTCGAGGAGCTTCATGGCGCGGTGGGAGCGCCGGCAGCCTCGTCCACGCGGGGGCGGGCGGCAAGTGCGCAGCCCGGATCACCGGCGGTCGTAGCGGAGCAGGACGGGCCGGCGCTCGGAGCAGACGAGGAGGCCGCGGCCGTCGGCGGTGAAGGCCGCCGCCTCGGCCTGGGGCAGTCCGTGGCCCCCGAGGACGACCGGGCGTCGCCCGAGCGCCTCGGCCCACGTCTCGCCGCGGCGGCGGGGGAAGTAGAGGGTGTCGCCGTAGGTCAGCACCACGGCGCCGGAGCCGTCGGGCGCGAAGTCCAGCGCGCACGGGTTGCCCCGGTAGGCGCCGGTCGGGAGGCGCAGGGCGCGTTGGACCTCGGTGGGCTGGGGCAGATGCGGAACGTCGCCGACGCGGCGCGCCACGACCTTCCCTTCCGCGCGGGCGAGGGGCAGGCGGTAGAGGCGCGGCACGGGCTCGCGCTTGGACAGCAGGTAGACGGCGCCCTCGACCGGGTCCACCGCGACGGATTCGCAGTCGCGCGGACCGTCCTCGTACACCACCTCGAGGGTGAACGCGGGGGAGACCGGCCCGGGGGCGGCGTCCGGGTCGGGCTCCTCGAGGAAGTGGAGGAAGACGGAGGGCCGCACGGCGTTGTTGTCCCCGACGTCGGCGACGCACAGCCAGCCGCGGCCCTGCCAGGCGAAGGCGGCGAGGTCCTCCCAGTCCACGTTGGGGACGCCGGTCAGGCGCACGGTGCCCCGGGCCGCGCCGGTCGCGTCGAGCCGGTGCAGGTCGGGCGCCGCGCCGCTGTCGGCGTGGATCCAGAGCAGGCCGGGGAAGCGCCGCGACGCGCCGAGGCCGCTGGCCTCGCCGTTGGCCGGCTCCGCGAGTTCGCCCGCGGGGAGCGGCCCGGAGAAGGGCGCGCCGGGTTCGGGCGGGGTGCGGCAGGCCGCGAGGGCGAGCAGCAGGGCGGCCGCGGCGGCCGACTTTGCCATTGTTTTCAGGGGGGCGGCTCCGGATAGTCCGCCCATGAGCGTTTC
Source organism: uncultured Opitutaceae bacterium (assembly GCA_964460895.1). GTDB lineage: Bacteria > Verrucomicrobiota > Verrucomicrobiia > Opitutales > Opitutaceae > Didemnitutus. Next base: position 4,794 of record CAYWTK010000056.1, read on the forward strand.
CTCGGGCCCGGCGGCGTTCCGTCGGTTGTTCAATGAGATCGGCACGGTGGATCAGGTCGGCGTGGAGGAGCGGGTCGCCAAGTTCACGACCCGGAGCATCAAGAAGGGCGCGAAAGTCCAGGGCCTCAAGCTCGCGGTGTCGATGGTCGACCTCACGACGCTGGAGGGCAAGGACACGCCCGGGAAGGTCGCCTCGCTCTGCCGGAAGGCCCTGCAGCCGCACCCGGGGCTGGATTGTCCGCCCGTCGCGGCCGTCTGCGTCTACCCGGCGATGGTCCGGGCCGCGCGGCGGGCGCTGGGCGAGGACACCGGCGTGCGGATCGCGTCGGTCGCGACCGCCTTTCCCTCCGGCCAGGCGCCGCTGCGGACCCGCCTCGCCGAGGTGCGGGCCGCGGTCGGGGACGGGGCCGACGAGATCGACATGGTCATCAACCGCGGCGCCTTCCTCGCGGGCGAGTTCGCGCGCGTGCAGGACGAGGTCGCGGCGGTCGTCGCGGCCTGCGGCGACGCCACGCTCAAGGTCATCCTCGAGGTCAGCGAGCTCGAGACCTACGACAACATCCGCGCCGCGTCCTTCCTCGCCATGCGCGTGCTTCGGCCGGGCGACTTCATCAAGACCAGCACGGGCAAGACCTCGCTCAACGCCACGCTGGGCAACAACCAGGTGATGATCGAGGCCATCCGCGACTTCTACCTCGAGACGGGCGTGCCCATCGCGATGAAGCCGGCCGGCGGCATCCGCACGGCCAAGCAGGCCCTGCAGTTCCTCGTCGCGGTGAAGGAGACGCTGGGCGACGCCTGGCTCGACAACACCCGCTACCGCTTCGGCGCCTCCTCGCTCCTCAACGACCTGCTCCGCCAGCTCGAGAAGGAGCGCACCGGCGCCTACCAGGCCCCCTACGTCTTCAGCGAGGCGGCGGAGAGCTACTGAGTCCCGCGGCCCGCGCCTTCCCCCCGATCCCTTCCTGCCATGCCTACCTTGACCGAATCCAAGGCGGCCCGCGGCGCCAAGCGCCCGGCCGGCCGCCCGCGGCCCGAGCTGATCTTCGGCGACCTGTGGGAGTACGATCCCGCGCCCGAGACCGCCGACCCGCGGCTGCAGCCCCGCTACGACCTCTTCATCGGCGGCCGCTTCGTCGCGCCCCGCGCCGGGCGCTGGTTCGACTCCATCAACCCGGCCAACGAGCGCAAGCTGGCCGAGATCCCGCACGCCGACGCGGCGGACGTGGACGCCGCCTACGCCGCCGCGACCAAGGCGTTCGCCACCTGGGGCCGCCTGCCCGGCCGCGAGCGCGGCAAGCTCCTCTTCCGCGTCGCCCGCCTGCTCCAGGACCGCGCGCGCGAGTTCGCCGTCGCGGAGACGCTCGACGGCGGCAAGCCGATCAAGGAGTCGCGCGACTTCGACGTGCCGATGGCCGCGGCGCACTTCTTCTACCACGCGGGCTGGGCGGACAAGCTGGACTACGTCGCGCCCGGCGCGCGGGTCGCGCCGCTCGGCGTCGTGGGCCAGGTCATCCCGTGGAACTTCCCCCTGCTCATGCTCGCGTGGAAGCTCGCCCCCGCGCTGGCCATGGGCAACACGGTCGTCCTCAAGCCGGCCGAGACCACCTCCCTCACCGCGCTCAAGTTCGCGCAGCTCCTGCAGGACGCCGGCCTGCCCCCGGGCGTGGTCAACATCGTCACCGGCTTCGGCGACACCGGCGCCGCCGTCGTCTCCCATCCGGCCGCGGCCAAGGTGGCGTTCACCGGCTCCACCGAGGTCGGCAAGGTCATCCTGCGCGCCCTCGCGGGCACCGAGAAGAAGCTCACGCTCGAGCTCGGCGGCAAGGCGGCCAACATCGTGTTCGACGACGCGCCGCTCGACCAGGCGGTCGAGGGCATCGTCAACGGCATCTTCTTCAACCAGGGCCACGTCTGCTGCGCCGGCTCGCGCCTCCTCGTGCACGAGCCCGTGGCCGACCGCGTGCTCGCCAAGCTCAAGGTCCGCCTCCGCACGCTCCGCGTCGGCGACCCGCTGGACAAGAACACCGACATCGGCGCGATCAACTCGCGCGAGCAGCTGCGCAAGATCGAGTCGCTCGTCGCGGCGGGCGTGAAGGAGGGCGCGGAGCTCTACCAGCCGCCGTGCCGCCTGCCAGCGCAGGGCTTCTTCTTCCGCCCGACGCTGTTCTCCGGCGTCTCCATGAGCCACCGCATCGCGCGCGAGGAGATCTTCGGCCCGGTGCTGAGCATCCTCACCTTCCGCACCGTCGACGAGGCGGTGGAGAAGGCGAACAACACCGCCTACGGCCTGAGCGCGGGCGTCTGGACCGACAAGGGTTCGCGCATCCTGAAGATGAGCACCGAGCTCAAGGCCGGCGTGGTCTGGGCCAACACCTACAACAAGTTCGACCCCAGCTCGCCCTTCGGCGGCTACAAGGAGAGCGGCTTCGGCCGCGAGGGCGGCCGCCACGGCCTGCTCGACTACTGCCGGCTGGTGTGAGCGGTGGCCAACCACGAATGGACACGAATGGACACGAAGCGGAACCGCTGCTGCACAAGGAGCTCGTCTATGCGATCGTGGGCGGCGCGATGGAGGTCCTCAACGGGCTCGGCCATGGCCTGCATGAGAAGCCCTACGAGAACGCGCTGGTCGTTGAGTTCCGCCTCAAGGGACTCCCGGTGGACCAGCAGCGTCGATTCCCGATCCTCTACAAGGCCGAGTCCGTCGGGGAGTACGTACCCGACCTGCTGGTCGACGACGCCGTCGTGGTGGATGCGAAGGTCATCGACCGGATCACCGACTTGGAGCGTGGCCAGATGTTGAACTACCTTCGCATCACCAAACTGCGAGTCGGGTTGATCCTGAATTTCCGGCGTCCGAAACTCGAGTGGGAGCGCGTCGTCCTCTGAGCCCTTCGTGTCTATTCGTGTCCATTCGTGGTTAGGCATCGCCATCCTCCCTCCGAATGCCCCGTCTGCGGCTCCGACGTCCCGCGCACCGCGCGGGCGTGCCCGGAATGCGGGGCGGACGAGCGCGCGGGCTGGGACGAGGACGCCACGCGCTACGACGGGCTCGACCTGCCCGGCGACGAGCCGGAGCCGCGGCCCGCGCCTGGCGCCGGTCGGGTCCGCCCGTGGGTCGCGGTCGCCCTCGTGCTCGTGGTCGCCCTGGTCCTCGCCCTGCTGACCCGTCGCTGATCCTTCCCGTGACCGCCTACCGCACCACCCCCTCCGACACCTCCGGCATGCCGCCGGGCATCCCGTACATCGTGGGCAACGAGGGGGCCGAGCGGTTCAATTTCTACGGGCTCAAGGCCATCCTCGTCATCTTCATGACGAAGCACCTGATGGACGCCTCCGGCGGCGCGGCGCCGATGAGCCGCGAGGAGGCGACGGGCTGGTACCACCTCTTCGTCGGGTCGAACTACTTCTTCCCCGCGCTCGGCGCGATCGTGGCCGACGCCTTCCTCGGCAAGTACCGCACCATCCTCTGGCTCTCGATCCTCTACAGCGTCGGCTGCCTGGTGCTCGCGTTCGACCACACCCGCTTCGGGCTCGGACTCGGCCTGACGCTGATCGCGCTCGGCGCCGGCGGCATCAAGCCCTGCGTCTCGTCCCATGTCGGCGACCAGTTCGGGCCGTCCAACCAGCACCTGCTCGCCAAGGCCTTCGGCTGGTTCTACTGGGCGGTGAACTTCGGCGCGTTCTTCTCCATCCTGCTCACGCCCTGGCTGCTTGACGCCTACGGGCCGGGGCTCGCCTTCGGCGTGCCGGCCGCGCTGATGCTGCTCGCGACGTTCATCTTCTGGTCGGGACGCCACGCCTTCGTGCACGTGCCGCCCGCGGGGTTGCGGCCCTTCGTCGCGCGCACCTTCAACCGCGAGACGGGGCTCACGCTCGGGCGGCTCGCGTTCATCTTCGCCTTCATGGCGGTCTTCTGGGCGCTGTGGGACCAGTGCGGCAGCACCTGGACGCTGCAGGCGGAGCGCATGGACCGGGTCGTGCTCGGCGTGGAGGTCCGCTCCTCGCAGGTGCAGGCGGTCAACTCGATCCTCACGCTCACCTTCATCCCGCTCTTCGCCTACGTCGTCTACCCGCTCCTCGACCGGGTGTGGCGGCTCACGCCGCTGCGCAAGATCGGCCTCGGCCTCCTCACCATCGGCGTGTCGTTCCTCGTCAGCGCCTGGATCGAGGCGCGGCTCGACGCGGGCGCGCCGCTGAGCGTGCTCTGGCAGTTGCCCGCGTACGTCCTCCTCACGGCCGGCGAGGTGATGGCGTCGATCACCGCCCTCGAGTTCGCCTAC
>CAYWTK010000056.1:9179-22530 GCA_964460895.1 uncultured Opitutaceae bacterium
CCTCCTCACGGCCGGCGAGGTGATGGCGTCGATCACCGCCCTCGAGTTCGCCTACACGCAGGCCCCGCGGCACCTCAAGGCCGTGGTGCAGGCCGTGTACCTGCTGTCGGTCACGGCCGGCAACTGGTTCACCGCCGCCGTGCAGTGGTTCATCTCCAACCCCGACGGCTCCGCCAAGCTCGAAGGCGCGGCCTACTTCGTCTTCTTCGCCGCGCTCGCCATCGCCGCCTCCGGCCTCTTCGCCCTCGTCGCCCGCGGCTACCGCGGGCAGGACCAGCTCCAGACCGCGCCCTGACCCCTTTTCCGCCATGACCCGATTGCCCGTCACCAAGACCCCGAAGTGCTACGTCGGCGGCGCGTTCATCCGCTCCGAGAGCGGCCGCGTCTTCCCGCTCGCCGACGCGAACGGCGCGTTCGTCGCCAACATCCCCCAGTGCACGCGCAAGGACCTGCGCAACGCCGTCGAGGCCGCGGCCAAGGCCGGTCCCGGCTGGGCCCGCCGCACGCCGTACAACCGCGGCCAGATCCTCTACCGCGTCGCCGAGATGCTCGAGTCGCGGCGCGAGGAGATGCGCGACGCCCTGCTCGTCGACGCCCCCGCCTCCGCCCGCGCCAAGTCGGCCGCCGTCCGCGAGGTCGCGGCGACCGTCGACCGGCTCGTCCACTACGCGGGCTGGGCCGACAAGTACGAGCAGCTCCTCGGGAACGTGAACCCGGTGGCGTCGCCGCACTTCAACTTCACCGTGACCGAGCCGACGGGCGTCGTCGGCGTGCTCGCGCCCGACGCCGCGCCGCTCCTCGCCCTCGTCTCCCTCGTGGCGCCGGCCATCACGAGCGGCAACACGGTCGTGGCGCTGGCCTCGTCCGCGCACCCCTATCCGGCCATCGTGCTCGGCGAGCTGCTCGCGACGAGCGACCTGCCGGGCGGCGTGGTCAACCTGCTCACCGGCCGCCGCGCCGAGCTGCTGCCGACCTTCGCGACCCACGCGCACCTCCGGGCCCTGTCCGGCGTGGCCGACGCCGCCGAGCGCCAGGCGCTGCGCACCGGCGCGGCCGAGAGCATCAAGCGCGTCCGGCTCCTCCCCGCCGAGGAGCCGCGCGACTGGTTCGGGGCCGGCGCCCAGGGCCTGCACGAGGTCCGCGCGCTGGTGGAGTTCAAGACCACGTGGCACCCGATCGGCGCATGAATCCCGCCCCCGGTCCCGCCCCCGCCGAACTCCGCGCCCGCCTGATGGTGTGGTGGTTGCTCTGGGGCGGGATGCTCGCCAGCCTCCTCTCGGTCGGCGCCGTCTTCGGCTTCCTCCGCGCGCCGGAGCCGCCCGGCAACGACCCGCTGCTGAACCTCGTGGGGCTCGTGCCGCTGTTCGTGAGCATCGTCATCCGCTGGCTCGTGCTGCCGCGCGGGACGCAGCCCAAGTCGGCGCTGGTCATGTTCCTGCTCGGGCTCGGCCTGGCGGACACCTGCGGCCTGCTCGGGATCTTCCTCGGCGGCCCGTACCGGGACGACCTCTTCATCCTCGGCGTGCTCGGCATCCTGCAGTTCGCGCCGTTCTTCGCGCGGCGGCTCCACGCGCCGCCCGGCGGCGGCTTCCGTTCCGGGGCCTGACCGGAATCGCCGGCGGTAGGAACACCGGTCCGCGACCGCGGGCCCGGGTCGGGCCCCGACGGCCGGGCACGGCCGCGGTTCGCGCGGCTCCAAGCCCGCGCGCCGGAACCGGACTCCCCTCTCGGCCCGCCGGACGGGGAGCGATCCGAGCGGGGGCCGGCCGGAAGCAGAGTGCTCCCCCGGCCCTTCCCAGTGTCGCGGGCGGAACCGCGGCGCTTCCCGCGGGGCCGGCGGGCCACCGCCGCGACGACCCGCCCACGCCCTGCCCCCGGTGCCGAACGCCCCGCCGCGGTTCTTCCCCCTGGCGCTCACGCCCCCGCCGATTCCCGAGGCACCCCCGCCTCACTCCGCCCCTCCCGTCGCCCCGCGCCCCCTCCTCGAGCGCCCCCCGACCGTTAGTAACGCAATGCGTTACTAACGGAGGCGGCCGGCCTCGGCGGCGGCGAGCGGCCGGCGCCGGTGATCCGCGGGCGGAGCGCCGCGCGGCGCGGTTGCGCGGGCACGCGGTCCTGCGTCCGGCCCCTGTCGCCGACCCGACCTCCCTCGCTTCCCGCGGTGGCCGGGGGCACCGCCCAGGTCGCGGGGGTCGGCTCCGTGCGCCGGTCCACCGGATCGGCACCGCTCGCTCCCGTGCCCATCGTCCCGACGCTCGCCTCTCGTAGTAACGCATTGCGTTACTACGGGAGGCGGCGGGTGTGCTCGGGGCGGGCGCCGCCAGGTGGGGGTCAGCGGGCGGACGGGTCGCGGCGGGACGGCGCCGAGCGTCGGCGGACCCGTGGCGGGCTCGTCAAGAGGCCGGCTGCGACCGGGGGGAGCGGGCGGTGCCGACTGCCGCGGGCGCGGCGACCGGCACGCGGCGCGCGTGCGGCGGAGTCCTTGGGGCGGGTGCGGGTTCCCGCCGGAGCCCGGCGAGCCCCGCGCGCAGGATCTCCCGCGTCGCCGGGTCGAGCCGCGCCCAGTGCCGGCCGGTCAGCGCGCCCTCGATGGCGTAGGCGAGCAGGAGGCTGACCGGACGACCCGCCGCGCGGAGGAGACGGCAGGCGCCGAGCGGGCCGACCCGGGCGAGCTGCTCGCGCGTGGTGACGCCGACGTCCGCCAACCAGGCGGCGGACTTGGGACCGAGGTTGGGCAGGCCGTCGACGCCGCGCCGGGCCGGGTCGGGCCGGATGCGGATGGGACGGGGCCGGCCCACGGGGCGCGGCTCAGGCCGTCGGCCGGCTGAGGCGCCGGAGCCAGCGGTAGTGCGAGACGAGCCCGGCCCAGAGCGTGCGGTGCTCGTTGTAGCGCACGCCGAATTCGCGGCAGGTCTGCTCGACGATGCGCGAGATCGCCGGGTAGTGCACGTGGCAGATGCGCGGGAAGAGGTGGTGCTCGACCTGGAAGTTGAGGCCGCCGAGCAGCCAGCAGAGCAGGCGGCTGCGGCGCGCGAAGTCCACCGTGGTGTGGATCTGGTGGATCATCCAGTTGTCCTCCATCCGGTTCGTCGCCGCGTCGGGCAGCGGGAAGTCCGCCTCCTCCACGCAGTGGGCCAGCTGGAAGACGATGCTCAGCACGACGCCGACCGTGCCGGCGACGACGAGGTAGAAGCCGACCACCGCCCACCACGGGTGGAGCGCGAGGGGCAGGAGGAACGCGAGGGTGAAGAAGACCAGCTTGCCCGCGATGAACACCGCGAGCTCGCGCCCGCGCGGCCGCGGGAAGGGGTGGCCCCCGATCTCGCGCGCGACGAGGTCGCGGAAGTCGCCGTAGAGGTGCCAGCGCACCGTCATGAACCCGTAGAGCGCCCAGAGGTAGAAGTGCTGCAGGCGGTGGAACCAGTAGTGCGGCTGGTGCGGCGTCACGCGCGCGAACACCCCGAGGTCCACGTCGGCGTCGTGGTCGGTGATGTTGACGTAGATGTGGTGCGAGGCGACGTGCTTCCAGTGCCAGAGGTACGAGCTGGCGCCGATCAGGTCCATCGACATGGCGCTCAGGCGGTTGACCCACGGGCGGTCGGAGTAGGCGAGGTGGCTGCCGTCGTGCTGCACGTTGAACCCGATGAGTCCGGCCGCCCCCCCGAGGACGAGGGCGGCGAGGAGCGCGTGCCAGAAGTTCGCGGCGAGGAAGACGAGCACGATGTAGCTGGCGGCGAAGACCGCGAGGATGACGGCGGTCTTGGCGTACATCGACGCGTTGTCGCGCGGCCGGCGGCCGGTGCGGGCGAAGTACTCGTCCACGCGGCGGCGCAGGACGGCCTGGAATCCGTCGCCGGGCGCGAAGCGGGGACGCGCGTGGGCGGTCTCGGGGGCGGGGGTCGCGGGCAGCGCGGCGGAGTCGTGCATGGGAAGGGGTGGGGGGCGGACGCCCGCCCGCGGGGCAGGCTGGGGGTCGCGGCGTCCGTGGCAAGCCCAGGCGCCGGCCCTCAATCGGCCGTGAGCCGACCCGTCTCCGCCAGCCGCTCGAGGAAGATCCAGCAGCGCTTCGCCTGCACCTCGGGGCTCTTCGCGTCGAGGACGTAGCGCACGACCTGCCGCCGGCGGGCGACGCTGTGCGCGCGCCAGCGCTCGGCCAGGGCCGGCCGGGCCTGGAACGCGCGGGCCATCTCCGCGGGCAGGTCGGGCTCGCGCGACGCGGTGTCGGGTTCGAGCGTGAACTCGACCGTGTCGCCGGCGTCCACGCCCGCCGCGCGCAGCAGCTCCACCTTGAAGGCCAGCTTCACGCGTCCGCGTCCCGCGGGCAGGAGCGTCACGCGGTCGACGTCGCCGTGGAACCGCAGCACGGCCTGCCAGCCGCGGTTCTCCGCGGGCGGCAGGCGCAGGCGCGCGACGACGGTCGCGGGCAGGTCGACCCAGCGGACGAGGGCGACGCGGCGCAGGCGGGCGCGGCAGGCGAGGCGCATCGGGCGGCACGATGCGGTCCGACTCCCGGGCCGGCAAGGCCCGGCTTGCGACCGGGGTGGCGGCGTGGCAGGGAGGTCGCGACCCCCGACCCCGATGAAGACCCCGAAGACCGGCTCCGTCACCTGGATGGACCTCACGATCCCGAACGCGGACGCCGTCCGCGACTTCTACGCCGCCGTCGCCGGCTGGCAGGCCACGCCCGTGGACATGGGCGGCTATTCCGACTACTGCATGGGGCCGCCGCGGGCCAAGGCGCCCGTGGCGGGCATCTGCCACGCGCGCGGGCCGAACCGCGGGCTGCCGCGGCAGTGGCTGATCTACATCACGGTGGCCGACCTCGCCGCCAGCCTCCGCGCCTGCCGGAAGGCCGGAGGCAAGGTGCTGCGTCCGACCCGCCGGATGGGCTCCGCCCGGATGGCCGTGGTCCAGGACCCGGCCGGCGCGGTCGCCGCGCTGTACCAGCCGGCGCCCTGACGGAACCGTGCCCCGGGGAGCCCGGCCTCTCCGAGGACGGGCAGCTTGGGGAGGCGCCGTGGTCCGCCGGCCGGTGCCCGGAGGGCCCCGGTTGCCCGGCGGCGCCTCAGCGCACCGCGTGCGCGCGCTGGCGGAGGAAGCGCGCGATCTCGCGCGCGTGCGGCATGGCGGACGACGTGCCGGGCTGCATGACGGCGAGGGCGGCGACGGCGTTGGCGAAATGGGCGGCCTCGACGACGTTGCGCTTGAACCTCACCAGCCCGGCCGCGAAGCCGCCGACGAACGCGTCGCCGGCGCCGGTGGCGTCGACCACCTCGACCGGGTGCGCCTGCATCCGCAGCCACGCGTCCGGCTGCGAGACGAAGCACCCGCGGTCGCCGAGGGTGAGGATCACGACCGGCACCTCGAGGCAGCGGCAGAGGCGGTGGAGGGCGTCGGCCTTCAGCTCGTGCAGCGCCCGCGCGTCGAAGGCGTCCGCCCCGCGGAAGGGCGCCGCGCGGAGCAGGGCGGCGCAGGGCGCGTGGAGCCGGACGAGGGCGAGGAACTCCGTCTCGTTCGGCACCAGCACGTCGGTGGACCGCAGCAGGCCCGGGTCGAACTCGGGCCGCATCGGCGCGGGATTGAGCACCGTGGTCGCGCCGAGCTTGCGCGCCGCCTTGAGCACGTGGGCGACGGTCCGGTAGTCGGACTCGCCCTGGCAGACCACGACCTGCGCGCCGGCGAGGGCGTCGGCGGGGATGTCCTGCCGGTGGAGGGCGAGGTTGGCCCCGGGGGCGATGACGATGTGGTTCTGCCCGTCGCCGTCGATCGTGATGACCGCCGTGCCGGTGGCGTGCTTGGACTTCTCGACGAAGGTCGTGCGGAGGCGGACGGCGGCGGCGGCCTTGCGCGCGCCCTGGCCGAAGGCGTCGCGGCCGACGGCGCCGATGAACCGCGTGGCGGCGCCGGCCCGCGCGGCGGCCACGGCCTGGTTGAAGCCCTTGCCGCCCGCGCCGGTGCGGAACTCGCCCATCACGGTCTCGCCCGGCTGTGGAAACCTCCCGGCGTAGAACGCCAGGTCCTGCATGTAGCTGCCGACGACGACGACGCGGGAGGACACGAGGGTGGACTTTACGGCCGGCGGCCCGCGATGCACCCCAAATCTCGGCGGGAGGGTCGGGGAGGCGGATTTTCTCGTTTTCGTGACCAACCGCCGGCGGGGCCGTTCATCCGGGCCGCGGGACCGTCCGTCCATTCGGCGGGTGCGCGCCGCCGCCGGAGCGGGCAGGGTGGAGGCCGATGGACCGCACCGCCACCCACTCCCCGTTCGCTCCGGAGAATCTTGCCGCCCCGGCGGAAGCGGTCCTTCGTCGGCGCGTGCCGCCGAGCGCCGCGACCGACACCCTCGCCCGGCTGACCCGGACCAAGGAGCGCCTCTACGTCCTTTGCCAGGTCGGCGGCTGGGGCACGTTCACCATCGCCTACATCGCGCTCGGCGCGCTCGGCCGCACGCTTTCGCTCGCGGACGCGTGCATCATGGCCGCGAGCAACGCCCTCGGCCTGCTCATCTCGCACCTCTACCGCGCCTACATGCAGCGGCACGGCTGGGTGAACCTCGGCTGGGCCGCGCTCATCCCGCGGACCCTCGGGGCTTCGGTGCTCGCAGGCGCTGCTCTGGACCGCCACGTCGTGGCCGCTCTACGCGTTCTTCTACGCCAACCAGCTGCCGCCGGGCATGAAGCTGAGCACGCTCTTCATCTACAGCACGTTCAACGGCGTCTGGATCTTCTCCCTCTGGTCGGCGCTGTACTTCGTCTACCACGTCTTCGAGCGGCTGCGGCGCCTGCAGGTCGAGCAGTTCCAGCTCAGCGCCAGCGCCAAGGAGGCCGAGCTCCGCGCGCTCAAGTCCCAGGTCAACCCCCACTTCCTCTTCAACTCCCTCAACAGCCTGCGGGCGCTGATCGACGAGGACGCCCCGCGCGCGCGGGAGGCCGTCACGCGCCTCGCCAACATGCTCCGCTACTCGCTCCAGTCGGGCCAGGCCGAGACCGTGCCGCTGGAGGACGAGGTGCGCATCGTCGAGGACTACCTCGCGCTCGAGCAGATCCGCCACGAGGACCGCCTGCGCGTGCGCTGGGACGTGGCCGAGGCCGCCCGCGGCCTGCCCGTCCCGCCCATGCTCCTCCAGACCCTGGTCGAGAACGCCGTGAAGTACGGCATCTCGCAGCGCCGCGGCGGCGGCGAGATCGCGATCGCCGCGGCGATCGAGGACCGCCGGCTCGTCGTGCGCGTGTCCAACCCCGGCGACCTCGCGCCCCCGGGCGGCGCGGCCGCCAAGGCCGGCTCGTCCACCGGCGTCGGCCTCCGCAACGCCTCCGAGCGCCTGAAGCTCCTCTTCGGCGACCAGGCCCGCCTCTCCCTCCGCGCCGCGGAGGCCGGCCTCGTCACCGCCGAGGTCGTCATCCCCCTTCCGGACCAGCCATGAAAGCCCTCCTCGTCGACGACGAGCGCCTCGCGCGCAACGAACTCCGCCGCCTCCTCGCGGCCCACCAGGACATCGAGGTCGCGGGCGAGGCCGTGGACGTGGACGACGCGGTCGAGAAGGTCGCCGCCCTCAAGCCCGACCTCGTCTTCCTCGACGTGCAGATGCCCGGCGCCGACGGCTTCTCGCTGCTCGAGCGGCTCGAGCCGCCGCTGCCGCTGGTGGTCTTCACCACCGCCTACGACGAGTTCGCGGTGAAGGCCTTCGAGTTCAACGCGCTCGACTACCTCCTCAAACCCGTCGACCCGAGCCGCCTCGGCGCCGCGCTGGAGAAGCTCCGCCTCCGCGGCCCGGCCGCGGCCGGCGAGGAGGGCGCCGCCCCGCGCACCCGGCTGTCGCTCGAGGACAAGGTCTTCGTGCGCGAGGGCGACCAGTGCTGGTTCGTGCCGGTGAAGAACATCCGGCTGCTCGAGTCCGAGGGCAACTACACCCGCGTCCACTTCGACGACAGCAAGCCCCAGCTCTTCCGCTCGCTGACCGCGATGGAGGACCGGCTCGACCCCAAGCATTTCTTCCGCGCCAACCGCAAGCAGGTCATCAACCTCGCCTGGGTCGACGGCATCGAGCCCTGGTTCAGCGGCGGCCTCCTCGTCCGCCTGAAGGGCGGCCTCAAGGTCGAGCTCTCGCGCCGGCAGGCGCAGGACTTCCGCGAGCGCATGAGCCTCTGATTCTCCCCCACCGCATCCACGCCCACCCATGATCGAAGCCCGCCAGCTCACCAAGACGTTCACCGACAAGAAGCGGGGCGTCATCACCGCCGTGGAGGACGTGTCCTTCACGTGCCAGCCCGGCCGCATCTACGGGCTCCTCGGCGCGAACGGCGCCGGCAAGACCACGACGCTCCGCATGCTGGCGACGCTGCTCAAGCCGACGCGCGGCTCGGCCGCCGTCGCCGGCCACGACATCGGCGCCGCCCCCGAGCGCGTGCGCGCCAACGTCGGCTTCCTCGCGGCGTCCACCGCCCTCTACGGCCGCCTGACCGCGCGCGAGATGATCGCGTACTTCGGCCGCCTCAACGGCATGGCCGACGACGCCATCCGCGCCCGCATCCGCACGCTGGCGGACGAGCTGCAGATGCACGAGTTCCTCGACCGCCGCTGCGACAAGTTCTCGACCGGCATGAAGCAGAAGACCTCCATCGCCCGCACGCTGGTGCACGACCCGGCGGTGATGATCTTCGACGAGCCGACCCTCGGCCTCGACGTCATGACCGCGCGCGCGATCGTGCGCTTCGTCCGCGACTGCCGCGACCGCGGCAAGACCGTCATCTACTCCACCCACGTGATGAGCGAGGTGGAGAAGCTCTGCGACACCATCGGCATCATCCACAACGGCCGGCTCGTGGCCGAGGGCTCCCTCGCCGCGCTCAAGGAGCGCTACCGCCAGCCGGACATGGAGGAGATCTTCGTCGCCGCCGTCGGCGGCGAGGCCGAGTCCAACGCCGCCTGAGGAGACCACCGCCATGAACTGGAACCACGTCCTCACCGTCTACCGCAAGGAGCTCCGCGACCAGCTGCGCGACCGCCGCACGCTGATGTCGATGATCCTCATCCCGGCCCTCGTCATGCCCGTCTTCATGCTCGGGACCGGGCTCGTGATGAAGAACATCATGCAGAAGGCGCGGTCCGAGGCGCCCTCCGTCATGATCGTCGGCGGGGCGGACTCCCCCGCGGTGGTCGCGGCCCTCAAGGCCGAGAAGACCACGGCCGGCGAGCCGCGCTTCCGCTTCGTCCCGTCCGGCGACTACCGCGCGCTCATCTCCGACAAGAAGCTCCGCGCCGCGGTCGAGATCCCCGCCGGCTTCGACGCCGCCGTCCGCGACGGGCAGGCCGCCACCGTCCGCATCCTCCACTACGAGGGCGAGCTCCGCTCCGGCCTCGCCCAGTCCGCCCTCAACGAGTTCTTCCGCGGCTACCGCGAGCGTACGGTCGAGGCGCGCCTCGCCGACCGCGGGCTCCCGTCGACGCTGGTCAAGCCGTTCGAGGTCAAGCGCGAGAACGTCGCCCCGCCGGAGAAGGTCGGCGGCAACCTCTTCGGCGGCTTCATCCCCTACATCATCATCATCCTCTGCTTCACGGGCGCCATGTACCCGGCGATGGACCTCACCGCCGGCGAGAAGGAGCGCGGCACGATGGAGACGCTGCTCTGCAGCCCCGTCCACCGCGTCAACATCGTGCTCGGCAAGTTCCTCATGGTGCTCACCGCCTCGGTCGGCACCATGCTCATGCTGCTCGTCTCGACCGGGCTCACTTTCCTGCTCGGCGGGTCGATGTTCTCGCCGGGCAAGGCCGAGGCCGCGGCCCAGACCGCGCAGGCCAAGGCCGTGATGGGCGGGATGATGCCGACCATCGACCCGGCCGGCATCGTCGGGGTGTTCGCGATGATCGCGCCCGTCGCCGTGCTCTTCGCCGCCGTGCTGCTCGCGGTCTCGCTCTTCGCCAAGAGCTACAAGGAGGCCCAGAGCTACGTCTCGCCCTTCATCATCGTGATCATCATGCCCGCCGTCATCGGCATGCTGCCGGGCGTCGAGCTGAGCGCGAAGACCGCCCTCGTCCCCATCCTCAACCTCTCCCTCGTCTGCAAGGAGATGCTCTCCGGCGTCTGGAACTGGGGCTACATCGGCCTCATCTTCGCCTCGACCTGCGTGTACGCCGGCGTGGCGATCGCCTTCGCGGTGCGGATGTTCAACCGCGAGGACGTGATGTTCCGCGCCTGAGCCGCGCGCCGCGGCTCGGGGTGCGGGGCACGGGTGGCGTCCCACCCGTGCGCGGAGCGCCCGGGCCACCCGCGGCCTTTTTCGGCGCGGGGCGGCCGCCGTCTGCGAAGCGTCGGTCAAAACCGGGCTTCCGGGGGTAAAGGCGCGGTCAAAGCCGGCCCGACCCGTTCCCTTCGGACGGGAAACGCGCTAGGGTGCGTCCGTCACCGCGACACACCCATGCCTACCCCCCCCGACGGTTTCCCCGGCTCCGACCACGATGACCGCGAGGTCGCCCAGTTCGAGAAGATGCGCCAGCAGATCATGGCCGACCTCGAGAACCTGCGCCAGCAGGAGCGGAACCTCCGCACCTACGAGGCCCGGCTGCGCGGCGCGGGGCCGGCCGCCGCGACGTCCGCGTCCGACCTCGACGCCGACCGCGAGAAGCTCGGCCGCCTCCGCGGCCTGCTCGAGGCCGAGCGCCGCGCGCTGGTGGACGAGCGGCTGGCGCTGCGCGAGGAGCGCGCCGCCCTCGCGGCCAAGGCCGACGAGCTCCGCCAGCGCGAGGCCTGGCTCGAGGTGCGCGAGCGCGACATCCAGGCCCGCAGCTTCCCGCCGCCGCCGGAGAAGGCCGCCGCCTCGCCGTTCGCCTTCCGCCTCGGGCTCAACGAGGTGCCGTTCGCCGAGTATTTCCGCGGCCACCGCCGCAGCGCCTGAGTCCGCCCGTGGTTCCGGGCGGGCGCCGGTCGCGGCCGCTTTGTGTGGTTCAGTGCAAGGGCCCGGGTCGCGTGGGGCGGCCCGGGCCTCCTTTTTCCGATGCCGCGCCGCCGTGGACGCGGCCGGCGCTGGAGGGCGGGGTCTCCAGACCCCGCCGCGAACGTTCCTCCCGCTGCGTTCCCGGCAACGCGCCCGAACGACGGCGGGGTCGGGAGACCCCGCCCTACAACGCCCTCAGCGCGCGAGGTCGCGCTGCGTGAGGGTCTTGAAACCCCGCCGGTTCAGCGTCTGCGTCGCCAGCTCCGTGTCCTCCACGCTCAGGATCAGCGCGCAGCGGCTTCGCGGGCGCGAGATGAAGGAGTAGACGTAGTGGATGTTCATCTCCGCCTCGTAGAACGCGCGGAAGATCTCCTGCAGCTTCGACTCGTCGCTGAACTCCACCGCCAGGACCTCGCATTCGGTGAACGTGAAGTTGTTCGCCGCCATCAGCTCGCGCGCCCGCTCGGGGTCGTCCACCACCATGCGGTCGATGGCGCAGTCGGTCGTGTCGAGGGTCGTCATCGCGAGCACGTGCACGTTGTGCTTGGCCAGCATCGCCGTGAGGTCGTGGAGCCGCCCGACGCGGTTCTCGATGAAGACGGAGAACTGCCGCACGGGGTCCTGCGCAACGGTGGTTTCCAGCTCGTCCATGGCGGACGCCAGCATGGGCCCGCGGACGCGCCGGGGTCAACCGGGGAACCCGCCGCGCCTGCGCGCTTGAGCCCCGGGGCGCGGGGCCGTAGCCTCGGTCGCGATGGCCGCGTCCGATCCCCATGTCCGCACGCTGCGCCGCGCCGAGGACGGCGCGCGGCTCGTGCTCCGCGGCATCCTCCTCAACGCCGTGCTCGCCGCGGTGAAGCTCGCGGGCGGCGTCCTCGGGCACACCTACGCCCTCGTCGCCGACGCGGCCGAGTCGCTGCTCGACATCCTCACCTCCGCGCTCGTCTGGGCCGGCTTCCGCGTCGCGGCCCAGCCCCCCGACCGCGACCACCCCTACGGCCACGGCAAGGCCGAGCCGCTGGCGGCGCTGCTCGTCGCGATCGTCGTCTTCGGCATGGCCGGCGTCGTCGCCTGGCACGCGGTGCAGGAGATCCGCACCCCGCACCAGGCGCCGGCGTGGTGGACCCTGCTCGTCCTCGCCGGCGTCGTCGCGACGAAGGTCGCGTTCTCCCGGCGGCTCCGCCGCGCGGGCGAATCCGTCGGCAGCACCGCGCTCGGCGCCGAGGCGCTGCACCACTGGTCCGACGCCCTCACCTCGGCCGCCGCGTTCGCCGGCATCGCCGTCGCGCTCTGGGCCGGGCCCGGCTGGGAGACGGCCGACGACTGGGCCGCCCTCTTCGCCTGCGGGGTCATCGCCTTCAACGGGGCCGGCATGGCCTCCAAGGCGCTGATCGACATCATGGACACCGCGGTCCCGCAGGCGTTCGAGGACGAGGTCCGCGCCCTCGCCGCCGCCGTGCCGGGCGTGCTCGCGCTCGACAAGGTCCGCGTGCGCAAGAGCGGGCTGAGCCACCTCGTGGACATCCAGGTGCGCGTGGACGGCGAGATCCCGGTGCGCGCGGGCCACGACATCGCGCACGCCGTGAAGGACGCGCTCATCGCCTCCGCCCCGCACGCCATCTCCGACGTCACGGTCCACGTCGAGCCGATGAAGTGACGGACTTGGACTGTAGGGCGGGGTCTCCCGACCCCGCCGACGTGCGCCCGCGGTACCGCTACCGTCGCCTGAAGCGTAGATCGCGGCGGCAGCGGGAGACCCTGTCCTACAACGCCCCGCCTCCCGGCATCCGCGGGCAGACGAACCGGCCCTCGCGCAGGAACGCGACGACCTGCCGGTGCACCTCCGCGCGGAACAGCATGCCGGAATGGGAGTAGGGGAGCACGAGGAAGTCGCGCATCCCCTCGAGCCGCGCCGACTCGACCGAGACGACGCCGTCGTGCGGTCCGTCCATCACGCCGGCGAACAGCGGGTTGAGCCGGCCGGTGCCGGCGATGACGCCGACCTCGTAGTCGGGCGGCGGCAGCGCGGGCGCCACGGCCCGGGGGCCGGTGCCGAGCCGCTCGAGGTTGACCCCGAGGAGCGCGCGGAGCGGCGCGTGGCGCGCGGCGGCGTCGGCCGCGGCGCTGCCGTGGTTGGGCGGGCCGAGGAGCACGACCCGGCCGAGGTTGGGCGGGCGCGTCGTGCGCAGGCAGAGGCGCGTCACGAGTCCGCCCATCGAGTGCGCGACGATGTGCACCCGCGGGGCGCGGCCGAACTCGGGTGCGGCGAGCGCGGCCGGGAGGTGGTCGGCCGCCAGCCGCTCGATCGGCACGGTGCGGGACGGGTAGCCGAGGTTGACCACCCGGTAGCCCGCGTCCTCCAGCGCGGAGGCGAGCGGGCGCATGATCCACGGGCCCATCGCGACCCCGTGCAGCACCAC
>CAYWTK010000057.1:0-22303 GCA_964460895.1 uncultured Opitutaceae bacterium
CTTGGCCACCTACCTCCAGCTCTTCGCCATCGTCCTGCCCGTCTTCCTCGTCGTGGGGCTGGGCGTGCTGCTGCGGAGCCGCGGGTGGGTGACGGCGGAGGCGGAGGGGAGCCTGTTCCACCTCGTCATCAACGTGGCGGCGCCGTGCCTCATCTTCGACTCCGTGGTGAGCAACGCGGCGCTGCGTTCCCCGGCGAACCTGCTCGGCGCGCCGCTGGTCGGGTTCACGCTGACCCTCGCCGGCATCGCCGTGGCGTGGCTGACGGGCCGGGCGATCGGCCTCGGCGTCGGCACGGGCCTGCGGACGTTCGCGCTCACCGCGGGCATCGCCAACTACGGCTACCTCCCGCTGCCGATCGTGGACGCGCTCTGGGGGTCCGACGTCCGCGGCGTCCTGCTCGTGCACAACATGGGCGTCGAGGCGGCCATCTGGACGGGCGGCGTCCTCGTCATCAGCGGCCTGTCGCTGCGCGAGGGCTGGCGCCGTCTCCTCAACCTGCCCCTGCTCGCGCTGGTGGTCTCGGTCGCGGTCAACCTCGCCGGGCTCGGGCCCCACGTGCCGGAGCCCGTGCTCGCGGCCGTGCGCTGGATGGGCCAGATGGTCGTGCCGCTCGGGCTCATCATGACCGGCGTGAGCCTCCAGCCCCACCTCGGTTCCCCCGGCGCGCTCTTCGTCCCGCGCATCAGCCTCGGCTCCTGCGCCGTCCGCCTGCTGCTGCTGCCGCTGCTGTTCCTCGTCGTGGCCAAGGTCGGGCCGTTCCCGCCCGAGCTGAAGCGCGTGATCGTGGTGCAGGCGGCGATGCCCACCGCCGTCGTGCCCATCATCCTCGCCCGCGTGTACGGCGGCCAGCCGCTGACCGCGGTGCAGATCGTGCTCATGACGACGCTGGCCGCGATGTTCACCATCCCGGCGTGGATGGGGTTCGGGCTGCGGTGGGTCGGACTGTGACCCCGGGGCCATGACCCCCGGCATGACCTCCGTCACGGGACGGGCGTCCGTCCGCGTGGTAGGCTCCGCGCCATGAACACCGAATCCGCGCCTTCGTCCCCCGCCTCCGGTTCCCCGGAGACCCCGTCGCCCGGCTCCGGCCGCCGCGGCCGGCTCGTCGCCGGCGGCGTGATGCTGGTCGTGGCCCTGGCCGCGCTGGCCGGTCCGCACCTGCCGGTCGCGTGGGACAGCCCGTTCCTGCTGGTCGCGGTCGGGCTCGGCTTCCTCGTCTGGGGCGCGCTCGGCCGCGCGGCCGGCCTGCTCGTGCCCGCGGGCGTGCTGCTCGGCGTGGGCTTCGGCGCGTGGCTGCGGGGGCCGTACGGCAACGCCGCCTTCCTCCTCGCGCTGGCCGCGGGCTTCCTCTCGATCTCGCTCTTCTACCTGCTGCTCTTCGGCCGGAAGGGCCAGGTGTGGTGGACCGTGTGGCCGGCGGGCGGCCTGGCGCTGGCCGCGGCGTTCACCGCGGGCGGACCCGAGGTGCGCGCGCTGTTCCGCGCCGTCCAGGACCACTGGCCGTGGGCCCTCCTCGCCGCGGCGGTGGCGCTCATCGTGTCGGGGCTGCGCACCCGCGGCTGACGGCTGGCGCGTTGACGCCCGTCCGTCCGCGCGGCTGACTGCGGGGCATGGACTGGATCTCCGACCCGCAGGCCTGGGTCAGCCTGCTCACCCTCACCGGCCTCGAGATCGTCCTCGGGATCGACAACATCATCTTCATCTCGATCCTCGCGGCCAAGCTGCCGGCGGAGCAGCAGGCGAAGGCGCGCCAGACGGGCCTGATGCTCGCGCTCGTGACCCGCATCGGCCTGCTCGCGAGCCTCGCGTGGATGGTGAAGCTGACGGCCCCGCTCTTCTCCGTGGCCGGGCACGCCTTCTCGGGCCGCGACCTCATCCTGCTCGGCGGCGGGCTGTTCCTCCTCGTGAAGAGCACGACGGAGATCCACCACAAGCTCGAGGGCGTGGACGGCGGGGCCAATCCGTCGGGGCCCGCGGTCACGTTCGGGGCCGTGCTCGTGCAGATCCTGCTGCTCGACGTCGTGTTCTCCCTCGACTCCGTCATCACCGCGGTCGGCATGGCCAGCCACCTGCCGGTGATGGTCGCCGCCGTCGTGCTGGCGATGGTCGTGATGCTGCTGTCGGCCGGCGCGATCAGCGGGTTCGTGGAGCGCCACCCCACGCTGAAGATGCTCGCCCTCTCGTTCCTCCTGCTCATCGGCACGACGCTGGTGGCCGAGGGCCTCGGGTTCCACATCCCGAAGGGCTACGTCTACTTCGCCATGGCGTTCTCCTTCGGCGTCGAGATGCTCAACCTCCGCCTGCGCCGCGGCCGCCAGCCGGTCACGCTGCACCAGCCCTACCGCTGAGCGAAGAAAAAGGGCGCCCCGCGGGGCGCCCGGTGGTGTGCGCGGACGCGGGTCCGCTCAGGACTTGCCGTGGAGGACGTCGGGCGCCTGGCGGCGCTCATCGTTGCGGCCGTGGATGCGCTTCGCGTGGCGCTCGCGGATGAGCTTGTCGAGCTTGTCCACCAGCAGGTCCACCGACTTGTAGCCGTCCTCGGAGACCGCCGACGCCACCAGGTCGGGGCCGTTGACCTCGACCTGGGCCTTGGCGGTGAAGCGCTGGGAGGCTTCGGGCACGTCGCGGAACTCGAGGTCGAGGCGGATGCGCTGGATGTGGCCGTTGTGGCGGAGGAGGCGCTCGGCCTTCTCGTGCATCGCCTGCGTGAGCGCGGGCGTGAGGGTGAGGTGGATGCCCCGGACGATGATCTTGTCGTTCATGTGGGTGGATGGGGGGGTTGAAGGGATGAGACACTAGTCGGCGCGTGAGGGCCGCGAAATTACAACGCCCGGAGGCGATTCAAGGTGCGCTGATGCGCCGGATAGGCGGGGCTTTTTCCTGTCGTCCGCGGGCGGAAATCGCGCGCTCGACGCGCGCGCGTCCGGGCGCAGCATGCCCGCCATGCCGCCGCCGACCGCCGCTCCGCGTCTCCGCTGGGGAATCCTGGCCACGGGCAACATCGCCCGGCGCTTCGCGCGGGACCTCGCGGAGTCGCGCACCGGCGTGCTGGCGGCGGTGGGCAGCCGCGACGCGGCGCGGGCCGCGGCGTTCGCCCGCGAGCACGGCGGCATCGCGGCGCACGGCGACTACGCGGCGCTCGTGGCGGACCCTGGCGTGGACGCCGTCTACGTGGCGACTCCGCATCCCGGCCACCTCGAGTGGACCCTGCGCGCGGTCGCCGCGGGCAAGCACGTGCTCTGCGAGAAGCCGCTCGCGCTCCGCCTGGCCGACGGGCGGCGCATGGTCGCGGCGGCGCGGGCGGCGCGCGTGCTCCTGATGGAGGCGTTCATGTACCGCTGCCATCCCCAGACTCGGCGCGTGGCGGCGCTCGTGGCGGAGGGGGCGATCGGGCGGCTGCGGAGCATCCGCGCCACGTTCCACTTCGCCCGGCCCGTGGACCCGGCGCACCGGCTCTTCGCGCGCGAGCTCGGCGGCGGCGGCATCCTCGACATCGGCTGCTACCCGGTCTCCTACGCGCGGCTGGTCGCGGGCGCGGCGCTCGGCCGGCCCTTCGCCGAGCCGGAGCGCTTCCACGGCGTGGCGCACCGCCTCGCGGCCACCGGCACGGACGACTGCGCGGCGGCGGTGGCGACGTTCCCCGGGGGGATCGTGGCGGAGCTGTCGTGCGGGACGACCGTGCGGCGCGACGTCGCGGTGCGCCTCGACGGCGAGGCCGGCGCGATCGACGTGGCCAGCCCGTACCACCCGGGCGGGACGGAGCCCGGGGGCATCACGCTGCGGCGCGCCGGACGTCCGGAGGAGTTCCTCCCGCCCGAACCGGGCCCGGGCCTGTTCGCGCGCGAGGCGGACGCGGTGGGCGAGGCGGTCGCCGTCGGCGCGCTCGAGACCGCGGCGATGCCGCACGAGGACACGCTCGGCAACCTGGCCGTGCTCGAGCGGTGGCTCGAGCAGGCCGGCGTGGGCTACGACTGAGGCGCGGCGCGGCGCAGGTTGTCGCAGACGATCGCGGCCGCGACGGCGGCGTTGAGCGACTCGGCGGCGCCGTGGCGGGGGATGGTGACCCGGCGCGTGACGCGCGCGGCCACCGCGGCCGAGAGCCCGCGGCCCTCGCTGCCGACGACGACCACCGCGTGCCGCAGCGGCGGCAGCGCGTGCACGTCGTCGCCCGCGAGGTCGCACCCGAGCACCGGCGCCTTCACCCCGGCGAGGGCCTCGGCCAGCGGCGCCGTGTGGGTGGCGACGCGGGCGAACGAGCCCATGCTCGCGTTCACCACCTTCTGGGAGAACAGGTCGGCGCAGTCCGGCGAGAGCAGCACGCGGTCGAAGGCGAACCAGTCGGCGATGCGCAGCAGCGTGCCGACGTTGCCGGGGTCCTGGATGCCGTCGAGGGCGAGGGTCAGCCCGCGGTCGAGGGCGCCGGCGGGCAGCGGGCGCCGCTCGAGCCGGCCCACCGCCAGCACCGGCGACGGGGTGGGGTAGTGGCTGATGCGCGCCATCTCGGCGGGCGAGACCAGCACCGGCTCCGGCGCGGCGCGTCCGGCCGCGCGCGCCGGCGAGGCGTCCCAGGCCTCGGTCGCGTAGAGCTCGGCGAAGGGCAGCCCGGCCGCGAGCAGCTCGGCCACGACCTTCGGGCCCTCCACGACGAACAGCCCGAGCGCCTCGCGGTGCTTCTTCTCCTGCAGCGAGCGGAGGCGGGCGACGGCGGCGCGGGTCAGCGGCATGGGCGGGACGAGAGCAGGCGCGCCGCGCCCTGGCCAGCGCGCAGTGGGTCAGCCGCCGCCCGTCCGGCGGCGCTCGGGCGGGAGCCGGTCGGGGTGCTCGACGAGCGCGTTGGGCAGCCCCGGCCGCTTGCGGAGGGTGAAGGCGTCGTAGAGGCGTCCGGTCGCCGTGCGCGCCTCGTAGCGGAGCTCGTCGCCGTCCACCGTCACCACCTGGAACAGCTGCGTGTCCTCGGCCGCGCGCACCGCCCACTCGTCGCTCTTCAGCTCGTACATCTTCGGGCCGCTGACGGACACCACATGGACGGTGCCCACCGCGGGGTCGTACACCTGGCGGTAGCCCTTCGCGACGTTGCGCGTGCCGACGCGGACCACGCCGGTCGCGTCGCCGCTGCGCGCGTACGTGTGGTCGTGCCCGGTCAGGACGAGGTCCACCTTGAACTCGTCGAAGACCGGCTTCCACGCCGCGCGCAGGGCGGTGTTGTCGCGCTCCGCGGCGGGCGAGAACAGCGGGTGGTGGAAGGTCACGATCGTCCAGCGCTGCGGGCGGTCCGCGAGGACCCGGCGCAGCCACGCGGCCTGCTCGGCCTGGCGTTCGTTGGAGTTGAGCGAGACGATGCGCGCGCCCTGGTAGTCGAGGAAGTAGCACGTCTCCTCGAGGCCGGCGGGCCCGTGGTCGGGCAGGGTGAACTGCGGCCGCCAGTGCCGGGAGAGCGTGCGCACCCCGGGCGCCGCCTGGCGGTCGCGCAGCGGCGCGGCGTCGGGCTTGCGGCCGAGCACCGCGTCCGCCGCGTGTCCGGTCAGCGCCGTGAAGCCGGCGTCGGCCGCGACGACGCGTCCCTCGCGGTCGAGCCGGAGCGCGGCGGCGCGTCCGTCCGCGGCGCGCACCGCGAGCCGCGTGCCGGACCCGTCGGCCGCGGCCTCGCGGGCGACGACGGTCACGTCCACCGTCCCGCCCGCGCCCGTGTCCCAGCGCCGCTCCTGCTCGGGGCCGGCGCCGTCCCGGAAGTACTCGTGGTTGCCCGGCGTGGGCACGACGGGGACCATGCCGTTCACCCAGCCCGGCGCGCCGAACCACTCGCCCCACTCGGCGTCGCGGTTGGCGCGGTTGATGAGGTCGCCCGCGTGGAGCGTGAACGCGGCCTGGGGCGCGGCGCGGAAGGCCTCGCGGAAGACGCGCGACCAGTGGGTGCGGACGTCGTTCTGCGCGTCGCCGAAGTACACGAACGTGAACGGCCGCGCCTCGCGGCTCGCGGTGCGGAAGTGCAGCCACTCGCTCCAGTTCGCGCCGTCGCCCACGCGGTAGGCGTAGAGCGTGGCGGGCTCCAGCCCCGTGAACTCGACGCGGTGGTAGTGGGCCGCGCCGAGGTCGCTCGCGAAGGCCTCGGTGCGGGCGGGGAAGGGTTCGCCCTGCAGGGCGGACCCGTTCTCGTTCGCCACCGCCAGCTCGGCGCGCGCGCGCCGGACCGAGGTGTCCGTGCGCCACGTCACCGCCTGCGTGGTCGCGGGATCGCCGCTCCACGTGAGGACGATCCGGTCGGGCAGCGGGCGCGGCGCGTGGGCCGCGGCGTCCGCGTAGGGCGTCGGTTTCCAGTCGTCGTGCTCGTGGCCCTCGTGGCCGGTGAGCGCGGCCGCGAGGACGACGGCGAGGCCGAGGAGCGGGAGGCGCCTTCTCATGGACGGCACCGTGACCCGCGCGCCGCGCGCTGGCGAAGCCGAAATCCCCGCGCGGACGCGGCGATGTGACGGCGGCGTTTCGCCGGGGTGACATGTTGGCGACGGGGCCGCTGGCCCGTTGACCGCGGCGCCGCGCGCGGCTGCGGTGCGCGCGACTTTCCACGATGCAGACCGAATCCTCCCCCCTCCGGAGCCTCCGCCTCGCCGGCGCCGCGCTCCTCGTCCTCCTCGCCGGCGTCGCCGGCGCGTTCGCCGCGACCGGCGCGATCGCCGGACGCGTGACCGACGCGCACACCCGGCTCGCGCTCCCCGGCGCCCGCGTCAGCGCGGGCGGCGCGGAGACCTACACCTCGACCAGCGGCGACTTCCTCCTCGCCGGCGTGCCGGCCGGCGCGCAGGCCGTCGAGGTCAGCTACGTCGGCTACGCGCCGCTCCTCCTCGCGACCGAGGTGACCGCGGGCGGCACGGCGCGGCTCGACGCGGTGTTCAACGCCGACGTCGTGCGCCTCGAGCAGTTCGTGATCGAGGGCTCCGCCGTCGGCACGGCGCGCGCCATCAACCGGCAGCGCGCGGCGGCCACGCTCACGAGCATCGTCGCGGCGGACGAGATCGGCCGCTTCCCCGACCAGAACGCCGCCGAGTCGCTCCAGCGCCTGCCCGGCGTCTCCCTCTACCGCGACCAGGGCGAGGGCCGGTTCATCAACCTCCGCGGCCTGAACTACGTCTACACCTCCGTCCGCCTCAACGGCGCCAACCTCGCCAGCCCCGAACTGGGCGACCGCGCGATGGCGCTCGACGTGCTGCCGGCGGATTCGCTGGCGAGCATCGAGGTGACGAAGGTGCCTACGCCCGACATGGACGCCGAGGGACTCGGCGGGAACGTGAACCTGAAGACGAAGAGCGCGTTCGACAGCACCGGCCGCGAGCTCAACGCGACCACCGCGGCGATCTACACGGCGCTGACGGACAAGTTCAACCCGAAGCTCAACGCGTACTATTCCGACCTCCTCGCCAACGGTACCGTCGGCGTCTCCGTCGGCGTGACCTGGCAGGAGCGCGACTTCGGTTCGCACAACTTCGAGCAGGACGGCTACGCGCTGCGCTCCGTCGCCGCCGGCTCCCCGGCCTTCCTCATCCCCGACGCGCTCGGGTTCCGCGACTACGTGATCAACCGCGAGCGCTTCGGCGTGAACGCCGGGCTCGAGTTCAAGCCGGACGGCGACACCTACGTGTACGTCCGCGGCGCGCACAACCGCTTCACCGACACGGAGGACCGCCACCAGACCTACCTCCCCTTCTCGCGCGGCACGCTCCTGGCGGTTTCGCCGACCTCGGCCAGCTTCGACAACATCAGCCGCGTGCGCCGCGACCTGCGGATCCGCAAGAAGGACCAGGAGGTGACCGGCCTTTCCGCCGGCTTCGAACGGCAGGCGGGCGCCTGGAAGCTCGACGGCCAGGTCGCGTGGTCCGAGGCCACCGAGCGCCGCCCGGACGAGCTGACGACCCGTTTCCGCCGCAACACCTCCGACTCCGACCTCCGCTACACGTTCACGGGCCTGTACGCCATCACCCTCGAGCAGCTCGGCGGGGCGAGCGTGCTCGACCCGGCGAGCTACACGACCCTCGACCGCCTGGAGCGCGCCAACAACACCGGCTCCGAGACGGAGGCGAGCCTCGCCCTCAACGCGCGCCTCGACCTCGACCGCGGCTCCCCCGCCTACGTGAAGTTCGGCGGCAGCTACCGCGCCAAGGAGAAGGAGAGCGACGTGAACATCTGGCGCTACGGCGCGCCGGCGACGTTCACCTTCGCCAGCCTGTCCCAGCCGCCCAACGCCGACTACCCGTTCGGCTTCGCCGTGCCGCGGATGAGCAACCCCGCGGTCCGGGCCGCGTTCTTCGGCAACCGCTCCGCCTTCACCGAGACCGCGCTCCAGCCCGACAGCGCGCTCGAGGACTGGAAGACCGAGGAGAACGTCCTCGCCGCCTACGCGATGGCGGGGGTCGTCGCCGGGCGGGCCACGTGGATCGCGGGCCTGCGCTACGAGCGGACCGAGTTCGACACCCGCGGCAACCAGATCCGCGGCGCCGTCCTCACGCCGACGACCGCCTCCCGCTCCTACGACCACGTCCTGCCCGGAGTCCACCTCCGCTACGACTTCTCGAAGCAGCTGGTCGGCCGCGCCTCGTACTCGCAGTCGTTGGTCCGCCCGGCCTTCGCCGAGACGGCCATCTTCCGCAACGTCCTCGACAACGACACCGAGGTCGAGTCCGGCAACCCCGCGCTGGCCGCGCTTGAGTCGCGCAACTTCGACGCGTCCCTCGAGTACTACCTGCCCTCGCTCGGCGTCCTCAGCGCCGGCGTCTTCCACAAGCGGATCGAGAACTTCAGCTACGCGGTCACGATCCCCAACGGCGACGCCTCCCTCCCCGGCTACGACCTCATCACCTTCCGCAACGGCAGCGACGGCGAGGTCTCGGGCCTCGAACTCGGCTACCAGCAGCAGCTCCGCATGCTGCCGGCGCCGTTCGACGGGCTCGGCCTGATGGCCAACCTCACGCTGGTGGACAGCGAGGCGACCTACCCGACGCGTCCGGGCGAGACGCTGCCGTTCATCGGCCAGAGCGACGTGACCGGCAACGCCGCCCTCACCTACGAGAAGGGCAAGTGGTTCCTCCGCCTCGCGCTCAACTGGCGCGACGCGCACCTGCGCGAGGACGAGCCCATCGGGGGCGGCCCCGACGAGGACTTCTGGATCGACGACTTCCACCAGCTCGACCTCTCCGTGGCCTACCAGCTCAACAAGCGGCTCGAGGTCTTCGCCGAGTTCACCAACCTGACCAACGAGCCGTTCCGCGTGTACTTCAACAGCTCCAACGGTCAGGGCCGCCGTCTCGTGCAGATCGAGGAGTACGACTGGACGGCGAACTTCGGCGTGCGCTGGAAGCTCTGACGTGCGCGCCCCGCCCGCCCTCATGCGCCTCCTCCTGTTCCTGGCCCTGTCCGGCCTCGCGCCGGCCCTCCACGCCGCCGAGTCCGCCCCGCCGTCCTTCCGGCCCGACCTGCCGGCCGGAGCCGCGTGGAGCCTCGACGCGCGCCGGCTCCACCCGACGCAGTTCGCCCTCGGCTGGCGCGAGGTCGCGGCCAAGCGCGACCGGATCGCCGCGATGACGCCGGACGAGCGCGGCGCGTACCTGAGGAAGAAGGACGTCCCGATCGTCATCGGCCCCGGCGGCCGGGCCTACCTGACCGACGGCTACCACACGCTCCGGGCGCTGATCGAGGCGCCGGTGGCGGACAAGACCGCCTTCGGCCACGTGCTCGCCAACTGGTCGACGCTCGCGCCCGCCGAGTTCTGGGCGCGCATGGAATCCTCCGGCTACGCCCACCTCCGCGACGCGGCGGGCGCGCCCCGGCCGGCGACGGAGCTGCCGGCCAGCCTCACCGCGATGCAGCTCGACCCCTACCGCGGCCTCGCCTGGGCCGTGATGGAGGCGGGCGGATTCGCCGAGAGGAAGGACGTGCTCTTCCAGGAGTTCCGCTGGGCCGAGCATTTCCGCGGGAAGGTGGCGTGGGACGACGCGGACGACGACGCCTTCGAGCGCGCCGTCGAGGACGCCCGCGGCCTCGCCCGCCGGCCCGAGGCGCAGGGCCTGCCCGGCGCGCGGCCGCTCGGGGTGCTGCCGCGGGTCGTGACGGAGAAGGTCCGGCACGACACCGACGACCCCGCGATTTGGGTCGACCGGGGCGATCCCGCGCGGTCGCTCGTCATCGGCACGGACAAGGACACCGACGGCGCGCTCTACGCGTTCGACCTGCAGGGCCGCGTGGTCGCGCGGGTGGGCGACCTCCGCCGGCCGAACAACGTGGACCTCGCGACCGGCTTCCGGCTCGGCGGGCGCGACGTGGACATCGTCGTCACCACCGAGCGCGAGGCGCAGCGCCTGCGGGTCTTCTCCGTCCCCGACTTCCGGCCGCTCGACGCCGGCGATCTCGTGGTCTTCGGCGGCGACGCGGCCCGCGCGCCGATGGGCATCGCGCTCTACCGCCGGCCGCGCGACGGCGCGCTCTTCGCCATCGTCGCGGGCAAGTCGGGTCCGGCTTCGGGCTACCTCGGCCAGTACCGGCTGGAGGACGACGGCGCCGGCCGGATGAAGATGAGCCTCGTGCGCGAGTTCGGCACCTTCAGCGGGCTCAAGGAGATCGAGGCCCTCGCGGTCGATGCGGAGCTCGGCTACGTCTATTGCGCGGACGAGGGCGCGGGTATCCGCAAGTATGGCGCCGATCCCGACGCGCCCGACGCCGGCCGCGAGTTGGCGTTCTTCGGCACGAGGGACTTCACGGACGACCACGAGGGCATCTCGATCTACCCGACCGGTCCCGGCCGGGGCTACGTCGTGGTCTCGAACCAGCAGGCCGACACCTTCAACCTCTACCCGCGCGAGGGAAGGCCGGACGACCCGCACCGGCACGAGCTCCTCGCGAGCGTGGCGCTGTCCACCGTCGAAAGCGACGGCAGCGACGTCACGCCGGTCGCGCTCCCGGGCTTCCCCGGCGGTCTCTTCGTCGCCATGTCCACCGACCGCACGTTCCACTTCTACGCGTGGGACGACCTCGTCCGGGGTGCGGGGCTTGCATCGCCCGCGCCGCCCGTGGCACGTTAGACGGATGCGACGGGTCTCCTTCCTCCTCCTCGCCCTCGTCAGCGCGGCCCTCGCCGAATCCGGCGGGCGCACCGGCAGCGTCATCTTCCTCCATCCCGACGGCGCGTCGCTCTCCTCGTGGATGGCGACCCGTTTCCTCGAGGTCGGCCCGGCCGGCCGGCTGGAATGGGACCGCCTCCCGCGGGTGGCCGTGTACGACGGCCGGTTGACCGACTCGCTGGCCGCGAGCTCGAACGGCGGGGCCACCGTGCACGCCTGGGGCGTGCGCGCGGCGCACCTGTCCTTCGGTTTCGTCGAACCCGAGGCCCGCTCGCTGTCGGGGTACCCCGGTCCGCTCATGCGCGAGGCGCAGGCGGCCGGCCTCGCCGTCGGCATCGTGCAGACCGGGGCGCACTTCGAGCCGGGCTCCGCCATCCACCTCACCAGCGCGGCGAAGCGCGCCGACGAGGCCGAGATCAGCGCGGGACTCCTCGCCTCCGGGGCGCCGGTGCTGCTGGGCGCGGGCGAGGCGTGGTTCCTCCCGGAGGGCGTCGCGGGCCGGCACGGCCCGGGCAAGCGGCGCGACGGGCGCGACCTCGTCGCCGAGGCGCGGCGGGCCGGCTACACCGTGCTGTTCACGCGCGAGGAGCTGCGCGCCGCCGACCCGGCGGCGCCGGGCGCCCGGTTCCTCGGGCTCTTCGCCCACGAGCACACCTTCAACGACCGCACCGAGGAGGAGCTCCGCGCCGCGGGGCGGCCCCACTACCAGCCGCAGGCGCCGAGCTACGCGGAGATGGTCGACTTCGCCCTCCGCGTGCTTGAGCGGTCGCCGCGCGGGTTCTTCCTCGTCGCCGAGGAGGAGGGCACCGACAACTTCGCCAACAAGAACAACGCCCCCGGCACGCTCGAGGCGCTCGCCCGGGCCGATGCGGGCATCGGCGTCGCCCGCGCCTTCCTCGCCCGCCGGCCCGACACCCTCGTGCTCGTGGCCTCGGATTCGAACGCCGGCTCCATGACGATCGGCGGCCCGCGCGCCGACACGCTCGATCCGCAGCGGCCGCTGCCGGAGCGCGACGCGAACGGGGCGCCCATCGACGGCCGCGAGGGCACGGGCACGCTTCCCTTCGTCGCGAAGCCCGACGAGGCCGGCCGGGCGCTGCCGTTCTGGATCTCCTGGGGCGCGAAGGACGACACCGCCGGCGGCGTGGTCGTCCGCGCCGAGGGACTCCACGCGGACCGCCTGCCGCCGAACGTGGACAACATCGGCCTCTACCGGCTGATGCACTTCACGCTCTTCGGCCACGAGCCCTGAGCCCGGGCCCGTGCCCGGGTCTGGGGAAGCGGCGCCCCCGCCGCGTCGGGTCGGTCGACCGGGACGAGGGCGTCCCGGCTCCAAGGCCGGCTGGCATCGGGCGGGAGCGGTCGCCGGCGTCGTCCCACTGCGGGCTTTCCAATGTCCGCCCCGGGGGTAGAGTGCGCGCCATGAAGCGCTTCACTCCCGCCCTCGCGCTGCTCTGCGCGCTCGCCGTGTTCGTCCTGCCCCTCTGGGCCGCGCCTTCCCAGCCGGCGAAGGGCAAGGACGGCGAGGTGCCGAGCGCCGGGCTCGAGCTGGCGAAGACGGCGACCGAGATCACGGGCATCGCCATCTCGCCGCTGCTCGGCGTGAGCGCGGTCGGCATGTACCGCTACTTCCAGGCCGACACGCCCGAGCAGAAGGCGAAGCTGCCGTGGTTCGCCAACCCGCTGGTCTGGGTGGTCGGCTTCCTCCTCGTCGGCGCCTCGGCCGCCAAGGACGCGCTCGGCACGGCGACGCCGCCGGGCTGGAAGAAGCCCCTCGACGTGCTGGAGGCCACCGAGAACAAGGTCAGCGGCCTCGTCGCGACCGGCGCCGTCATCCCCGTGCTCGTCTCCGCCGCGTCCAAGTTCATGGTCCCCGGCGCCAGCGCGTCGCTCGACGTCAGCCTCGGCGGCCTCGCGATGATTCACCTCGGCTTCGTCGACCTCTCCTGGCTCCTGACCCTCGCGATGGTGCCCTTGGCGATCGCGGTGCACGTGGTCGTCTGGATCGCGTCGCACGCCATCAACGTCCTCATCCTCCTCAGCCCGTGGGGCGCGGTGGACGCGGTCCTGAAGGGCGCGCGGACCGCGGTGCTCGGCGCGGTCGCCGGCCTCGGCTTCATCGACCCGGTGGTCGGCGCGACGCTGTCGGCCGTCATCGTCGTCTTCGCCTACCTCGTCGCGGGCTGGTCGTTCCGCCTCACCGTGTTCGGCACGGTCTTCTGCTGGGACTTCTTCACCCGGCGCCGGAAGCGGTTCGAGGTGCTCGCGGACGGCAACAAGGTCTTCCTCGGCCGCGAGGTCGGCGGCGCGCCGCTGCGCACCTACGGCCGTCTGTACCTGGCCGACGACGGCCGCCTGAGCTTCCGTTTCCGGCCGTGGCTCGTGCTGCCGGAGCGCACGGTCGAGGTGCCGAACGAGGGCCTCGTCGTCGGCCGGGGCGTCTTCTACTCGGAGGTGCTGGGGCACGACGCGAAGGCCGACCGCCTGACGACCCTGCTGCTGCTGCCGCCGCGCTACCTCGGGCACGAGGAGCTGTTCGCGCGCACCTACCGCATCCGCGGCACCTGCGAGGTCGGCCTGCGCCGCGCCTGGAGCTGGCTCAAGGAGGCGCTCGGCTTCGGACGGAAGGCGGCTCCGGCGGCGGCGTGAGCGGCGCGCGGCGCAGCCTGCACCTCGTCCGGCTCGGCGCGTTCCCGGTCGCCTACGGCCTCGGCGGCGTGCTCGTGGGCGGCACGCTCAACCGCGTGATGATCGCCGAGCTCGGGCTGCCGGCGACGCTGGTCGCCGCGCTCTTCGCGCTGCCGCTGCTCCTCTCGCCCCTGCGCCTCTGGTTCGGGCACCGCTCGGACGCGCATCCCGTCCTCGGCCGGCGCCGGGAGCCGTACCTGCTGCTCGGCGCCGTCCTCTTCGGCCTGGGCGTGGCCGCGATCGCGGCCGCCACGGTGCGCACGGCCGACCGGCTCGCGCTCTTCGCCCCGGCGGCGGCGTCCGCATTCCTGCTCTACGGCGTCGGCCGCAACCTCGCGCACAACACCTTCCAGGCGCTCGTGGCCGAGAAGTTCGACGGCCCGTCGCGGGCCCGGGCGGTGACGTTCTACGAGGTCGTGACGCTCCTCGGCGCGGTCGCCGGCGCGGGCGGGCTCGGGCGCGCGCTCGAGCACTACGACCCCGCGCGGCTGCTCGCGGTGGCCAACGGCGTCGGCGTCCTCGTCGTGCTCCTCGCCCTGCTCGCCGCGCCCGGCCAGGAGGAGCGCGCCGCGGGCGCGGCGCGGGCCGAGGAGGCGCGGCGCCTGCCGTTCGCCGAGGTGCTGCGGCGCTTCGTGCTCGCCGACCCCCAGGTGCGGCGGCTGTTCGCGGTCGTGATCTGCACCTTCGTCGGGACCCTCGCGCAGGACGTGCTGCTCGAGCCCTACGGGGCGCTCGTGCTCGGGCTCAGCGTGGGGCAGACGACGCGGCTGACGATGTTCTGGGGGCTCGGGGTGCTGGGCGCGATGCTCCTCTCCGGCGGCTGGCTGCTGCGCTCGCTCGGTCCGCTGCGGCTGCTGCGCACCGGGCTCGTCGCCAGCATGGCGGCCTTCGCCACCGTCGCGGCCGCCGGGACCTTCGGGGCGGCGGAGCAGTTCCGCTGGCTCGTGCTCGCGATGGGCTTCGGGACGGGGCTGGCGGGCGCCGGCATGCTCGGCTGCGTCGTCGGCTTCACCACGCCGGTGCGCGCGGGCCTGCTCATGGGCGTGTGGGGCGTGGCCAACCTGCTCGGCCACGCCGCGGGCAGCGTGCTGGGCGGCGTCGTGGTCGACGCGATGCGCCTCGCCACGGGCAGCGCGCTCGCGGCCTACTCCACGCTGTTCGTCCTCGAGGTCGTCCTGCTGGGCGTCGCCTTCGGCCTGACCTTCCGGCTCGACCCGGCCGCGCTCGCCGCGCGCCGCGACGGGGCGCCGGACTGACGCCGCCTACTTCGCCGCCGCCGCGGCCGGCGCCAGCGGCGCGCACATCGTGGCGGGTTCGCGGAGCTCCTCCTGCACGTGCCGCCGCATGGCGTCGCGGTAGTGGTTCACCGACTCGAAGAAGGCCGACATCATCAGCATCAGCCAGTACATGCCGCGCTCGTTCAGCCGCCAGCCGTCGCCGTCGCGGCGGGCGGCGCCGAGGAGGCGCAGCGTCAGCAGCTCCCCCCACAGCTTGCGGAAGAAGCGCGGGCCGTGCTGCGCCCGCACGCCCGCGTCGTCCATGTACAGGCCGAACAGGCGCACGAGCAGGCTGTAGCGCATCCGGTCCACCTCGCTCAGCCGGTGGCAGGTCGTGATGCCCGTCAGGCCCTGCGCGATGCGCCGCTCGTAGGCCGGCAGCGAGAAGGTCGTCGCGTAGAGCGTGCCGTCGAGGTAGCTGAACGAGCCGCTGCCCACGCCGACGTAGTGGTCGGCGGCGACGATGTATTCGTCGGTCCCGTGTCCGCGCCGGGTGAAGCACCAGGCCGACGAGGCCGGGAAGTCGGGCCCGAGCCGCGCGACGATCGTGCGGTAGAACTGCCGCAGGCGGCGCTGGTCGGGCAGGCCCATCGACCCGACCATCCGGCGGGCGACGGTGGGCGAGGTCATCAGCGGGTAGAACGAGACCTGGTTGGCGCCGAGGGTGCGGAACACCGCGAGGTCGCGCTCGAGCGAGGCGAGGGTCTGGTGCGGCTGGTTGAAGATGAGGTCGACGTTCAGGGTGGGGAACATCCCCGCGACCGCGCGGATCCGCTCCGCGGTCTCGGCTCCGGAGCCGTACTTGTCGTGGCGCTCCATCTCGCGCAGGAGCCGGTCGTCGAAGCTCTGGACGCCGACGGAGAGGCGCGTCACGCCGGCGGCCTTGAGGGGCGCGAGCACGTCGGGCCGCAGGTCCTTGGGGTTGGTCTCGACCGAGATCTCCGTCACGCCGAACAGCTCGCGCACCAGCCGCACCGTCGCCGCCAGCTCCTCGGGTTCGACGGTGGGCGTGCCGCCGCCGAAGTACGCCCCGGTGAAGCGGTGGCCGGCGGCGTGGTAGAGCCGGACCTCGGCGCGCAGCGCCTCGAAGTAGCGCACGGCCTGGTCGTGGCGGTGCTGCACCCGGTGGAACGAGCAGAACGGGCACAGCACCTCGCAGAAGGGGACGTGCAGGTAGAGGGTGCCGGAGCCGCCGGCCGGCGGGGGCGGGACCGCGCCGGGGGCGTCCTCCATGCGCAGGAAGGCCCGGGTCCGGAAGCGGAAGACCTTCAGCAGGTAGGAGTCGATGAGGGGGGAATCGAGCACGGCGTGGCGGTCGGCCATTTAACCGCACCGGCCGCCGCGGCGTGCGCACTATCTTGGCGAATCGTCCGCATCGCTTGCCGCGCCCCCGTCACCGCGGCGCCGCGCCCAGGCCCAGTTGGCGGCGGCGACGGCGGCCACGATGCCCATCAGCACCGCGTGGTCCGGGCCGAGCCGGGTCGCGAGCAGCGCGCAGAAGGCGAGCCCCGCGGCGGCGAACGCCGGCCCGGCCGGGAGCCGGAACGTGCCGGCCGGCGCGGGCCGCCGGCGGAGGACGAGGAAGGCGGCGCAGACCAGCGCGTAGGTCACGAGGCGCGAGGCGACGGAGAGCACGGCGTTCCAGAGGAACCCGCCCGCCAGCGCGAGCGCGAGCACGAGGCCGGCCCAGAGCGCGATCGAGAGGTGCGGCGTGCGGTGCACGGGGTGCACGCGGCCGAACACCGCGGGGAAGTCGCCCCGTTCGGCGAAGGCGTAGGTCAGGCGCGGCACGGCCACCAGCTGCGCGCAGAGGAAGCCGAAGGTGCTGACCATCGCGCCCGCCGCCACGGCCCGCGCCGCATGCTCGCCCACCAGCGCGCGCGCCGCGTCCGCCAGCGGCCGTGCGCTGCCCGCGAGGTCGGGCACGGCCACCATCGCGACATGGTGCAGCAGCGTGTAGAGGGTGGCGATCACGACCAGCCCGACCAGCAGCGCGAACGGCACGTCGCGCCGCGGCTGGCGCGCCTCCGCGAGCGGGATCAGCGCGGTCTCGAACCCGCCGTAGGCGAACAGCAGGACGACGAACGCGTTGAGCCAGGCGCCGGCGCCGGGCGCCGGGGGCTCCGCCACGGGCGGCGGCGGCGCCGGCAGCGCGGCGGCCAGCCAGAGTCCGCCGGCGGCGAGCGCGACGAGGGGCAGGAGCTTCGCGACCGTGACCGCGTTGGCCAGGCGGGCGCCCGCGGCGACGCCGCGGTAGTTGACGGCGGCGAGGCCGAGCACGAGGGCGCCGAGCAGCAGCGTGCGGGGTCCCGCGGCGGTCGCGCCGGGCCAGAACTCGCCGAGGTAGACGACGAAGAGGTGGGCGTTCGCCGCCGCGGAGGCGAGGCGGGTGAGCCAGGTGAACCAGCCCATCTGCAGCCCGGCGAACCGGCCGAACGCCTCCCGCGCCCACAGGTACGAGCCGCCCGCCTCGGGGTAGCGCGAGCCGAGCTCGGCGTAGACCGCCATGAGCGCGCCCACGCCCAGGGCGGCCAGCGCGTAGGCCCAGAGCGCGCGCGACCCGAGCTCGCGGGCGACGTCGTCCGGCAGCCCGAAGATGCCGCTGCCGATCACGCCGTTGATGACGAGGGCGACGAGCGTCCAGCGGCCGAGCGCGCGGACCAGCGGGGGCGACGCGGGGTTCGTCATCGCCCGCGACCGTGGGCGGCCCGGCCGGAGGAGTCAACCGGGGCGCCGGCCGGCCGCACTCCGGTTTTGACTGCGCGGGGCGGCTGGATTCCATGCGCGGCAATGCTCTCCGACCTCCTCCAGGACCGCGCCGCGCTCTACGTGTCCGGCGGCATGGACGCGACGGAGCGGCAGGGCTTCGAGGTCCTGATCGAGTTCGACCCGGAGCTGCTGCGGCACGTCGACGCCCTGCGCGAGGCGGTCGCGGCGGCGCTGGCCGGCCGCGCGCCGGCGGACGACGGCCCGCCGGACGGGCTGCGCGACCGAATCCTCGCCGCGGCCGACCGCACCGCGCAGGAGAAGGAGCCGGACGCGCTCATCGTCACCGACGGCGCCGGCCGGGTCATCTGGGTGAACGAGGCGTTCGAGAAGCTTTGCGGGCGGCCGCTCGCCGAGATGGCCGGCCGCAAGCCCGGGCAGGTGCTGCAGGGCCCGCAGACGGACCCCGCCACGGTCGAGCGCATCCGCCAGGCCCTGCGCGACCGCCAGCCGTGCCGCGCGGAACTGATCAATTACCACAAGGACGGCTCCCGCTACCGCGTGGACGCCCAGATCTGTCCGTTCCTCGACGACGAGGGCCGGCCGGTGTGGTACGTGGCGCGCGAGCGCCGGATTTCCTGAGGCGGCGGGCGGCGCGCCTACCGGGCGGAGACGGGCTCGGGCTGCGCCTGCGCCCGCGCCGCGGCCAGCCGTTCGCGGAGCGCGGCGACGACGATGGACGCGGCGGCCGGCGCCGACACCCGGTCGGTGTTGACGATCAGGTCGTAGCTCGTCGGGTCGTCGATCTCCCGGTTGAAGTGCTTCCGCACGAAGCGGCGGCGCGCGTCGTCGGTCTTCGCCAGGTGGGCCGCGGCCTGCTCCGGGTCGCTGCCCAGGGCGGCGGCGACGCGGGCGGTGCGGGTCTCCGTCGAGGCGACCAGCCGCACGTGCAGGCCGGCCGGCAGGTCGCCCGTGATGAGGTGCGCGGCGCGTCCGACCAAGATGACCTGGCCGACGTGGGCGAGCTGCAGGATCGCCTCGGCGACCTTCTGTTCGAGCTGCCAGAGTGACGGGTGGAGGCCGACGAGTTCGCCGATCGCCGCCTGGATCTCCGAGATGCGGTCCTCCGGGAGGTAGTTGGCGAGCGAGGTGGGCAGCTGGTGGTGGGTGAGCGCGTGCGCGAGCAGGTCGCGGTCGAGCAGCACCCAGGGGTGCCCGGGAACCGGGAACTCGCGGTCGAGGCGGGGCAGGAGCTCGCGGCCGAGCGTCGTGGCCCCGGCGCCGGTCTCGCGCGAGAGCGTCAGGAAGGGGCGGACCTCCGCCTGACGGTCGGGGCGGCGGTCGGTCGGGGGCGTGCGCAGGCGGGCGTGCAGGACGGACAGGCCTTGCTCGAGGTAGGTGTGCGGGACCATGGGGGGACCTCCGGAGGGCGGTGGGGTGCCGCGGGAAAGGGCGACTTGGCGGCCGCGGGCACGGGACGACCGCCGCGAGGGAAGTGTACCACCGGGGCCGGCCGGGGCGAGCGCGGGCTCCCGAATCACGGCGCGCTTCTGCGCGCGATCACGTTTCGTTATCCGGCCCGCTCAGCGGATGCGCGGGTCCTCCCACGCGCGGTCCCACAAGGTCGGCGTCGCCGCGGGCGCCGCCGGGGCCGACCCGAGCAGGCTCCGGAAGTCCTCGGCGCGCAGCAGCGCGGTCAGGCGCCGCTGGCGCTCGTCGATGCGGGGCTGCAGCTGGATCGCGGCCGCGGGGAAGGGCGGTTCCGCGCGCAGGCGCAGCACGAGGCGGCGCGTCTCCTCCGGCGGCCGCGCCGGGTCGCGGCAGAGGTCGTCGAACCGCCGCAGGTCGGCGAACTCGACCGGCGCCCAGAGCGCGCGCCAGCGCTCGGGCTCGACGCGGACCGCGTGCACCTCGACGAACCGCGCGTCGTCCCCGTCGCCCGTCCAGAAGCCGGCGACGAGCAGGAACGGCTCGCCCGTGAGGTACGCCCGCAGCGCGTCGCCGAGCTCGAGCGCGCCGCCGGCGCGGCCCGCCGCGATCCGGACCGGCAGGCCGGGGACGCGGGTGTTGGCGTCGGCCGCGATGTCCCACCGGGCGCCGTGCTCCGCCGGACGGGCGGTCGGGAAGAAGGTCGTGCGCACCCAACGCTCCAGCGCCGACTGGGCGGCCTCCGCATTCCGCGCCGGAGCCGGCCCGGCGAGGGCGGCGAGCAGGAGCGCGAGGAGGACGACGCGGGGGCGACGCAGCATCCGCTAGTTCTTGGGTCCGGCCGCGCGCGGGCGCAAGTAGATGAACCAGTAGATGCCGCCGACCATCAGCCCGCCGCCGAGCAGGTTGCCGAGCGTGACGGGCAGGAGGTTGCGGAGCAGGAAGCCCGTCCAGGTCAGCGTCCCGAGGTCCGCGCCGGCGCGGCCGATGGCGGCGAGCGCCTCCGGGTCGCCGGCGAGCAGCAGGCCGAGCGGGATGAAGTACATGTTCGCCACCGAGTGCTCGAAGCCCAGCGCGACGAACGCGGCGATGGGCGGCACGATGGCGAGCACGCGGTCGGTCAGGGTGCGGGCGCCCAGGCAGAGCCAGACGGCGAGGCAGACGAGGGCGTTGCAGAACGCCCCGAGCACGACCGCGGCGAGGAAGCCGTGCCCGACCTTGGCCGCCGCGAGGTCGAGCGCCACGGCGCCCACCCGGCCGTCGGCGAAGGCCCACTGGCGCGAGAGGTACACGCCCGCCGCGGTGGCGAGCGCGCCGACGAAATTGCCGGCGTAGACGACGGCCCAGTCGCGCAGCACGGCGCCCGTGGTGACCCGCCGCGACGCCCAGGCGACGACGAGCAGGACGTTGCCGGTGAAGAGCTCCGCGCCGCCGACGACCACGAGGATGAGGCCGAGGGAGAACGCCACGCCGCCGAGCAGCCGGGCCGCGCCGTAGCCGAGTCCGGGGTCGGTCCAGACGACCGTGGCGAAGGCCGCGCCCACGGCGATGAACGCGCCGCCGAGGACGGAGAGCGCCATCTTGGAGGCGAGGTCGACGTGGGCCTTGCGGACGCCCGCCTCCTCGCTGCGCGCGGCGATCTCCGCGGGCGAGTAGGCGTCGGGTCCGTCGGGCCGTTCCGCCATGGCGAGCTCAGCGCGCCGTCTCGAGGAACGCCCGCAGCGCCTCCAGCTGCGTGTTCCAGTAGGCCTTCATCTGCTCGGCCGCCGCGGCGCTCGGCAGCCGGCCGTGCTGCGGCACGACCTGGCACTTCAGCGGGCCCTTCGGCCAGAAGTTGACCGACAGCGTCGTGTCGTCCGCCCACCGGATGCGGATCGACTTGTGCGGGGTGGCCTTGCGGACGGTGAGCGGCGTGCGCGGCAGCCACTGCTCGCGCACCGTCGCGTCGCGCCACGCCTCGAACGCCGTGGCCACGGGCGCCGCGATGGTGCGGCTCACGCTCACCTCGAAGCCGTCCTCCTTCTGGTTCTTGAGCCGCCGGCCGGTGGCCTGCTCGTAGCCGACGGTCACCATCTGGCACCACCAGTCGGAGACCTTGTGCTTGCGGTGCAGCCAGAGGGCGATCTCCGCGTGCGGCCAGGACTTCGCGCCGGCGGCGTCGAGCAGTTCCCGCCACTCGCTCCAGTCGCGTCCGGTGGCCTTCTTGACCGCGGCGGACGTCACTCCGGCGAGCTTGGCGGGCGATCGCTTCATGGGGCGGTGGGTCGGGCGACGAGGCCGGACGGGGTCCGCGTGAGGTGCGGGCAGCGGGCGGCAAGCTCCTCCATGAACGATTCGCGGTCGTCTGGCGAGACGAGGATGAAGTCGCCGCTGGCGAGGTCGATCCGCACGCGGCGCAGCGACCACGCGGGGGACGAGAGCGGATTGCGCGAGAGGGCCGCGCCCCGCATCGAGCCGTAGGGGATGTCCCAGCGCATCCAGCCGCTTCGGATGTGCAGTCCGTCGGCTCGGCACTCGTAGCGCAGGGGAAGCGAAAGCCCGAAGACCAGGATCGGCATCGCGACCCCCCAGCCGACGAGCACGAGGCTCCCGTCGGTCTCGCCGCGCGACAGGAGCCAGCCGGCCACGACCAGCGGCAGGGCGGCCGCGCCGATCACGGTCGCGAGGAGCCAACGGTCGATCCTCGGGGGGAAGCTCCGGTCGGGGCGCATGGCGCGCAGCGTGTCCGGCGGGCGGTCTTTGTCACGTCCGGGCTGCGTCGGTATCTTTTTGTTTCCGCCGTCCGCAAAATCATGCAGCGTGCCCGCCGATGAGCGACGAGACACCCCAGAAGTTCCGGTTGAAGCCCCGGCTCTCCGGTGAGCCCGCCGCCACCCCCCCGCCCGCCGCCGATTCCGGCGCCGCCCCTGCGGCTCCCGCCCCCGAGCCCGCTCCGGCACCGGTGCCGCCGGCCGCGGTTCCGCCCCCGGCCGACGAGGCCTCCGGTCCCCGTCTCCGGCCGCGCCTCGGGGGAACGACGGGCGGCTCGACTCCGCCGGCCGGCTCGGCGCCGCGACCGGACAGCGCGCCGCCGATGCCGAAGCCGGCGAGCACGCCGCCGATGC
>CAYWTK010000058.1:0-22020 GCA_964460895.1 uncultured Opitutaceae bacterium
TCGGGCACGACCCCGCCGTAGCCCTCGTGGAGCGCGACCTGGCTGTGCACCCATTCGCCGACGAGGCCGCGGGCGGGGTCGAAGACCGCGACCGCGGTCTCGTCGCAGGAGGTCTCGATCGCGAGGATCATCGCTTCCCGTCCCGCACGACGAGCAGGCCGCGCAGCACCTCCTCGGCCGCCTGCCGCTGCGTGTCCTCGACCGGCTCGAAGCCGAAGTGGGCGGCGAACTCGGCCGGTCCGGCGAAGTCGGTCCGCGACTGCTGGATGCGCAGCCGGGCCTCGTCGTCGGCGGACATCTCGAGCACGACGTGGGGCTCGACG
Source organism: uncultured Opitutaceae bacterium (assembly GCA_964460895.1). Classification (GTDB taxonomy): domain Bacteria; phylum Verrucomicrobiota; class Verrucomicrobiia; order Opitutales; family Opitutaceae; genus Didemnitutus. Next base: position 324 of record CAYWTK010000058.1, read on the forward strand.
CCCTTCTCGTGGATGGTCACGCCGCTGGGCGTGTAGTAGCGCGAGGTGGTCAGCCGCAGTCCCTCGCCCGCGCGGGTCTCGATGATGCTCTGCACGGAGCCCTTGCCGAAGGTCCGCTCGCCCACCACGACCGCGCGGCCCGTGTCGCGCAGCGCGCCGGCCACGATCTCGGCCGCGCTAGCCGTGCCGCCGTTGACGAGGACGGCGATCGGGTACCCGCGGGGCGGGTGGCGGCCGTCGGCCCGGAACTCCTGCCGCGACCCGCGCGTGCGGCCCTGCGTGTAGGCGATGAGCTCGCGCGGGCCGAAGAACTCCCCGCAGACCTCCACCGCGGCCTCGAGGAGGCCGCCGGGGTTGTTGCGCAGGTCGAGCACGAGGCCGCGAAGACCGGAGCCCTCGAGTCCCCGCAGCGCGGCGGCGAACTCCTCGCCGGTGCGCTCGCTGAACTGCGTGATCTGGAGGTAGCCGATGCCGTCCGCGCCGCGGACCGCGTTGCGCACGCTGCGCAGCCGGATGCGCTCGCGGCGCAGCTCGACCGTGAGCTCGCGGTCCTGCGCGGGCCGGAAGACCGTCAGCCGGAGCGTGGTGCCGGGCTCGCCCCGGATGAGCCGCACCGCGCGGTCGATCGACGGCTCCGCGATCGGCTGCCCGTCCACCGCCACGAGGCGGTCGCCGCGGCGCAGCCCGGCGCGCTCGGCCGGGCTGTCGGCGATGGGGGAGATCACGACCACGTGGCCGCCGCGCTCCTCGACCTGGATGCCGACGCCGCTGAACTCGTTGTTGAGCTCCTCCTCGGTCTCGCTGAAGGCCTCCGCGTCGAGGTACTCCGAGTGCGGGTCCAGCTCCGCCAGCATGCCGCGCAGCGCCGCCTGCGTCAGGCGCTCGTAGCCGGCCTTGTCGGCGTCGACGTAGTTCTCCGCCACCGTCTCGAGCACCTCGCGGAAGTACCGCACCTCCCGGTCGCGCTCGCGGTTCGGCCACCACGAGGGCGCGCCGAGGTGGCGCGCCGCGGTCTGAGCGAGGAGGAAACCGGCGGCGACGGCGGCGGCGATCGCGGCCAGTCGTTTGAGCATGGCCAAGCGAGTGGGGAAATGCCTTGGTTGGCAAATGGGTTCCTCCCCCGCCTTCCGCGCCGTCCTCTCCCGCGAACCGCACGCCGCCGCCGGCGTGTCCTTCGCGCGCTTCATGGAGCTGGCGCTCTACCATCCGGAGGTCGGCTACTACACCGCCGACCGCCGGCGCGTGGGCCGCGACCGGGGGGCCGACTTCTACACCGCGACGTCGTTCAACCCGGTCTTCGGCGAGCTCGTCGTGGCCGCGACCGTGGGACTGCTCGGACCGCGGGACCCCGCGGCGCACGCGTTCGTGGAGGTCGGCGCCGAGCCCGGCGGCGGCGTGCTCCGGGACGTGGCGCATCCGTTCCGCGAGTACCGGATGATCCGCTACGGCCAGCCCTTCGAGTTCCCGGAGCGCTGCGTGGTGTTCTCGAACGAGCTCTTCGACGCCCAGCCCTTCCACCGCGTCGCCTGGCGCCGCGGCGAATGGCGCGAGCTCGGGGTCGCGCTCGTCGGGGAGGAGCTGCGCGAGGTGGAGCTCCCCCGGCCGACCGCGGAGCTGGAGGAGGCCCTGCCGCGCTTCCCGCGGACCCTGCCCGAGGGCTACGTCGTCGACGCGCCGCTGCGCACCGTGCCGCTGCTGGGCCGCCTCATCGCGCCGCCGTGGAAGGGCCTGTTCCTCGCCTTCGACTACGGCCGGTCCTGGGCCGAGCTGCTCGAATCGTACCCCGAGGGCACCCTGCGCACCTACTCGCACCAGCGGATGGGCGGCGACCTGCTCGACCGGCCCGGCGAGATCGACCTCACCGGGCACGTCTGCTGGGACTGGCTGGTCGACGGCCTGCAGCTCGGGGGCTTCGGCGAGGCGCTGGTGGAGTCGCAGGAGGCCTTCCTGACGAAGCGCGCCGCCGCCGCCCTCGAAGCCATCGTCACCGCCGAGGCCGGCGGACTCAGCCGCCGCAAGCGCTCGCTCATGGCGTTGCTCCATCCGGGCAACATGGGGCAGAAGTTCCAGGCGCTCCACGCGTTGCGCGACTGAGGGCCCCGCACGCGACGCGAGGAGTTTTCCCTTGCGTAGCGGTTGGCCGGACCTTTACTCGCGACCCTTTAACCCGTCACAAACCATGGCACGAATTTGCGCAATCACTGGCAGGCGCCCCGTCAAGGGGAGCATCATCAACCGCAAGGGGCAGTCGAAGAAGAGCGGCGGCATCGGCACGCACACGACGAGCAAGACCCCGCGCAAGTTCCGCCCGAACCTGCAGCGGATCCGCATCAAGACGCCCAACGGCGGCACGAAGCGCGTCTGGGTCGCCGTCAAGGCCCTCAAGGCAGGCCTGGTGACGAAGGCCTGACCGCCCCGTCCCCTTCCCCCGACCCGCGGCTGCCCGCCGCGGGTTTTTTCATGTCCCCCTCGCTCCCCACGCCGGCCCGCGGGGGTGCGGCGCGCGCGACCGGGTCGGTCAGTCCGCGACCAGCGGGGCGTACGCGGGATTCCGCTGGATGAAGACGGCCACGTAAGAGCAGGCCGGCACCACGCGCCGTCCGGCGGCGCGGGCGTCGTCGAGCGCGGTGCGCACCAGCGCCTCGGCCAGACCCCGGCCGCGCAGCTCCGGCGGCACGAGCGTGTGGGTGAAGACCTGGCGATCCCCGGTGAGCTCGTACTCGGCGACGGCCAGCCGGCCGTCGATCTCGATCTCGTAGCGGCTCGCGGCGGGGTTGTGGCGGACCGGAGGCGGTGTCATGCCCCCATCCTGCCCGCCGCCCCGGTCCGTGCAAGCGCGGCGCCGGTTCAGCCGAGGCGCGCGCGCAGCTTGGCGAGCACCGCCGCGACCTCCTCGCGTCCCTCGACGCGCAGCCGCCAGAGCACGGTCCCGTAGAGGGCGACCGCGGCCGGGATGACGCCGAGCACCACCGCCCAGTCGGCGGCCTTGCCCGGCAGGCCGAGGGCCGCGACGCCGCGGTCGGCCGCGGCGGCGAAGGCCCCCATCGCCACGGTCGCCGCCGCGATCTTGACGAGGGCCGGGCGCAGGCCGACGAGCGCGAACCCGTCCTGGCGCCGCGCGAGGTGCACCTGCAGGTAGCACGCCTGGACGACCACCGCCGCGGAACTGGCGAGGGCCAGGCCCACGGTGGAGAGCGGCCCCATCAGGAGGAGGCTGAGCCCGAGGTTGACGACGAAGCTCAGGCCCGCCGCGCGCACCGGCGTCGCCGTGTCGCGCAGCGCGTAGAAGCCCCGCAGGGCGAGGCTGGTGAACGCCACGAACGGCAGACCGAGCGCGTAGGCGGCCAGCACCGGGGTCATCAGCGCCGTGTCCCGCGCCTGGAACGCCCCGCGCTCGAAGAGCAGGCGGGTGATGGGCTCGCTGAGCACGACGAGGCCGGCGGCGGCGGGCACGGCGACCACGAGGATGAGCCGCAGGCCACGGTGGTAGGCGGCCGCGAGCTCGCCCCACTCGCCCCGCGCCGCGTGGCGCGCGATGAGCGGGAAGACGACGGTGGCGACGGCGAGGGTGAAGACGCCGATCGGCAGCTCCATCACCCGCGTGGCGAGGTTGAGCACGGCGGCGGCGCTGTCGTTGAGGGAGAGGCCGAGGAAGCGGGAGACGGCGATGTTGACGAGGTAGATGGCCGAGCCGACCACGGTCGGCCCCATCAGCCGCAGGATCTCGCGCACGCGGTCGTCCGGCCGCAGGTCGAACGCCGGCCGCCAGCCCTCGCGCCAGAGCACGGACGCGGGCACCGCCATCTGCAGGAATCCGCCGAGCAGCACCGCGCCGCAGAGCAGGCCCATGCGGGCCGGCTCGTCCCACGCCCACCAGGCCCCGAGGCCGAGGGCGGCGAGGATGACGACGTTGAGCCACACCGGGGACAGCGCCGGTTCGGCGAACCGCCCGAGCACCTGGCAGGCCGCGCTGAACGCCGCCGCCAGGCAGACGAAGACCATGTAGGGGAAGAGCACGACCGCGAGGTCGGCGCCGAGCACGAGCCGGCGTCCCGTCTCCGGCGACACGCCGAGCCGCTCCGCCGCGGCGACGAGGCCGTCGGCCTGCAGGAGGACGAGGATGGCGGCCGCCACGACGGCCGTCGTCACGACCAGCAGCCAGCTCGCGACCTTGCTCACGAGCCGGAAGGCCCCCTCGCGCCGCTGGTGCTCGAGCTCGTGCGCGAGCGTGGGCACGAACGCGCTGGTCAGGGCCCCCTCGCCGAGCAGGCGGCGGAAGAGGTTGGGCAGCGTGAAGGCGGAGACGAAGGCCGAGTTCAGCGCGCTCGTGCCGAAGACCGCGGCGGTCGCGATCTCGCGCACGAGCCCGAGGACCCGCGACACGACGGTGAAGCCGGCGACGAGGCCGATGTCCTTGAGGCTCTTCGACACGGGAGCCGGGTTCCGTCAGCGCCGCGGCCCGACGCGCACGCCCCGGGTCACGGCTGCGTGGTGACCTTGAGGAGGCCGCCGTCCACCCCGATCTCGGAGATCTTGGCCCACGCGGCGCGGAAGTCGTCGGGCACCTTCTGCTTGGCCACGAGCGCGCGGGCCAGCGAGCCGGCCGCGCCCGGGATGGCGTGGAGCGGGCAGGAGCCCAGGTAGAGCTTCTCGGGCCGGAACGCGAAGCCGTCGCCCGAGCGGGCGAAGCCGCCGGCGGCCTGCATCACGACCTCCTTGGAAAGGCCGTAGTAATTGAGCAGCACGCGCTGGGAGACGTGGAGCCGGTCGCCCTCGAGCCGGAAGTTGAGGTCGCTGGCGCTGATGAACTCGCTCGACGCCGCGGGCTTCGCGCCGTCGGCCGGCGGCGCCTTGGGCGCGGCGGCCGGGGTCGGGGCCGGGGCGCCGCCCTCGGCGAGCGACCGCGCCCATGCGTTCAGCTCCTCCTCGGTGGCGACGACCGTGCCGCCGGCATTGAAGGCCGCGACCTTGGCCTGCCACGCGCGGGCCTTGGCGCCGTCGGTCCGTCCGGGGAGGTGGTAGACGACGCCCTTCACCGGCTCCTTCGGCGTCTCCTTCACGGCCTCGACCGGCTTGAAGACGAGGTAGACGACGGCGAGCGCGACGCCGGCGACCAGGCCGAGCACGGCGCCGAGGGCGACCTCGAGGGTGCTGGGGCCGTAGAGGGCCTTCTCGACTTTCTTGTCAGGCATGGCGGGGACTCAGTTGGCCGCGGGCGCGGCGGGTTTGGACTCGGGCTTCGCGGCGGGCTTCGCCTCGCCACCCTCGGACTTGCCGGCCGGCTGGCGGCGGTAGTCCGTGATGTAGAAGCCGGAGCCCTTGAAGATGAGGCCCGCGCCGCCGCCGACGCGCCGCTTCAGGCGCGGCTTGCGGCAGGCCGGACACTGGCGCAGCGGGGCGTCCTTCATCGGCTGGAACGCCTCCAGTTCGTGGTCGCAGGCGGTGCAGACGTAGTCGTACGTGGGCATGGCAACGGCGAGCAGGTTTAAAGACCCGGGCTCCGCGGGACGCGAGCCTTTCTTGCCCGGGCGCGGGCAATCTGGGTTTGCCAACGCGGGAGCGGCGCCGGACAGTGCGCGCCCCATGGACTTCACCGCGCAGTTCGACGCCTACGTCGGGCGGGTCGAGCGGGGCCTCGACGAGCTCCTGCCCCCGGCCGACGCTCGGCCGGCGCGGATCCACGAGGCCATGCGCTACAGCCTGCAGGCCGGCGGCAAGCGGCTGCGTCCCGTGCTCGTGCTCGCGGCGGCGGACCTCGGCCACCGCCGCCACCCCGCCCTGCCCGCAGCCGTCGCGGTCGAGTGCCTGCACACGTACTCGCTGGTGCACGACGACCTGCCGTGCATGGACGATGACGACCTCCGCCGGGGCCGGCCGACCGCGCACCGCCGGTTCGACGAGGCCACGGCCCTGCTGGCCGGGGACGCGCTGCTCACCTTCGCCTTCCAGCTGCTCGGCCGCCACTACGCCGCCACGCCCGACCTCGCCGCCGCGCTGCTGGGCGAACTGGCCGAGGCCGCGGGCAGCGAGCGGCTCATCGGCGGACAGATGGAGGACCTGCTCGCCGAGCGCGGCGCCGGGACCTCGGCGTCCGGCCTCGACTTCATCCACCTGAACAAGACGGCCGCGCTCATCGCCGCCGCGCTCGCGCTGGGCGGGCGCTGCGGCGGCCTCGGCGACGAGGCGCTCGGGCGCCTGCGCGCGGCCGGCCGCGAGCTCGGGCTGGCGTTCCAGATCACGGACGACGTGCTCGACGCCACCGCCGACACGGCGACCCTCGGCAAGACCGCGGGCAAGGACGCGCGGGCCGGCAAGGCGACGTATGTCTCCCTCCACGGCCTCGACGCCGCCCGCCGCCACGCCGCGGAGCGGACCGAGGCGGCGCTGGCCGCGCTCGCGGGCCTGCCGGGCGACACCGCCTTCCTCGCCGAACTCGTCCGCCGCATGGCGGTGCGCGCGCGCTGACCGCCATGCCGGGCGCGCGCGAAGACTACCTCCTGCGCCAGCTCGACCTGCTGCGCCAGTTCGTGGCCCGGCTCGTCCGCGACCACCGTCCCGCCGAGGTCGAGCAGGCGCTGCTCCAGGCCTTCGCCCTGCAGGAGCGGCTGATGCCGCGGCCGGCCCCGGAGTTCCTCCGCCTCGACGCGGACGGCCAGTTCGCCGACCTCGTGCGCGGCCAGCCGCCGGACGCGGGGGCCGAACGCTGCCTCACCTACGCCGAGCTGCTCGTGCACACCGCCACGCTCTACGAACTGCGCGGACGCGACGACCTCGCGACCGGCGCGCGCCAGCTCGCGCTGCACCTGGCGGCGCTCGCGGCGGTGGTCCTCGGGGACGGGGCCGCGCGCGCCACCGCGCGGCAGCTCCGCGCGCTCGTGCCCGACGACGCCCTGCATCCGCCCGTCCGCGAGCTGCTCGCGCGACTCGGACCGGACTGACTCAGCGACCGGCGGCCGCGCCGCCGGCGGCGGCGCCGGCCCGCATCACGCTGAGACCGTCGAGCAGCTCGACGATGTCGCCCTCCACCTCCCGGAAGCTCTTGTCCGGCGACCAGGCCCGCAGCTGGGCCGTGCCCTCGGGTCCGCTGTAGAAGTAGCCGTGGTTCTCGTAGTTCACGCCCTCGGCGCGGACGGTGAAGCGCAGCTCCTCGACCAGCGCGCTGCCGCGGTACTTCTTGGCGCGGCGGACCACCTTGACCGACTCCGCCGACTCGCGGGCCGCGCCGATGACGAGGTCCTCCATCGTGGCCGTCGCGGCCTTCTCCGGCGAGGTCACGAACTCCGCCTCGGCGAGCTCGTCCGCGCGCAGGAGGATGACGGAGTTCGGGTCCTCGGACGGCTGGGGGTCGCGGAACCAGCGCGTCGCGTCGTAGCGCAGCCGGAAGCTGCCCTGCACGATCTCGCGCCAGCGCTCGCGGTCCTCGACCGCCCGGGCGTTGGCGAAGTCGGGCCGCAGCGCGATGCTGGCGAAGTAGCGCTGCACGCGCTCGGGCGGCGCGGCGCCGCCGGGCCATTCGGCGCTGAAGAAGTAGAGCGACGACCCGATGAGCACGAGGCGGATCTCGCGGAACGCGCGGCGGTCGGCCATCTCGACGAGCAGGCGCTGCATCGGGTAGTCGCCGAGGTCGACGCGCTCGTCCGCCCGGATGCGCCCGGGCCGGGCGTTCATCACCAGCTCGATGACCTCCTTGTGCAGCATGCCGCGGTCGGTCGACGTGGGCGCGACCGGGTAGGTCATGCGGAGGGCGAGGAATATCTCGTCGCGCGACTGGAGCGTGTGCCGGTCGGCGACGCTGTCGCCCTTCGCGCTCGGCATCGTCGCCACGTCCGCGACCGGCGCGGCCGGGAAATCCAGCGTCAGCGCCCAGCCGTCGCGCTCCAGCCGCGCCTGCCCGCGGAGGGCGGGTCCGAGGACCAGCACGGCGCAGAGGAGGAACGCGGCGCGGAGGGGCACGCGGGGATGAAGGTAGCCGACGCCGGAGGCCGCAAGCCCGCAGGAGCGGAATCCGCGTCCCGCGCGCGGCCCCCTCAGGAGGCGGCGAGGGCCGCCTTGACCAGGTCGACGAAGGACCGCGCCTCGAGGGCGGCGCCCCCGATGAGGCCGCCGTCGATGTCGCGCTGGGCGAGCAGCTCGGGGGCGTTGGCCGGCTTCATCGAGCCGCCGTAGAGGATGCGGACCTTCTGCGCCAGGCCCGGGCCGTGGAGCGCGGCGAGCCGCTCGCGGATGAAGGCGTGGACCTCCTGCGCCTGCGCGGTGGTGGCGACCTTGCCCGTCCCGATGGCCCAGACCGGCTCGTAGGCGACGACGACGGACGTGAGCTGCTCGGCCTTCACGCCCGCGAGGGCGGCCTCCAGCTGCGTGCGCACGACCTCGAGGGTCCGGCCCGCCTCGCGCTCCGCCAGCGTCTCGCCCACGCAGAGGATGGGCCGGAGCTCCGCCGCGAGGGCGGCGAGCACCTTCTGGTTGATGAAGGCGTCGGTCTCCGCGAAGTACTGCCGGCGCTCGCTGTGGCCCAGGATCACGTGCGTGACGTAGAGCCCGCGCAGCATCTCCGCCGAGACCTCGCCCGTGTAGGCGCCGTTCTTCTGCGGGTGCATGTTCTGGCCGCCGAGCTTCACGGCCTGCCCCTCGAGCACGTGGCCGACCGCGGAGAGCGCGGTGAACGGCGGGCACAGGACGATGTCCACCTGCGTCTCCCGCCCGACCGCCTCGACGATCTCCTGCGCGAGGGCGGCGCCCTCGGCGGCGGTCTTGTTCATCTTCCAGTTGCCGGCGATGAGCTTGCGGCGGAAGGGATGGGGGGACTGGGTCGACGACATGGCCTCAAGTAGTGGACAGGCGCCCGTGCCGCGCGAGACGAATTTTCCCCGTCGCGCCGGGTCCGACCGCGCCCTTGCCGGCCGCGCCGGGACCGGCTTCGCTGGCGCGGTGACTCCCCGCTCCCCCGACCCGCTGCACGGCGTGACCCTGGAAAAGCTGCTGCAGGAACTCGTCGCCGCCTTCGGCTGGGCCGAGCTGGGCCGGCGCATCCCGGTGAACTGCTTCCGCTTCGAGCCGAGCCTCACCTCGTCCCTGCGCTTCCTCCGCCGGACCCCCTGGGCCCGCGCCAAGGTCGAGGACCTCTACCGGGAGTGGAAGCGGGCGAACCCGCGCTGAGCGACGCGCCCGACCGCCGGAGCGCTCAGCCGGCGTACGCGGGATCGAGGGCGAGGCGGAAGTGGGCGCGGGCGTTGGCGAAGCAGATGTCGCGGACCAGGCCGCCGACGAGGGCGCGGTCCGACGGGACCTCGCCGCGCTCCATCATCCCGCCGAGCAGGTTGCAGAGCACACGGCGGAAATACTCGTGGCGCGTGTAGCTGAGGAAGCTGCGCGAATCGGTGAGCATGCCGACGAAGCGCGAGAGGAGGCCGAGGTTCATGAGCGCGTTCAGCTGCCACTCCATCGCCTCCTTCTGGTCGAGGAACCACCAGCCGGAGCCGAACTGCACCTTGCCCGGCACGGAGCCGTCCTGGAAATTGCCGCCCATCGTCGCGAAGACGTAGTTGTCCGCCGGATTGAGGTTGTAGAGCACCGTGCGCGGGAGCTCGCCCGTCGCGTCGAGCGCGTCGAGGTAGCGGCCGAGCGCGCGGGCCTGCGGGAAGTCGCCGATGCTGTCGAAGCCGGTGTCCGGGCCGAGCCGCCGGAAGAGCCGCGTGTTGTTGTTCCGCATCGCCCCGAAGTGGAGCTGCTTGGTCCAGCCCTTGGCCGCGTCCCAGCGGCCGAACTCGAGCATCAGGAAGGAGCCGAACTTGGCCCATTCCTCCGGCGTCGCGGCCCGGCCCGCGCGCGCGGCGGCGAAGATCGCGGCCGCCTCGGCGTGCGTGCAGGGCTCCGCCAGCGCCTGCTCGAGGCCGTGGTCGGAGAGTCGGCCGCCGACGGCGTGGAAGTCGTCGTGCCGCCGCTTCAGCGCCGCGAGGAGGTCGTCGAGGGTCGCGATGGAGGTCTTCGCCTCGCCGCCGAGCCGCTCCAGCCAGGCGTTGTAGGCGGCGGGCGCGTTGACGCCCAGCGCCTTGTCGGGCCGGAAGGTCGGGTACACCCGCGTGCGGATGCCGAGCGCCGCGATGCGCGCGTGGTCCGCGAGGGAATCGGCCGGGTCGTCCGTCGTGCAGACGACGGCGACCCGGTTGTTCGCGAGGATGTCGTGGACGCGGAGCGTCGCGAGGCGGGCGTTGGCCTCGGTCCAGATGCGGTCGGCTGAGGCGGGCGAGATGAGGTCCCCGATCCCGAAGTACCGCTTCAGCTCGAGGTGCGACCAGTGGTAGAGGGGGTTGCCCAGCGTGCGCGGCACGGTCGCGCACCACGCGTCGAACTTCTCCCGCGGCGCGGCGTCGCCGGTGCAGAGCCGCTCGTCCACGCCGTTCGTGCGCATCGCCCGCCACTTGTAGTGGTCGCCCCCGAGCCAGATCTCGGCGAGGTCCGCGAAACGGTGGTTCTCCGCGATGAGCTTCTGCGGGAGATGGCAGTGGTAATCGTAGATCGGCTCGTCCTTCGCGAACCCGTGGTAGAGGTCGCGGGCGGCGTCGGTGCCGAGGAGGAAGTCGTCGGAGATGAAGGGGGGCATGGGGCGGGAGGATATCTGTAGGGCGGGGTCTCCCGACCCCGCCGCGGACGTCGTTTCAGGATTCGCTCGCGCGAGCGCGGGTGAGCGACGGCGGGGTCGGGAGACCCCGCCCTACAAGCGGTCATCGGCTGATGTCGTTCAGCATCGCGTCGAGGGTGGTGTAGGACGCCAGCAGCTTCGCGGCGGCGGCGCAGCGGACGGCGGGCGCGAGGCCCGTGTGTTCGGCGAGGAAGAGGAGGTAGGACGCCACCCCCTGGGCGTAGCGCAGCCGGGCGGCGGGGCTGACCGAGTAGAACCGCGCCCGCTGCCGGTAGCCCGCCGGCGAATGGTCGCCGAGGGCCGCCTTCTCCGCCCGCCCGTCCGCGGCGAGGACGTAGAGGAAGTTGTACTCGAAGAACACCATGTGCTCGGGAGATGGCGGCAGCGCCTCGAGCGCGGCGCGGCAGGCGGCGGGCGAGGCGAAGACACCTTCCCCCTCCTCCCGGCCGGCGGCGCCCCCTGCGGATGCGGCGACCCTTGGGGATGCGGCGCCCTCGCCGCGTCCCTCCCGGGACGAGGGCGTCCCGGCTCCAGCGGCGAGCGAGGCCGTGATGAAGAGGCGGGCCATGCGCTGCTCCGTCGGGTCGGCGCTGAACGCGCCCGCCACGGCCAGGTCGAGGGTGAAGCGGTACCAGTCGCGCCAGAGGGCGGCGTCGGCGGGGTCGGCGGACCGGGCGAGCGCGACGCCCATCTCGTAGGTGTAGCGGCCCGAGGTCTTGATCTCGAGGCGGCCGCCGGTGACCTCGCCCATCACGCGGTAGTTCTCGGCCGACTTGCCCGAACCCGAATGGAATCCGATGGACACGCCGAACTGGCGGCAGACCGCCCACTGGGCCTCGATCAGCTTCCGCAGCGCGGCGTTGTCGGGGTACGGCGTGTTCTTCTGGAAGCCGAAGGCCGGGGCGACGAACTGCACCGGCATGCCGAGCACCTCGCAGAGCGCGAGCATGATGGCCGTCGTCTCGGGCGTCGTCAGCCCGGGCAGCTCGTCGATCGAGAGCTCGCGCAGGTAGCGCCGGCCGACGTCGGTGGTGAAGGCGGCGGCGCGGGCGGCGGCGTACTTCTCGTCCCGCCGCTTCATCTTCAGCAGGGGCGTCCACACCGTCGCGAGCAGCGCGTCGAACGCCGCGTCGTCCAGCGCGAGCCCCCCGACCGCGGCGAGCCGCGCGCGGGTCCGCGCGACGACGTCGGCGGGAATGGACGCGAGGTCGGCCTTCGCGCCGAGCGCCAGCTCGGGCGAGAGGTCGAAAGTGATGTAGCTCGCCAGCACGCAGCCGCGGACAAGCGCGTCCTCGCGCGCGTCGAACTTGCCGCCGATCGGCTGGTGGTCGGCGTTGAACGACCACTCGATGCGGCGCCGGTGGAAGCCGGTGCGGAGCTTGGACAGCACGGCGCCGTGGCTCATGCCCTCGACGCTCTGGCCCTGGTGGCCCTCGGGGACGTTCGTGCCGATGAAGGGGAACGGCACGGTGTCGAGCCGGCCGCCGAGCATCGCGTCCACGTCGAACACCAGCTCGCGCGGGATCGAGTTCTGGTTGGCCGTGACGCCGAGTTCGAGGGCGCTCATCGCCCACTCGACCGCCGGCCAGTGCAGCGTGGTGAAGCGCGCGCCGACGCCGAGCGTGCCCCGGCCGAGGCTGGCGCCCGCGGTGGGGAAGATCGTGCAGCCCGCGTCGTGCTCCTGCGCGAGGTTCTTCAGCCGGAGCAGGTTGGTCCAGGTCGCGGGGAAGAAGGTCGCGTCCCCCACCCGCTCGCCGTCCTCCAGCGGCGCGCCCGCGCCGGCCAGGCGCCAGGCGCAGTCGCCGGCCGCGTTCTCCCACAGGGTCCAGTCGCCGGCGGCGGTGGCGAAGCGGCTCTTCGTCCACTCGCACGCGCGGCCGGCGCGCAGGTCCGCGCGGAGCGCGGGCCAGTCGAGGCAGAAGTCCGGGGACACGCAGGGGTTGCGCGTGAGCCGCAGGTCGTGCCGGAGCAGGAAGTCGTTGATGGCGGACATGGCGGGGCGCGCTGCGCGCGCCGGTTGAGGTGGAAGGTTTAGGTTTAGGTCCAGGTTTCGGTGAGCCGGGCGACGGGTGGCGGCGGAGTGCGGCTTCAACCTCAACCTTCCACCTCAACCGGCGCGGCGACGCCGCGCTAAATCGTCATCGCATGGTAGCCGCCGTCCACGATCAGTTCCTCGCCGGTGATGAACGAGCCGGCGCCGTCGCTGGCGAGGAGGAGGGTGGCCCCGATGAGTTCGCGCGCCTCGCCGAAGCGCTTCATCGGGGTGTGGCCCATGATGGATGCGACGCGGTCGGGCGTGAGCACCTTCTTGTTCTGCTCGGCCGGGAAGAAACCAGGCACGAGGACGTTGACGCGCACCTTGTGGGGAGCCCACTCGCGGGCGAGGTTGAGGGAGAGATTGTGGACCGCGCCCTTGGTGGCGGAATAGGTGAAGACGCGGGAGAGCGGCACGACGCCGGACATCGAGCCGAGGTTGATGATCGAGCCGCCGCGGCCCGCCTCCACGAGGTGCCGGCCGAAGACCTGGCAGCCCAGGAAGACGCCCTTGAGGTTGATGCGGACGATGCGGTCGAACTCGTCCTCCGAGATCTCGAGGAACGGCGTGGCCGAGTTCACGCCGGCGCCGTTGACCACGACGTCGATGCGTCCGCTCCGCGCGAGCACCGCGTCGCGCAGGGCCTCGAGTTCGGCCTTGCTCGTCGCCTCGGCGGCGTGAAACCAGGCCTTGCCGCCCACGGCGGCGATGCGCTCCAGCCGGGCGGCGGCCTTCTCCGCGTTGCGGCCGACGAGCACCACCTCGGCGCCCGCGCCGGCCAGGCCCTCGGCCATGGCGCCGCAGAGCTCGCCGGTGCCGCCGATGACGACGGCGACCTTGCCTTCGAGGGAGAACAGCTGGTGCAGGTAGGAGGCGGGATTCATTTCAGTCCGAGGACGGAGGGGAGCCAGAGGGAGAGGCCCGGGACGTAGGTCACGAGCAGCAGCACGATCACCATCGCGGCGAAGAACGGCAAGAGCGGGCGCAGGACTTGACGCAGCGTGGTCCGGGCGACGCTGCAGCCGATGAAGAGCACGCTGCCGACCGGCGGCGTGCAGAGGCCGATGCAGAGGTTGAAGATCATCATCATCCCGAAGTGGACCGGATCCATGCCGAACTTCTGCACCACCGGCAGGAGGATCGGGGTGAAGATGAGCACCGCCGGCGTCATGTCCATGAACGTGCCCACCAGCAGCAGGAGCACGTTGATCAGCAGGAGGAGCAGCAGCTTGTTCTCCGTGAGCTCGAGCAGCGCCGCCGTCACCGCCTGCGGGATGTTGGCGGACGAGAGCACCCAGGAGAGCCCCATCGAGGCGCCGATGAGCAGGAGGACCACGGCCGTCGTCGCGGCCGACTCGGCCACCAGCCGGGGGAGGTCGGCCCACTTCACCTCCCGGTAGACCAGGACCGCGAGGACGAACGTGTAGAGGACGGCGACGGCGCTGGCCTCGGTCGGCGTGAACCAGCCGAGGATGATGCCGCCCATCACGACGAAGATCAGGGCGAGGCTCGGCACCGCCGACCAGAGGATGCGGAGCGCCGGGACGAGGCCGACCCGCTCGCCGACCGGGTAGCCGCGGTCCTTGGCGATGAGTCCGCCCACCAGCATGAGCGCGACGCCGAGCAGGATGCCGGGCACGTAGCCCGCGACGAAGAGCGCCGCGATGGAGACGCCGCCGCTGGCGAGCGAGTACACGACCATCACGTTGCTCGGCGGGATGAGCAGGCCGGTGACGGCGGAGGAGATGTTGACCGCGGCGCCGAAGTCGCGGTCGTAGCCCTCGCGCTTCATCAGCGGCGCCATGAAGCCGCCGTTGGCCGCCGCCGAGGCCGCCGCCGAGCCGGAGACGGCGCCGAAGAGCATGTTCGCGAGCACGTTGACGTAGGCGAGTCCGCCCGGCAGCCGGCCGACGACGACCTTCGCGAGGTCCACGAGCCGCGCCGCGATGCCGCCGCGGTTCATCAGGTTGCCCGAGAGGATGAAGAACGGGATCGCCAGCAGCGCGAAGCTGTCGAGCCCCGTCGCCAGCCGCTGCGCCAGCACGGTCGAGGCCGACCCGGGGTCGAGGCTCACCGCGAGCGCGGCGAAGGCCGCGAGGCCGAGGGTGAACGCGATGGGCACGCCGGCGAGGAGCAGGAAGGCGAAGACGACGAGGAGGACGACGGCTTCGCTCATGTCAGTTCAGGCCCCCCGACGGATGCGCCTGCTCGTCGCGTCCGCGCCAGAGGGCGTGGAGGGACGCGAGGCAGAAGACGACGATGCAGGCGCCGGCGAGGGGCACGGCGGCGTAGACGTAGCCGAGCTTGAGCCCCAGCGCCGCCGAGGTCTGCCCGAGGGTGAAGGTGACCCACATCAGGCGCACCCCGCCGCCGACCATCACGCCCACGGCGAAGACCAGCACCGCGACCTCGACGGCGGCGTGGGTCCAGAGCCGGGCGCGGCCCGACAGCCCGGAAACGAAGTAGTCCACCGCGAGGTGCGACTTCGTGCCGACGCCGTAGGCGCCGCCGAGCAGGCCGAGCCAGACCATGAAGTAGCGCGCGAGCTCCTCGGTGTACGAGCTGGGCGCGCCGAGCACGAAGCGGGAGAACACCTGCCACAGCACGTTCAGCACCATCGCCGTCAGCAGCACGGTGATGACGGCGCCGAGCGCGCGTTCGAGTCCGCGGCGGAGGGCGGTCATGGCCGGGCCTCCCGGATGCGGCGCGCCAGCTCGCCGACGGCGGGCAGCTCGCGGGCGATCTCCCCGTGGAGCGCGGCGACGCGTTCCTGGAAAGGTGCCTTGTCCGGCACGATGACCTCGACGCCGGCCGCGCGCACCGCGTCGAGCGCGCGCGCCGTGGCCTCGTTCCAGAGCCGGCGCTGGTACTGCTCGGACTCGTCGGCCGCCTCCTGCACCCAGCGCCGCTCCTCCGCCGAGAGCTGGCGCCAGAGGTGGGTGCTGATGAGGAGCACGTCGGGCACCGCCGTGTGCTCGCTGAGCACGTAGTGGCGGCAGAGCTCGTAATGGCGCGAGAGGTGAAAGCTCGGCGGGTTGTTCTCCGCGCCGTCCACCACGCCCTGCTGGAGGGCCGTGTAGAGCTCGCCGAAGGAGATGGGCGTAGCCGAGGCGCCGAGCGCGCGCACCATGCGGATGGCCATCGGGCTCTCCTGGGTGCGGATCTTGAGGCCCGCGAGGTCCTCGGGCCGCTCGACCCGGCGCTTCGTCAGGTAGAAGCTGCGCGTACCGGCGTCGTAGTAGCAGAGTCCGCGCAGGAACTTCCCCTCCGCCGCCAGCAGGATCTCGCGTCCCACGTCGCCGTCGAGCGCGGCCCAGCGGTGGGCCTCGTCGCGGAAGAGGAACGGCAGGCCGAAGACGCGGAACTCGGTCGCGAAGCCCTCGAGGGCGGAGGACGAGGCCTTGGTCATGCCGAGCCCGCCGAGCTGGAGGAGCTCGACGCATTCGCGCTCGGTGCCGAGTTGGCCGCTCGGGTAGAGGTCCACGCGGAGGCGTCCGCCCGACTTCTCGGCCAGCCGCGCGGCGAAGCGGGCCATGCCGAGGTGGACCGGGTGCGACGGGTCGAGCGCGTGGGCCAGCTTGATGACCTTCACCGACCGCGCCGGCCCGCAGCCCGAGACGAGGACCGCGCCCACGGCGAGAACGAGCGCGGCCAGTGCGGAACGAGGCAGGGTCATCGGCGCGGGCAACCTACCGGGAGAGTCGCGCTTTCCAAGCCGGATACTCGCGCTCCAGCAGGCGGCGGGCGGTGTCGTTGTACCACGCGTAGCCGATGCGGCGCTCGTGCTCGATCTCGTCGAGGCGGTAATGGACGACCGAATCGCGGCCCATGAACACCGGCCGGTCCGTCTCCAGTTCATAGAAACGCGCCCAGACCGGCCCGGCCGCCGGGTCCGGCACCGCCACGCGGTCGCGGCCCTTGGGCAGATCGGGGGCGGGGACCTCCTCGACGCGCAGGCCCAGGATCTTCGTCCGCTCGAACCAGGCGACGGCGGCCTCGACCGCCGCGACGACCTCGGGGGTCGGACGCTCGAGGCCCATCAGGAAGCGGACCACCCCGACGCTCTCGGCGCTCGCCAAAGTCGGCGGCTCGAACTTGCGGGCCCACGCGGGCGCGAAGGTCGTCTCGTCGTGCTGCGCCGCCCATGCGGTGCGCACGCCCGCGCGCACGACCTGGCAGCGCAAGATGCAGTCGATCCCGCGCGCCACCGCGTCGCGGGCCCGGGCGCGGCGCGCCTCGTCGGTCCACGCGAACGGTTCCTTCCCCTCGCCCACCGCGCGCAGCACCGCGAGGACGTTGGCCATGGCCCCATCGTTGAAGGTGATGCGGGTGTAGTAGCCCTCCCGCAGCGGGAAGTACTGCGGCCAGCCGCCGTTCGGGTACTGCGCGGCCAGGAGGTAGTCGATTCCCCGCTCCGCGGCGGCGCGGTAGCGCGGCTCGGCGGTGGCCCCGTAGGCGTGCGCGAGGTAGCGGACCTGCGCGGTGGTGGCGCCGTTGTCGATCGTCGCCTCCTCCTTGCGTCGGGCCAGCGCGGCCCTCTCCTCCGCGGCGAGGGGCCGGGCCATGTCGATGTTCTTGGGCCAACCGCCGGAGGGGTACTGGTAGAGCAGGAGGTTCTCGGCGATGGCGCGGCCCGTCGGACCGCTCAGCCACGCGGCATCGGTCGGCAGGCGGTCGGACCACTTCACCGCCTCGACCGCGGGGGCGGCGGCGGGGAGGACCAGGGCGAGCGCGAGGAGGAGCGTCGTCGGGCGCGTCATTCCGGCAGGTGCACGGCCTCGAGCTTCGGCGCGAGGAACTGGAGGATGGCGAGGGCGCCGAGGTAGGCGAAGGCCGCGAGGGCGAAGAGCGGCACGTAGCCGATGTGGCCGATGATCCAGCCGGCGGACGCGCCGAGGAGGGCGCCGCCCATCCCGCCCATCATGCCGCCGATGCCGACGACGCTGCCCACGGCGCGCTTCGGGAACTGGTCGGAGACGGTGGTGAAGAGGTTCGCGCTCCAGCCCTGGTGGGCCGCGGTGGCGAGGGCGATGAGGCCGATGGCGAGGACGATGCTGCTCGTCTTGGCCGCGAGGAGGATGGGCACGACGCAGAGCGCGCAGATGAGCATCGTCGTCTTCCGCGCCCGGTTGACCGTCCAGCCGAGCCCGATGAACCGCGTCGCCAGCCACCCGAAGAAGATGCTGCCGAGGTCGGAGATGATGTAGATGACGAGGAAGGGGATGCCGACCTGCTTGAGGTCGAGCTTGGTGGTGAAGGCCGGGTTGTCGTTGAAGAACGTCGGCAGCCACGTGAGGTAGAACCACCAGATCGCGTCCGTCATGAACTTCGGCACGGCGAAGGCCCAGGTCGCCGGGTACCTGACCAGCTCGCGCCACTTCACCGGCCGGTCGCTCGTGACCGGGCCGTCCTGCTGGATGTGGGCCAGCTCGGCGGCGGAGAGCTTCGGGTGCTCGGCCGGCTTGCGGTAGGTGCCGAGCCAGACGAAGAGGACGAGGGCGCCGATCGCGCCCGTGATGATGAAGCTGGCGCGCCACCCGAGGTGGGCGATGATCCACGGCACGCAGACCGCGGTGAGGATGATGCCGACGTTCGCGCCCGCGTTGAAGAGCCCGGTCGCGAAGCTGCGCTCCTTCTTCGGGAACCACTCCGCCACCGTCTTGACCGCGGCGGGGAAGTTGCCCGCCTCGCCCACGCCGAGCAAGGCGCGGGCGAAGCCCATGCCCGGCAGCGTGTGCACGAGGCCGTGGCCGACCGCGGCGACGCTCCAGCCGCCGATCGCGACCGCGTAGCCGCGGCGCGTGCCGATGCGGTCGATCATCCAGCCCGCCAGCAGGAACCCGAACGCGTAGGCGAACTTGAAGCAGGCGTCGAGGTAGCCCATCCGCTCCTTGAAGACCACCATGTCCGCCGCCGTCAGCGGCTGCTCCAGCGGGATGCCGAGCATCTGGTGCCGGAACGCCGTGTCCAGCATCGTGAACGAGAAGACGTTCCGGTCGACGTAGTTGATCGTCGTCGCCAGGAACAGCACGGCGCAGATGCGCCAGCGGTAGCGGCCGATCACGGACGGGGCGGGGGCGCTCACGACGGAGAGGAATCAGGGTTTCGGGGCGGGCGGCGGCACGGAGTTGAGGCCGCGCGACTTGACCTGGGGCGAGAAGGTGACGTTGCGGAGCGTGACGGACCCCGCGTGCTCGACGACCTCGGGGTCCGTCAAGTTGTTGAACGACGAGTCGGTCACGCGGATGCCCTCGATGACGGCGCCGGGGAAGCCGCGCACGAAGAAGACCCGCGGGCTGGCGGTGCTGGTCACGCGCTCGAGCTGGACGTTGCGCACGACCGGGGGGAACTTCCCGTCGGCGCCCTCCTCGTAGAGCAGGTCGATCGTCACGACCGCCTCCCCCACCCGCCCGACGCGGACGTCGCGCATGAAGACGTTCTCCAGCACGCCGCCGCGCACCGCGTTGTTCTTGAACCGCAGCGCGCGGTCGAGGTCGGGGCTGTCCATCGCGCAGTTCTCGACGAAGACGTTGCGGATGCCGCCGGTGCACTCGCTGCCGAGCACGACGCCGCCGTGGCCGTCCTTCATGCGGGAGTTGCGCACGACGATGTTCTCCGACGGCGCGGCGAGGCGGCGGCCGTCGGCGTTGCGGCCGGACTTGATGGCGATGCAGTCGTCGCCCGTGTCGAAGAGGCAGTCCTCGATGAGGACGTCGCGCGAGGACTCGGGATTGCAGCCGTCGTTGTTCGTGCCGTGGGAGACGATCTTGACCCCGCGGATGGTCACGTTGGTGCAGAGCACCGGGTGGAGGTTCCACATCGGCGAGCGGTGGAGGGTGACGCCCTCGATGAGGACGTTGCGGCAGCGGTAGGGCTGGATGAAGTTCGGGCGGAGGAAGTCGCCGGCGCCGAAGACGCGCTGCGCGGGCGGCACGCCCTGCTCGGCGAGGGCGAAGAGCCGGTCGCGGGCCGCGCGCTGCCTGGTCGGCCCGCCCTTGGCGGCCGCCTTGTTGTTCCAGGCCCACCAGGTGTTGTCCCAGTCGGCCGAACCGTCGAGGACGCCCTCGCCCGTGACCGCGATGTTCTCCGCCTCGAACGCGTAGATGAGGGGCGCGAGGCCCATCAGCTCGACGCCCTCCCAGCGGGTGAAGACGACCGGGTGGCGTTCCGGGGCGAAGACGAAGCGCAGCGTCGCACCTTGGGCGACGTGGAGGTTGACGTTGCTCTTGAGCGTCAGGGGCATCGTGGCCCACTCGCCCGCGGGCACGACGACCCGGCCGCCGCCGGCGGCGTGCGCGGCGTCGATGGCGCGCGCGATCGCGGCCGTGACCTCGGAGCCGTCCGGCTTGGCGCCGAAGTCGGTGATGGGGAAGTCGCGGTCCGGAAACGTCGGCGCCTGGATGCGCGCGAGGACGCGCGGGTAGTCCTCCCAGCCGCGGACGGGGCGCTCCGCCACCTGGACGGAGACGAGGCGCTGCATCTCGATGCCCGCGAGGATGAAGGGGCCGACGCCCTTGAGGTCGTTGTCGATGATCGGCTCGGAGACGTAGTACTCGAACGACCCGTCGCGCACGCGGCCGGCCGAGTTGGTGAAGCCGAGGCCGGCGACGGAGCAGCAGCGGGTGAGGTTGACCTTGCCGTCGGGGTCGACGCGCACGAGGTCGCGGATGAGCCCGGTGTAGCCCTTGAGCAGGGCGGGCAGGTACTGCTCGCGCGGCAGGTACCCGCGGTTGATGCCCTTCGCGAGGATGTAGGTGAACATGGCCGAGGCCGTGCCCTCGAGGTAGTTGCCCGGGCGCCCGCCCTGATCGGTGACCTGCCACCAGAGGCCGGTGGCCGGGTCCTGCCAGCGGACGATGCCGTCGGCCACGCGCCGCAGGACCTCGTTGATGTGCTCCACCTCCGGGTGCGTCGGGGAGAAGAAGTCGAGCGAGTCCACCAGCGCCATGCCGTACCAGCCGATGGCGCGGCTCCAGAAGTTCGGCGACCAGCCGGTCTCCTTGTTGGCCCAGGGCTGGAGGCGCTTCTCGTCCCAGGCGTGGTAATGGAGGCCCTTGGCGTCGTCGTAGGAATGGCGGTCCATCAGGAGGATCTGCTTCGCCACGTCGTCGAACAGCTCGGGCCGCTCGTGGACCTTCGCGTAGTGCGCGAGGAAGGGCGAGGCCATGAAGAGGCCGTCGAGCCACATCTGGTGCGGATAGCGGAGCTTGTGCCAGAATCCGCCCTCGGCGGTCCGCGGGTGCTTCGCCATCTGCTCGCGCATCGTCTCGATCGCGCGGCGGAAGCGCTCGTCGCGCACGCCCTGCTCCCACCGCAGGAGCATGACCTTGCCCGGCGGGATCATGTCGATGTTGTAGTCCTCCATCTTGTACGTGCGGATGGTGCCGTCCTCCGCGACGAAGCTCTCGACCGTGCGCGCGCCGTACTCGGTGAACGAGCGGTCGCCGGTCTCCTGGCCGAGATGGACGAGGGCCAGCCCGAGCAGCGACGTGGTGTAGTCCCAGCGGGCGCGCGGGTTGGAGCCGCCGTGGAAATAGGAGGTGCCGGCGCGCTCCATCTCGGAGCGGGCGAGGCGCTGCGCCCAGTCGAGCGGCGTGGCGCCGTTGAACTGCCGCGGGAGCTCGGCGGCGGGAAGCGCCGCGACCGCGGCGAGGAGGAACGGGAGCAGGACGCGGAGCTTCATGGGAGGGGGAGTCAGAGGGGGGCGACCGTCACGGCCACCGGCGCGCGGGCGCGGGCGGCCCAGGACTCGACGTAGGCCTGCCAGGCCTCGGGGGTGGTGAACTCGCCGGCCTTGGACCACCCGGCGCCGGCGAGGTAGCGGAGGGGCTGGCCCGACGCGACCTTCGCGAGCACGAGCAGGTTGCGGTCGTCCTCGGCGAACCCGGCGAACTCGGCGCCCGCCACGACGACGGCGGTGCCGAGCGAGCCGTTGGACTTCTGCTCGATCCACTGCGTCAGCGCGCCCGCCTCCGCGGCCTGGCGCGACGCGAGGCGCGGCTCCTGGCCGCGGTCGGCGGGGT
>CAYWTK010000059.1:0-15664 GCA_964460895.1 uncultured Opitutaceae bacterium
TCGTCGGCGCCGTCCTCGTGCTCAGCGGCGTGGCCTTCAAGATCGGCGCCTTCCCCTTCCAGATCTGGATCCCGGACGTGTACCAGGGCGCGCCGACGCCGGTCACCGCCTTCCTCGCGGTCGGCTCCAAGGCGGCCGGGTTCGCCGTGCTGCTCACGCTGGTCCTCAACGTCTTCGGCCCGCTGGAGGGCGTGCTCGTGCCGCTGCTCTCGACGCTCGCCGCCGGCTCGCTGCTCTTCGGCAACCTCGCGGCCCTGACCCAGCGCAACGCCAAGCGCCTGATGGGCCTCTCCGGCGTGTCGCACGCGGGCTTCCTCCTCATCGGCGTCGTCGCGGCGCTCAAGGTGCCGTGGGCGGCCGGCGCGGTCTGGTTCTATCTCTTCACCTACCTGCTCGGCTCGATGGCGGTGTTCGGCGTCATGGCGCACCTCGCGGGCGAGGACGACACGGCGGCCGACCTGGACGACTACGACCGGCTGGCCCGCGACCGGCCGCTCCTCGCCGGCGTGCTCGCGGTCGGCGTCGGCTCGCTCGCCGGCATCCCGCCGCTCGCCGGGTTCATGGGCAAGCTGCTCGTCTTCCTCGCGGCCTTCGAGGCCCAGCTCTACGGCCTGCTCGCCATCGCCTTGGTCGGCGTGGTCGTCTCGATCTACTACTACTTCGGCTGGATCAAGGCCGCGTGGTTCGAGACCTGGCGTCCGGACGGAGAGACCGCCCCGGCGGCCCGTCCCGCGCCGACCGTCGTCGCCGCCGCCGTCCTCGCCGTCCTCGCCCTCGCCACCGTCGCCCTCGGCCTCTATCCCGACCCGCTCTCGAGCTGGCTGGTGATAAAGTGACCCGCGCGGCGGGGGATGGAGGCGGGAGCGCCGATCGCCGCTGATCGGCTCTTTCCCCTCGCCGGGTGCGTCGACCGCGATCGGCGGCCCATCCTGCCCGGACGCCCCTCCGGCGGCGTGCATTGGAGATTGAACGAGGACGGCGGGCTTGGAATGACCGAGGCGCTCCACGCCCATGAAGATACTCGCCAAGGTCCTGCTCGTTTCCCTCGGTTCGCTGGTCGCGCTGGTCGTCGCGGTGGTCGTCGCCTTCCAGTTCACCCCGTGGCCGGGCGTGATCGTGATCCGGTGGCTGTTCGACGCGGGGGCGAAGCAGACCTCCGACGCCCTCGTGAAGCACCTGCCGCCGGACGTGGTCGCGCGCCTCGACGAGGTGTACGACGCCGGCTCGCCGCAGGGACGGCTCGACGTCTTCTTCCCGGCGGGGTCCGAGGGCCGCAAGCTCACGACCGTCGTGTGGATCCACGGCGGCGGTTTCGTGTCCGGTCGCAAGGAGGACATCGGCAACTACGGCCGCGTGCTCGCCGGCCAGGGCTTCACGGTCGTCTCCGTGGACTACACGATCGCCCCGGAGGCGCAGTATCCGGGCCCTGTCCGGCAGGTGAACGCGGCTTTGGCGTGGCTGGTGCGGAACGCGGACCGCCTGCCCATCGACCCCGAGAGGATCGTGCTCGCCGGGGATTCCGCCGGCGCGCACATCGCGGCGCAGCTGGCGATCGCGACCACGGCGCCGGATTACGCCCGCGGCCTCGGTCTCGCGCCCTCGCTGCCGCCGGGGCGGCTCGCCGGCGTGCTGCTCCTCTGCGGCGTCTACGGCACCGACGACATGAAGCTGGAGGGTCCGTTCGGGCTCTTCCTGCGGACCGCGCTCCGGTCCTACTTCGGACTCGACGACTTCCGCGCCGATCCGCGGCTGGAGCAGTTCGCGCTGGCGCGTCACGTGACGAAGGACTTCCCCCCGGCGTTCATCTCCGCGGGCAACGGCGACCCGCTGCTCCCGCAATCCCGGACGCTGGCCGCCGCGCTCCGGGCGCGCGGCGTGCGGGTCGACGAGCTTTTCTTCCCGGCCGACTATTCGCCCGCCTTGCCCCACGAGTACCAGTTCAACCTCGACACCGCCGCCGGGCGGGAGGCCCTGGCGCGGTCGGTCGGGTTCCTGCGTTCCCTGTGACTCGGGCGTAGCCGCCGCGGCGTTCAGAAGGTGATGCCGAACAGCAGGCGGAGCCGGTCGAGGGGCGTGGCGTCGCGCAACGGGTGGTCGCGGCGGTACTCGTGGCGCAGCGTCAGGAACAGGTGCCGACCGAGGTGCTGGGTGAGGTCGATCGAGTTCTCCCACAGGAATTCCTCGGTGTCGGATTCGTAGAGCCAGTAGATCAGGCCCGTCTGCTTGAGCTCGAGCCCGCGGCCGAGCGCGAGGCTGTTCTCCAGCCGCACGGAGGGCACGCCGCGACCGAGGTTGTCCACGTCGAACACCCAGACGTGGAAATGGTTCCAGCTCAGGACGGCGTTGGACTTGAGCCGGTCCGATTGGAGGAGGTGGTAGCCGACGCCGGCCTGTTGCTGCGTGAACAGGTAGTTGAGCCGGCTCCTTCCCAAGGTCGCGGCGTCCTCGGGTTTCAGCGTCCGACCGTCGTACTCGAGGTACGGCCGGTAGAGCGTGAACCAGCGGGAGTCGGGGAACCGGTGCCGCCAGTCGAGCGTGGCCGTGGCGCGGCGGCGGTCGAGGCGCTCGCCCGTGCGGCGGTATTCGTAGCGGGCGTCGAGCACGATCGGATCGGAGGGGGAGGGGCGCTCCGCCTTGATGCCCCCGTAGTACTCGTGGCGTCGCTGGCCATCGTCCGAGGTGCGGTCGGCGAAGCCGCTGAGCGAAAGCTTCCACGGATGCCACCGCGGCGGCGCCGGCCGGGCGGCCGGCGCCGGGCCCGGGGGTGGGCGAGGATTGATCTCCGCCTCCACCCGCTCCTTGAGCGAGCCCGGCGTGTCGTCGTCGGGCGCGTCGGTGGCGGGCTCGAATCGCGCCTCGGCCTCCTGGAAGCGGATCTCCCCGAATCGATCCGAGGTGAAGCGGCCCTCGCCCGTGAGCCGGCCCGTGACCCGGTTGCCGTCGGCGAAGACGAGCGTGCCGCGGCGCAGAAGGACCTCGGCCGCGCCGCACGATGCGCAGAGGACGGCCAGGAGGAGCGCGTGGATGCACCTCATGCGGGCGAAGCTAGGACCGCGGTGCCGCGGAGCGAGCGGAGAATGGCTTTCCGCCCGTGTTGGGTTCGCGAGGTTTCCCCGACGCGATGGGTTGGAGGGGAACGCCGCCGCCGTCGGCCCTCATCGCCCCGGCGCGAGCCGGTCGTCCACCGCGGCCGCGAAGCGCCGCAGGTACTCCTCGCCGCGGGCGTGGCGGGTGAGGGCGACGATCAGGTAGTGGCGGCCGGGGCCGGTGACGGCGGCGGAGTCGTGGTGCCAGTCCTCCCACCAGCCGGCCTTGCGGCGGACCTCGAGGCCGCGGCCGGCAAGGCCGGCGACGAAGCGGTCCTCGCGGTGGGGGATGTCCGGCGAGGCGAAGGCCGCGCGCATCGCCGCCGAAGCCTCCGGCGACACGAGCCGTCCGCCCTCGAGCAGGAGGTAGAAGCGCAGGAGCTGCCGCGCGTTGGCGGCGTGGGAATGGTCGCCGACCGGGTCGCGCACGCGCTCGGTGTCCACGCCGTAATGCTTGCCGAGCCAGAGCCCGCCGCCGCGCGCGGGGTCGTAGAGGCCGTGGCGGTCCAGCTCGGCGCGGATGTAGGCGAGGCCGAGGAGCTGCGAGTATTTCGCCGCGAGCTCGTTGCTCGAGTCCTTGATCACCAGCCCGAGCTCGTGCCGCGTGGCGGCGTCGGTCGTCGCGGGATCGGGGTGCTTGGCGTACCAGCCGAGCAAAATCGCGACCTTGGGCAGGCTGGCGCCGTAGAAGATCTGGTCCGGCCGCACGAGCGCGAGCCGGCCGGTGCGCAGGTCGAGCACGCCCGCGGCGCTGAGGGCGTCGCCGAAGCCGAGCTCGGCGCGCAGGCGGGTGTCGATCGCCTCGACCGCGGCCTGCAGGCCGGGATCGACGGTCGCGGGGAGGTCGGCGGGAATCAGGTCGGGCATCGGGGCAGGGGAGGCGGGAGCGGCGAGGGCCGCGAGGAGGACGAGGAAGGGCAGGCGGCGGTTCATGCGCAGAACGGGGGAGGGGAGCGTCGCGACTCGGTGCGGTCGAATGGCCGCAAAGAAGCGCAAGGGACGCAAGGGGACTTGAGACGGAGGGATTGAACAGGAGGCAACGGAGGAAACGGAGAGGAGATAAGGCCTCTGCGCTCTCTGCGCCCTCCTGTAAGTGAGGTTGGAATTCGGGGGCCGATCCAAGGCATTCTTCACAGGAGGCCGCAAAGGGCGCAGAGGGGACGTCGATCGGCTCCGTTTCCTCTGTTCCCTCCTGTGCGAATGCTCGGGTCAGGGGGCGTGGGTCGCGCCGCGGGGGAGGCGGGGTCGGGAGGCTCCGGCCCTACAAGGAACGCGGAGGGTGCGGGCGTCCTTTTCCTCGCCTCGGTGCGGGGAAACGTGTCGAGTCGCCGCGCCCATGAAGGTCACCGGAATCGCGCTGGTGCCGCCCCCGGCGGCGGCCGCCCTGCCCAAGGTCACGCCCGAGCTGCTCGCCTCGGTCCTCGCCCGCTACTCGCGGAGCAACGAGGGGCTGGAGGCCATCCTCGGCAAGGTGGACCTCGCGAATCCCGACGAGTCCATCGACCGCATCCTCAAGTTCGTGGACTACGGCCACGCCTCGATCGGCGGCCTGACCGGCGGCCTCGCCGTCGCGCTCGACGGCATCTCGATGTGGCTCGCCTGGAAATTGTTCGAGGTCGCGCAGATGGCGGACGGCCAGGAGTCGAGCACGCGCTACATCACGATGGACGCCGCCAACCTCCCGACCGCGGAGGAGCTCGGCGTGCCGGCCGACCTCGCGCCGCGCTGGCGGGCGGTGATGGCGCGCGCGTTCGCCGCCTACCACGCCGAGTACGCGCGGCTCGACCAGCTCGGCCGCGACCGGCCCGAGCTCGTGCGCGTGCCGACGGACGCCAAGCCCGCCGTCGTCACGCGCCTGCGCAAGAACTTCGCCCTCGACCGCGCGCGCTACTTCATCCCCCTCGCCACGCGGACCAACGTCGGCCTCGTGCAGAGCGCCCGCATGTGGGCCACTACCCTCAAGCACCTCGACTCGCTCCCGCAGTCCGAGGCCAAGACCGCCGCGGCGCTCGTCCGCGCCGAGCTGGTCAAGCAGGCCCCGCGCCTCATGCGCCACAGCTCCGCGGAGCGCTCCCACGAGGAGCAGGCGAGGCAGGAGCTGGCCTACTCGTGCCGGCTCGGCCTCGAGCGTCTGTCGGCGGCGCCGCTGGCCGACGACGTCTGGGTCAAGGTGGACGCCTCCGCGCCCCCTTGGCTCCGCGAGGAGCAGCCCGTGGCCGAGGCGCTCCGCCACCGCGCCAACCGCTACGGCCACCAAGGCACGGCCACGCGGCGCATGCGCGTGACCTTCGCCTGGAACAACCTCGCCCTCGCTGAACTGCGGGATCTCAACCGCCACCGCACCGGGCACCGTTGGACGCCGCTGATCCAGGCGGGCTTCTACCTGCCGCCCGAGATCCGGCACGCGACGCACCAGGCCCTGCTGGACGAGCAGGCGGCCCTGACCGGCGAGCTGCTGCGGCGGGGTTCGGGCGCGTACCCCTATTCGCTGCTCCTCGGCGCGCAGACCCCGTTCGAGCACACGACGCAGGCCGACAAGTTCATCTACGAGGCCGAGCTCCGCACCGGCATGGGCGCCCATTTCCGCTACGCCGAGCACCTCAGCGCCGCGCTCCGCGCCTTCTTCGCGCAGGTGCCCGACGCCCGGGAGTGGGTCGTCGAGGGCACGGCCGAACCGGAGTAAATTGGCTTGCTGCATCGGGTTCGCGAGCAAGCATCGCCTCGCCTGCCGCCGTTGGAAGCCGCACCTCCCCGAGTCGGACCGCACGCGGCACCGCCCCGCCCGACCCCCTCGCGCCCCTGATGCCGGTCCGTTTCAAAGTCCTGCAGTTCAACATGCAGTTCGGGCAGCCGTGGAGCGACACGGATCCCGACAACGCGCCGGTGGACCTGGACCAGACGATCGCGGAGATCCGGAGCCACGACGCGGACATCGTCCTCCTGCAGGAGGTCGAGCGCGCCCAACCCGGCGGCGAGCAGCTCCCGGTGCCGCCGAACTTCACGCGGATGACCGAGGCGCTGGCCGGCTACGACGGCTTCTTCGCCTACCCGCGGCGCGACCCGCGCGAGCTGCCCTTCGGCATCGGCCTCGCCATCTTCTCCCGCACGCCGCTCACCGACCGGCAGCGGGTCGGCCTGCCCTCGCCGCCGGTCGAATTCGACTTCTACGGCGAGCGCAAGACCCCGACCGACCGCCTGTTGATCAGCGCGCGCACGGAGATCGACGGCCGCCGCCTGACCGTCTTCAACACCCACCTGCTCGCCCTCTTCATGCTCCAGTCGAGCAGCGAGGTGCACAGCGAGCAGCGGCAGCGGGTGGTGGACACCGTGCAGCGCAACCCCGGGCCGACCCTGATCGGGGGCGACTTCAACGTCAGCCGGCACGAGTCGCTCGTGCGGCAGTTCGCCGACGCCGGGTTCCGGACCGTGCAGACGACCGAGGTCACGTGGCGCCGCCGGCCCTACGTGCTCGACCACATCTTCCACAACGACTCGTTCCGCTGCGTGAGCCACTACGTGCGGCCCACGCCGGCCTCCGACCACCACGTGCTGGCGGCGGAGTTCGAGTTCGTCTGAGCGCGGGCTCCGCGCCCTCCGCTCAGCCCCGGCGGACGCGCTCCTTCTCCGCCTCGCGCTCCTCCTCGATCCGGACGCGCTCGTTGGCGATCTGCTTCCGGATCTTGTCCGCCTCGTCGAGCTGCTGCGCGGCCAGCGCGGTCTCGAGCTGCTGCTTGAGGAAGATCTCCCGCTCCGCCAGGCGGCCCTGGTAGAGTCGGTCGACCTCGGCGAGCCGCTCCTTCTGCGCGGCGGTCAGCGGCCGGCCGGCGGCCGGGTCGGACTTGGCGAGGCGCTCCATGGCGAGCTCGTAGGCGCTTTTCATGGCGCGGACCATTGCCGGGCCTAGGCGAATTTCACGCCCAAAATGAGCGCCGCCGCGAGGGCGGCGGGGGGCAGCCAGAGGCGGGCCGCCCCGCCCAGCCGGGGGTGCGCCGCGAGCAGGGTCGCGCCGAGCACGACCACCAGCGCGCCCGGGCCCATCCACGCGGCCCGGAACTCCGCCGCCAGCCACATCCCCGGGAGCTCGGCGCCGCGGCGGACGAGGACGTCCATCGCCAGGATGAGCAGGCCGGAGGCGTGGTTCATCAGGACGACGACGGGACCGAGGCCGACGAGCCCGGCCAGCAGCGCCACGAACCCCGCGATGAGCGCGAGCGTGGCGAGCGGCACGACGAGGAGGTTCGCGGCGAGCGAGCCGGGCGAGAGCAGTCCGAAGTAGGCGATGCCGCTCGGCGTGCTGGCCAGCGTCGCGGCCCAGGTCACCACGAGCGTGGAGATCGCCCAGCGGCCCGCGGCGAGGACGTGGGGCCGGACCGGCCCCCAGTCCTCCTCCGGCCGGTCGCGCCACGGCCGCCACGCCTGCTCGGCCCGCCGCGCCAGCGGGGCGCCGAGGACCACGATGGCGGTGACGGCGCCGTAGGACATCTGGAAGCCCGCGGAGAAGAGCTGCCGCGGGTCGAGCAGCAGGGTGACCAGCGCGGCGGCGGCGAGCGCGGCGAGGGGATTGCCCGGCCAGCGGCAGACGCGTCCGGCCACGACGAACGCGACCATGAGGAACGCCCGCTCCGCGGGCGTGCCGCCGCCCGTGACCTGCACGTAGAGGCCGAGCACCGCCAGCCCGGCGAGCCGGGCGGGGCGCGACGGCACGCGCACCAGCATCAGGCCGCTGAGGATGGCCACGGCGATGACGCCGACGTGCAGCCCGCTGATGGAGAAGATGTGGTACACGCCGCTGCGCATGAACGCCGTCTTCTGGTCCTCCGGCAGCAGGGCGCGCTCGCCGAGGAGCATCGCCGCCTGGATGTCCGCCAGCTCCGGCCGGTGCTCGATCCCGCGGCGCAGGATCTCCCCCAGCCGCGCCTGGGTCCGCGCGCAGAAGCGCCGGAAGGCGGACGGCGCGCGCGTCTCGGCGAGGAAGCGTCCGCGCCCGAGCCGCACGCGCACGCCGAGCGCGGCGAGGTGGCGCTCGAAGCCGCGGGCCTCGGCGGGCGCGGGCAGGTTGGCGACGAGCCCGCGGAAACGGTAGCGGCCCGTCGGCTCCGGCCTCACCCCGAGCCGGCGGATGGCGGCGAAGGTCACCCGCTGGCCGAGCAGGGGCGCGGCCGCCCCGCGCGCCGCGGTCACGCGCCCGAGGCCCGTCACCATCCGCGCGTCCGGCGCGGCGGCGTAGACCTGCTCGACCGCCAGCTCGACCGTCACCTCGCGCGGCGCATGCGGCCACGGCCGGCCCGCCGGCGCGCGCAGCGGCAGCCAGAGGTAACCGGTCGCGAACGCCACCAGCAGGACCGCGGCCTCGGCCGCCCGCGGCCGGCCGCGGCGCGCCGCGAGGGCGGCGGGCCCCGCGAGCAGCAGCGCCGCCGCGGCGGTCCGCCCCGGGTCGGGCCCGTCCGGCCAGCCCTCCGCCAGCGCGAGTCCGCCCATGAAGGGCAGGAGCAGCCAGAGCAGCGGGGCACGGAGGGGTTCGGGCGAGGCCATGGGGCGCCCCCGCGGCCCGGAGGTGGACGCCCGCGAGCCAGCGCCGCGGCCGCCCCGGCTTCAATCTTGTTTCGTCCTGTCGTGGCAGCAGTGTGGAGCCCGTGTCCCGCGACGACTCCCAAGGCTCGCTCTTCGGGGCGGACTCCCCCGAGACCCGGCCGGAGCCGCCGGCCCCGGCGCCCGCCGCGCACCAGCCGCTCGCGGCCCGCATGCGCCCGCGCGTGCTGGCGGAGGTGGTCGGCCAGGAGCACGTCACCCGCGCCGGCTCGCTCCTGCCGCGCCTCGTCGCGGCGAACCGCTTCGGCAGCCTGCTGTTCTACGGCCCGCCCGGCTGCGGCAAGACGAGCCTCGCCGAGGCCATCGCGCGCGAGACCGGCAGCCGCTTCGTGCGGGTCAACGCGGTGCTGAGCAACGTGGCCGAGCTGCGCGAGGTCCTCGCGCTCGCGCGCCGCCGGCCGGACGCGCGGACGATCCTCTTCATCGACGAGCTGCACCGCTTCAACAAGGCCCAGCAGGACCTCCTGCTGCCCGACGTCGAGGAGGGCAGCGTGCGCCTGATCGGCGCCACCACCCACAATCCCGGCTTCTACGTCAACCCGCCCCTCCTCAGCCGCAGCCACCTCTTCCGCCTCGAGCCCCTCGCCCCGGCGGCGGTGGCGGGCGTGCTCCGGCGGGCGCTGGCGGACGCCGAGCGCGGCCTCGGGGCGCGCGGGCACACGGCGACGGACGCCGTGTTGACCGACCTCGCGGTGCTCTGCGACGGCGACCTGCGCCGCGCGCTCAACGCCCTCGAGGTCGTGGCGCTGGCCCTGCCGGAGCGGGCCGAGATCACCGCGCAGGAGCTCGAGCTCTTCGCCCGGGAACGGCGCATCCGGTACGACGCGGACGAGGACGAGCACTACGACACGATCTCCGCCTTCATCAAGAGCTGCCGCGGCGGCGACCCCGACGCCGCGCTGTACTGGCTGGCCAAGATGCTCGCCGGCGGCGAGGACCCGCGGTTCATCGCGCGGCGGCTCGTCATCCTCGCGAGCGAGGACGTCGGGCTCGCCGACCCCCTGGCCCTGCCGCTGGCGGTGGCGGCGCACCACGCGGTGGAATTCGTCGGCCTGCCCGAGGCCGAGCTGACCCTCGCGCACGCGACCCTCTACCTCGCGGCCGCGCCGAAGAGCAACTCGGCCACGCTCGCGCTGGCCGCGGCGCACCGCGCGCTCAAGGAGCGTCCGGTCCAGCCCGTGCCGCCTCCCCTGCGCGACAAGAGCGGGCAGGCGAGCAAGCGCGCCGGACACGGGCAGGGCTACCTCTACGCGCACGACTTCCCCGAGGCGGTGACCGGCCAGGCCTACCTCTCGGAGCCGCTGGAGCTCTACGTCCCGAAGGCCGTCGGCGCGGAGGCGAAGGTCGCCGAGCGCCTCGCCCGCTGGCGCGCCCTGCGCGAGCAGCTCCGGCGGGCCTGACGCGCGCGGCGTCCGGGCCCCGCGGCGCCTCCCCGGTCAACGCCCGGTGAATCGCGCCCGGAGGCTTGCCGGGCCGGCGGCGGCGGCTAGCGTGCCCCCCATGAAGACGCGCCCGCTGTTCGCCGCCCTGCTGCTGTCCGCCGCCGTCGTCCCGCTGGGCGCGCAGCCCGCGGCGCCGGCTCCGGCGGAGGCGAAGAAGGCCGACGCGAGGGCCGCGCCGGCCAAGGCCGAGGCCAAGAAGGCCGACGCGAAGAAGAAGGAGGAGTCGAAGAAGAAGGAGGAGGCGAAGGTCGAAGGGCTGGCCATCGCGCGTCCCGACGGCACGTTCCTCGGGCTCACCCTGCAGGACGGCCGGTTCAAGCTGCGTTTCTACGACAAGGAGAAGAAGCCGCGGCCGGTGGACGTCGCCCGCGCCGTGGCCCGCTGGCCCAACGTCCACGGTCCCGGCCAGAACCGCACGGTGCTCAATCCGGCGGGGGACGGCACCTTCCTCCTCGGCGCGCAGTTCGTCCGTCCGCCGCTCTCGTTCCGCCTCATCCTCACGCTCGTCTCCGGGCAGGAGGGCGCCGAGGGCGAGACCTACTCGGTGGACTTCCGCGGCTGAGGCCGGAGCGCGGGATTTGACAGCCGCGCGGGCCGCGCGGACACTCCGCGTCCTCCCATGTCCGCCGCCGCCCCGTTCGATACCGTCGAGCTGGCGATCCAGACGATCGCCGCGGGCGGCGTCGTGATCGTGACCGACGACGAGGGCCGGGAGAACGAGGGCGACCTCGTCTTCGCCGCGGAGAAGGTCACGCCCGAGCTGGTGAACCTCATGATCCGCCACGCGCGCGGCCTGATCTGCGTGCCGATGACGGAGCCGGCCCTGAAGCGGCTCGGCATCAACCCGATGGTGCAGCAGAACCGCGAGGCGATGCGGACGGCGTTCACCGTCTCGGTCGACGCGGCCGAGGGCATCACGACGGGCATCAGCGCCTTCGACCGCGCGCGGACGATCGCCCTGCTGGCGAATCCGGCGACGCGGGCGGACGAGCTGGTGCAGCCGGGGCACATCTTCCCGCTCTGCGCCCGTCCCGGCGGCGTGCTGGAGCGCGCGGGCCACACGGAGGCCGCGGTGGACCTCGCCGCCCTCGCCGGCCTGACCCCGGCGGCCGTGATCTGCGAGATCCTGAACGAGGACGGCACCATGGCGCGGCAGCCGGAGCTGGCGGCGTTCAAGGAGCGGCACGGCCTGCCCCTCATCTCCATCTCCGCGCTCATCGAGTACCGCCACCGACGCGAGCAGCTCGTCGAGCGCCTCGGCACGCGGCCGTTCGCGTCGGAGTACGGCGACTTCACCCTCCACGTCTTCCGCAGCCGGGTGGACGGCCGGCACCACCTCGCGTTCACCATGGGGACGCTCGACGCCCGGCCGACCCTCGTGCGCGTGCACACGGAGAACCCGCTGGCCGACGTCTTCCTCGCCCGGCAGTCGCCGAGCCACCAGGCGCTGGTCGCCTCGCTCCAGCGCGTCGCGGCCGAGGGCCACGGGGCGGTCGTCTACATGGAGCAGACCGGGCGGATGCAGGAGTCGGTGCTCGCCGGCGACGCGCAGGGGCCGCGGATGAGCCTGCGCGACTACGGCACCGGCGCCCAGATCCTGACCGCCCTCGGCCTGCGCAAGATCCGGCTCATGTCGCATTCGCCCCGGCGCGTCGTGGGCCTCGAGGGCTACGGCCTCGAGATCGTCGAGCAGGTGCCGGTCTGACCGGGCGGATTTCGGATTGCGCCGCCCCGGCGGGGCGACGCCAATGGGTCCTTCGATGAGCCTCGACGCTCCCTCCCTCCCGCCCGTGGACGGTGCCGGCCTCCGGTTCGGCATCGCCGCCGCGTGCTTCAATCCCGCCCTCGCGGACGGGCTCCTCGCGCGCGTGCAGGCGGCGCTGGCGGCGGCCGGGGTGAAGGCGCGCGACGTGACCGTGGTGCGCGTGCCCGGCTCGCACGAGGTCCCGTGGGCCGCCCACGAGCTCGCGGCCGGCGGCCGGCGGGACGCGGTCATCGCGCTCGGCGTGCTGATCGGCGGGGACACCAACCACCACGAGATGGTCGGGGCCAGCGTGTCGCACGCGCTCCAGTCCGTGGCGGTCGCGACCCGCGTGCCCGTGATCAACGGCGTGGTCGTGACGGACACCGTGGCGCAGGCCCGCGCCCGGTGCGTCGGCCGGCTCGACCGCGGGGCGGAGTTCGCCGCCGCCGCGCTCGCCATGGCCGCGCTGCGCCGCCGCGCGCGGCGGGGAGGACTCTCATGAGCAGCCAGTTCGCCCAGCGGCGGGAGAGCCGCGCCGCCGCCCTCCAGTTCCTCTACGCGTGGAGCCTCAACAAGCCGGCCAACGTCGCCGACGACCTCCACCTCTTCTTCCAGGGCCTGGAGAAGCCGCGCGACCACTATGCGTTCGCCGACGAGCTCATCGCGGGCGTCATCGCGAACTGCGACGAGATCGACGGCCACATCCGCACGCTGGCGCACAACTGGGAGTTCGACCGCATCGCGCGCATCGACCTCGCCATCCTGCGGCTCGCGATCTTCGAGATGCTCAAGCGCAAGGACATCCCGCCCGTCGTCTCGATCAACGAGGCCATCGACCTCTCGAAGAACTTCTCCACCGCCGACTCCAAGCGCTTCATCAACGGCATCCTCGACCGGATGAAGGACAAGCTCGGCCGCGACGCGCGGAAGCCCAGCAACGAGTAGCGAGTAGCGGGTAGCGAGCAGTCCAGACGGATGGAACGGCCCGGTCGCCCCATGCCCTGACCTCCCCAGCGGATGTTCTCCCTCTTCAAGAAGTTCAAGGAAGGCCTGACGAAGACCGTCGCCGCCATCGCGGCGAAGACGCACGGCCTGTTCGGCGGGCGGCGGATCGACGCGGCCTCGCTGGAGGAGCTGGAGGAGGCCCTCTACACCGCGGACTTCGGGGTCGAGACGACCGGGGAGATCCTCGAGGAGATCAAGGCCGCGTACCGCAAGGACCCGTCGCTCCAGGGCCGGCAGGCGGCCGAGATCGGCGCGGCCGTGCTCGCGCGCGTGCTCGCCGGGGCCGAGGGCGTGCTGCCGCCGCCCGCCGCGCGGCCGACCGTCATCGCCATGATCGGCGTGAACGGCTCGGGCAAGACGACCACGACCGCCAAGCTCGCGCACAAGCTCAAGGGCGACGGCCAGACCGTGCTGGTCGCGGCCTGCGACACCTTCCGCGCCGCCGCGGTCGAGCAGCTGAAGTCGTGGGCCGCGCGCCTCGACCTCGACCTCGTGGCGAGCCACACCGGCGCCGACGCGGCGGCGGTGGCGTTCGACGCCTGGCAGGCGGCGCGCGCGCGGGACCGCGACTGGCTGATCGTGGACACCGCGGGCCGGCTCCACACCAAGAGCAACCTGATGGACGAGCTGGCGAAGATCCGTCGCGTCCTGCAGAAGCACGACCCCGCCGCGCCGCAGCACCGCTGGCTCGTCGTGGACGGCTCGCTCGGCAGCAATTCGATCGAGCAGGCGAAGGTCTTCCACCAGAGCTTCGGCCTCACCGGGCTCGTTGTGACGAAGCTCGACGGCACCAGCCGCGGCGGTGCGGTCGTCGGCATCTACCGCCAGCTCCGCATCCCGATCTACTTCATCGGGCTCGGGGAGCAGCCCGACGACCTGCAGCCGTTCTCGATCGCGAACTACAGCCGCGCCGTGTTCGGGCTGGAGTGACGCCATGGCCGCGCGGCTCCGCCTCCTCCTCGCCGCGGCCGCGCTCGCGCTCGGGGCGGCGCCGGCCGGGGCCGCGGAGGACGGGTTCCGGCCGAGCGGCCGCGAGGTGCGGGCCGCCGTCCGCGCGACGGTGGAGGGGCAGCTGGCCGCGTTCCGCGCCGACGACCCCGAGCGCGCCTACGGCTTCGCCTCCCTCGGCATCCGCCGGCAGTTCCGGGCCCCGGTGTTCGCCGAGATGATCCGGCGCGGCTACCCGATGCTGCTCGCCCACCGCCGGGCCGAGTTTGGCCTCGTGCGCGACAACCGCGCGGGACGGGCGCGGGTGGAGGTGACGGTCTTCGACGCGCGCGACCGGCCGACCCGCCTCCTCTACCAACTGGCGGAGGAGGAGGCCGGCTGGCGGGTCGAGGGCGTGGTCGCGCTCGCGCCGCCGCGGCGGGGCGATACGTGATACCAACTACGGCGCGCATTGACCAACTTGGAGCGGTTCGGGCGACGGCTTGGTGCCATCCTCCGATTCATCCGGCACCGGCCGTCTCCTTTTCCCGCGGATAGGACGGAATTTTCCGGATCGGAGGGATTCCATCCGTCTCCATCCGAAGAATCCGTGGCCAAGAGGACGGTCGGGCGCGGCGGATGCCCGTTACGGCATTGGGGTCCACGTGCAGAGGCGTAGTTTGAGCAAGTCCCTAACGGTGAGGATCGAGGTCGCGGCCCTGCAACCCACCACGGTCTCATCCCAAGCCACAACTGGTATGACCCGCTCGCGCGGCCGGCGGAAGCGCCGGTTCCCGCGCGGGGGGAAGAAAAAGGCCGCGGCTCAGGGCCGCGGCCGGGAGAGCGGACGGGCGTCCGGAAATCAGAACGAGAGACGGATGCCCGCTGTGAGGTCGCGGCCGGCGAGCGGTGCGAGGTCCTTGAGGAAGGATGTGTGCACGCGGACGGTCTCGTCGGTCAGGTTGGTCCCGCGCGCGAAGAGCTCGGCCGGCGAGCCGAACAGGCGCAGGCGCCAGACGACGGAGGCGCCGACGGTGGTGTAGGCGGGCGTCGCGGTCTCGTCCGGGGCCGTGCGGTCCTGCTCGAAGCCGTGGCGGACGTCGAGGGTCAGGCCGAGCGCGCCGCGCTGGAGGTCGAGCCCGGCGCCGACGCGCGTCGGGGTGATGCGGGGCAGCGGCCGGCCGCTGGCGCGGTTGTCGGCCCGCACGGTGTCGGCGACGAACCGGAGGTCGGCCAGCTCGCCGGTCGCCTCGTGCAGGTGGAGCGTCAGCTCCAGCTCGGCGCCGCGGAAGCGCGCGTCGCGCTGGACGAACGCGTACTCCGGCAGGCCGTCCTCCTCGCGGCCGGTCGCCTCCTCGAAGATGTAGCCGTCGAAGTCGGTGGCGAAGACCGTGAGCGCGCCGGTCACGGGACCGGTCCGGCGCCGCAGGGAGAGGTCGACGCCGTGGGCGCGCTCGGTCCCGAGGTCGGGGTCGCCGACCTCGTAGCTGCGCGTGCCCGCGTGCGGGCCGTCGGCGAAGAGCTCCTGGGCGTTCGGGGCGCGCTCGCTGCGCGAGGCGGACGCGGCCACCGACCAGCCGGCGCCGAGTCGCCAGACCACGCCGCCCGCGAAGCTGGCGGTCGTGTGGCTGCGCGCGGCGAGCCCGGTGTCGGGGCGCGGCGAGACCTTCTGGTCCTCGGCGCGGGCGCCCAGCTGCCAGGTCGCGGCGCCGCGCGTCGCCTCCTCGAAGAGGAAGAGCGCGTGCTGGCGGGTGAGCGCCGGGGGCAGGAACGCCTCCGCGCCCTCGGCCGCGAGGTCGCTGCGGCCGTACTGGAAGCCGAGCGCGCCCTCGAAGCCGCCGATCGCCTCGTGCAGCAGCTCGAAGCGGCCC
>CAYWTK010000059.1:15764-21713 GCA_964460895.1 uncultured Opitutaceae bacterium
GCCGAGCGCGCCCTCGAAGCCGCCGATCGCCTCGTGCAGCAGCTCGAAGCGGCCCTCCACGGCCCGGTTGGTGAAGGTCGTGCCGACCTCGTCGCCCTCCAGCTCGCGGTGCAGGTAGTCGGCCGAGCCGAACTGCAGCCGCGCCGCGCGGAAGCCCTGCGCGGGCTCGCGGAGTTCGGCGTGCAGGTCCCAGCGGCGCTGGTCGAGGTCGATGGTGACCTTCTCCTCGCCCTCCTCCTCGCCGGCGGCGCGGAGGGGTTCCCGCACCTCGGCGGCGTCGTGCTCCTCTTCCTCCTCGTGGTGCGCGTGGCCGTGGCCGGGGACGCCGTAGACCGTGCCGAGGCCGGAGTAGGAGAGGCCGACGTGGCCGCGGGCGCCGACATAGGAGACCCCGAGGCCGGCCCCGCTAGTGCGCGTGGCGCTGCCGGGCAGGCGGTCCCGCGCGGGGGGCTCGTCCTCGTCGTGCTCGGCGCGCAGCTCCGCCGTCTCGGCCCAGTCGGGGATGCGCAGGTCGTCGGTCTCGCGGGTGAAGCCGTCGAGGCGGAAGACGAAGGCGCCGGCCCCGCCGCGGACGACGCCGGCGGCGGCGCGCTCCTCGGCCGCGCTGCCGACGCGCGCCTCGACCCGGCCGGAGAGGGCGGTCGCGGTCCGCTCGTCCGGGATGCGGTCGTCGATCACGTTGACGACGCCGCCGATGGCGGAGCCGCCGTAGAGCAGCGTGGCGGGGCCGCGCACGACCTCGATGCGGTCGATCAGCAGCGGCTCGACGGTCACGGCGTGGTCGGGGCTCACGACGGACGCGTCGAGCGTGCCGACGCCGCCCTGGAGCACGCGGATGCGGTCGCCGCCCAGGCCGCGGATGACGGGCCGGCTGGCGCCGGGGCCGAAGGCGGTCGAGGACACGCCGGGCTGGCCGGCGAGCGTCTCGCCCAGCGTGGGCTGCAGCGCCTGCGCGAGGCGGGCCCCGGCGAGGACGGAGGTCGGCGCGGCGACCTGGTCCTGGGTCCGCACGAGCGGACTGGCGGTCACGACGAATTCGTCGAGGTGCACCGGCGCGGACGCCGGCGGCGGGCTGGAGGGCGCCTGCGCGGCCGCGAGGGCCGTGCTGGCGAGGAGGAGCGACAGGGAGGAAAGGGAGCGGTTCATGCGGGAAGGAAGGACAAGGGCCGCGGCGCGGACGCGCGCCGCCGGCGGATGCGGACGGAGGGACGGCGCCGCGATCGGGCGGCGCCGGGAACGGGAGCGGCTCAGCGAGCCGGCGGGCCTTGTCCAGGCGGGGTGCGGACGTCCGCCGCGGGCGGCATCGCCGCTCCCTCGGGTCGGACGGCGGCGACGACGACGCGGGTCGGGGCGCCGGTGTCCGGCGCGAACTCCGCGGGATTCTCCGCGCCGTGCGCGAACAGCGTGACGGCGCACACGTGCTCCTCCGGCGTCGGCGCGCATTCCGAGCAGCCGGCGTGGCCGTGCAGCTCGGGACTGACCGCCATCACGCCGAGCAGCCACACCAGCAGCGCGCCCACGAGGGCGGTCAGGCGCCAGGGAAGGCGCGGCAGGGTGGCGGGGGAGCGGCGGGTCACGGCGGGAAGGGGAACGAGCCTAGCAAAGTCGTCAAGGGCGAGTCTCGACTCCCTCCCGCCGGGGCGGCCGCGGGTTCCGCGCGGCGACCCGCCGTCTGGCGAGGTCGGACGAGAAGGAGAACCGCCTAAATTTAGGCGGTTTGCCCGGTCCGGCCCCGGACGGGGGCCCGCTACCTTCCCGCCCGTCTGATCTCGCGCCCCTTCGGGCGCGACTGGTGACCAAAAGAGCCCGCAACCGTTGCCCTGGCCCGTGGCGGTTGCGGGCTCCCTGTTTTTCAGGGTTCGGGACCCGTCAGCGGACCTCGCCCATCAGGCGCTTCACCCAAGGGGTGACGAGGAGGAGGGCGACGAAGGCGGCGCCGACCCAGGCGGCTTGGGTGAGGAAGAAGCGGGCGAGGGCGGCCGGGTCGGTGGCGGTGAACTCGCCGGCGAGCAGGCCGGCCACCTTGTTGCCGAGGGCGGCGGCGAGGAACCAGATGCCCATGACGAGACCGACGAGGTTGCCGGGCGCGAGCTTGGTGAGCGTGCTCAGCCCGACCGGGCTGAGGCAGAGCTCGCCGATCGTCTGGAGGAGGAAGAGGCCCACGATCCACAGCGGGCTGACCTTGCCCTCGGCAGTGAGCTGGGCGGCCGGCACCATCAGCAGGAACGACAGCCCGAGGAACAGCAGGCCGATGGCGAACTTCATCGGGCTCGACGGCTGGCGGTCGCCGAGGCGGACCCAGAGCCAGGCGAAGAGCGGCGAGAGCGTGATGACCCAGATGGAGTTGACCGACTGGAACCACGCCGAGGGGAACTTGTAGCCGAAGAGCTCGAGGCGCGTGAGCTGGTCGGCGAAGAGCGCGATGGTGGAGCCCGCCTGCTCGAAGATCGCCCAGAAGATGATCGCCGCGAGGGAGAAGACGAAGATCGCCGCGAAGCGCCGCAGGCTCGGGTCGTTGCGCGTGCCGAACCAGAGGATGGCGAGCACCGGCACGACCACGTAGCCGTACTTCACCCAGCCGAACGCCGGGTTGGTGTCGGAGAGGCGCACGAGGAAGAAGAGCAGCGTCGCGCCGGCGAGCACGCCGGCCAGCTTGCCCCAGGGCCGCGGCGCGTCGGGCGCCGGCGGCAGGCCGACGTTCTCGAGGCGGTGCCACTGCACCAGGTAGACCACGAGGCCGATGGTCATGCCCACGCCGGCGGCCGCGAAGCCCCAGTGCCAGCTGCGCGCCGGGTCCATGCCCCAGTCGACCAGCATCCCCTTGAACGTGTCGCTCTGCGCCAGCCAGCCCGTGATGAGGGGCGCGAGGAAGGCGCCCACGTTGATGCCCATGTAGAAGAGGGAGAAGCCGGCGTCGCGCCGGTCGTCGTCCTTCGCGTAGAGCGAGCCGACCATCGAGCTGATGTTCGGCTTGAGCAGGCCCGTGCCGCAGGCCACGAGCACGAGGCCGAGGTAGAACGCCCATTGCGCGTGGACCGCCAGCGCGAAGTACCCCGCGGCGATGACCACGCCGCCCCAGAGGACGGCGGCGCGCGCGCCGAGGAAGTTGTCGGCGATGTAGCCGCCGGGGATCGACAGCATATACACGCTCATCGTGTAGGTCCCGTACACGATGCCCGCGGTGCGGGTGTCGAAGCCCAGTCCGCCGGCCGCGATCGGCGCGACCATGAAGAGGGTCAGGAGGGCGCGCATGCCGTAGTAGCCGAAGCGCTCCCACAATTCCGTGAAGAACAGGTTGGTCAGTCCGCGCGGGTGGCCGAAGATGCCGCTGGTGTCGCGGGCCGCCGAAGGGGCCGTTTGCATGAGGCGGGATTCCCGCATTTCGGCGCCGTCGGGGCAAGCGCGCAGGCGGCGGGGATGGACAACGCGGGCCGCGCGCGCTCAATGGCCGCGTGCCGTCCGGCCCAGTCCTCGTCCTCTACGCCACCGTCTCGGGCAACGCCGAGCAGCTCGCGCACGCGGCGGCCGGGACGCTGCGCGCGGACGGGTTCGCGCCGGCGGTGCGCAACGTCGCGGACTTCCCGGCGGCCGCGCTGGCCGACTGGGACGTCCTGCTCCTCGTCGCCAGCACCTGGGGCGACGGCGAGCCGCCGCCGGACGCGGCCGACTTCGCGGCGGCGCTCGCCGCCGGCCCGGAGGGCGGACTCGCCCACCTGCGCTACGCGGTGCTCGCGCTCGGGTCCTCGATGTATCCCGGCTTCTGCGCCTTCGGGCGGCGGCTCGACGCCGACCTCGCGCGCCGCGGCGCCCGGCCGCTCGCGCCGCGGGTCGAGTGCGACACCCGCTTCAAGGCCGGCTACGAGCGCTGGCTCGGCGAGGTCCGGACGGCGCTGCGCGCGCCGGCGTGAACGCCCGGCCGCCCGCGATTTCGGTGTCGCCGCCCGGCGCGGCGTCCGCTTTGCCTTGCCGCCTCGCATGAGCAAGTCCTCCAGCCTCCGCGCCGGCTTCGGCCGCCTCCTCGTCGGCCTCGGCCTCGCCGAGGTGGCGGCGCCCGCCGCGGAGGAGGTCCTGCCGGTCGCGCCGCCGGAGGGCCTGGCCGCGCGCGAGGTGCGGGTGTACCTGCCGCCCGGCGGCGTCGGACCCGACACGCCGCTGCTCCTCGCGCTGGACGGCCAGAACATGCCGGCGTGGCGCCTGGCCGAGACGGTCGCGCGCCTGGCGGAGGAGCGGCGCATCGCGGCGCCCGTGGTCGTGGCGGTGGCGAACACGCCGGACCGCATCGAGGAGTACGGGCTGGCCGGCGCGCTCGACTCGAAGGGCCGCGGCCGACTGGCGGCGGAGTTCCAGCGGTTCCTCGTGGCGGAGGTGCTGCCCGCGGTGCGGCGGCGCTACGGCCTGCGCGCGGACCCGGCGCGGACGGGCCTCATGGGCGCGTCGCTCGGCGGCCTCTCGGCGCTCGACCTCGCGTGGCGCCGCCCGGACCTCTTCGGATTCGTCGGCGTGTTCTCGGGCTCGCTCTGGTGGCGCGGCGAGGACGGCGACTGGCAGGCGCACCAGCGCTCGCGGCTGGCCCACCGCTTCGTGCGCGAGACGGCGCGGCGACCGGAGCTGCGGCTCTGGTTCCAGGCGGGGACGCAGGACGAGACGGACGACCGCGACGGCAACGGCGTGATCGACGCGATCCAGGACACGACCGAGCTGGTGGACGAGCTCGCGGCGAAGGGCTTCCGGCGCGGCGAGGACGTCGTCTACCACCAGGTCGAGGGCGGCCGGCACGACGAGGCGACGTGGGCGCAGGCGCTGCCCGTTTTCCTCGAGTGGGCGCTGCCGGCGCGGCGGGAGTAGCCCGGGGGGGCTTGGCACCGGAAGGTTGGAGCCGGGGCGCCCCCGCCCCGGCGCGGCGGGCGGACGCGGCGAGGGCGCCGCATCCCCACGGTTCGGCCGGGCTGGCGAGACCAGAGGCCTTTTGTTCTCGGACTCGAGGCGAGCTCGATCGGTTGGGCGGGGTCGGAAGACCCCGCCGTCGTCTGCAGGCGATAACGTTGCGCGCGACCTGAAGCGACGTTCGCGGCGGGGTCGGGAGACCCCGCCCTCCAGCCCGAACGATTGCGGCGCGTCAGACGCTCTCGAGGAGCTTGTTGAGGCGGGCGACCATGCGCGAGGGGTCCTCGAGGAGGCCGGCGGCGATGAGGGCGTTGTCGAGCAGCTGCTCCGCGACGA
Source organism: uncultured Opitutaceae bacterium (assembly GCA_964460895.1). Taxonomy (GTDB): domain Bacteria; phylum Verrucomicrobiota; class Verrucomicrobiia; order Opitutales; family Opitutaceae; genus Didemnitutus. The sequence continues at coordinate 20,985 of CAYWTK010000059.1, forward strand.
GCTCGGCCTTGTCGGCGTCGGCCGCGCGCAGGGCGTGCAGCTTCTTGATGACGGCGTGCCGCGGGTTGATCTCGAGGTTCACCTTGACCGGCTCCTCGGCCTCGCCGGGCTTGCGCATCGCCTTCATCATGCGGCGCATCATCGGCGAGGAGAACTTGTCGGCGTTGGTCGCGAGCGCGGGCGAGCCGACGAGGCGGTCGGAGGGGCGGACCTCCGCGACCTGGGCGCCGAGCGACTCCTTCAGCCAGTCGGCGAGGGCCTTGGCCTCGTCGGCGGTGAGCGCCTCGCCCGGCTGGGGCAGGTCCTCGAGCTTCACGTCGGCATGGTCGGCGGCGAGGAACTTCTTCCCGTCGAACTCGCGCACGTGGTTGAAGACGTACTCGTCCACCGCCTCGTAGCCGAAGAGCACCTCGAGGTTGCGGGCCCGGAAGCCCTCGAGGTAGGGGCCGGATTCGATGGCCTCGCGGTTCGGGGCGACGAGGAAATAGATCTCCTTCTGCCCGTCCTTCATGCGCGAGACGTAGTCGGCGATCGAGGTGGTCTTGCCCTTCTCGGTGAGCGAGGACTCGAAGCGGAGCAGCTTCACCAGCTGGTCCTTGTGGGTGAAGTCGAGGGCGGCGCCCTCCTTGAGGAAGACGCCGAACTGCGCGTAGAACTCCTGGTAGCCGTCGGGCCGCTGGGCGGCCTCCTCCTCGAGGAGCTTGAGGAAGCGCTTGGTGATGACCTTGC
>CAYWTK010000060.1:0-3308 GCA_964460895.1 uncultured Opitutaceae bacterium
CGCGAGCGCCAGGAGCAGCGCCGCGAGCGAGGCCGCGAGCCAGGCCGGCCGGGCCACGCCTCGCGCGGCGAGCAGCTCCGGCCAGCCGGGCGCCGACCCGCCGCGCAGCAGCGCCGGCGCTGCGCCGGCGGCGAGCACGGCCCCGGAGGCGGTCAGCACGCTGCGCGCGACGCTGCCGAGGAACCGCGCCTCGTCGCCGCCGAGGGCGAAGGCGCGCAGGCCGCCGGCGCCGAGGACGACGACGCCCGCCGTGACGGCGACCCACCACGCGCCGCGCTCCTGGGCCAGCGCCCGGAGCTGCAGCCGGACGAGCGCGCCGAACCGACCGAGACCACCGCTCATTCCGGCACCTCCTCCCGGTAGACCGCCGCCAGACCGCCGCGCCGCGCGACGGCCGCCGCGTCGCCCTCCCACGCGACCCGACCGGCGGCGAGCAGCACGACCCGATCGGCGCCATCCTCGGCCTCCGCCAGGAAATGGCTCGAGAACAGCACGGTCCGCCCCTCCCGGCCGAACCGGCGCAGGCGCGCGGCGAGACGCCGGGCGGCGTGGGGATCCAGGCCGGACGCCGGTTCGTCGAGGAGCACGAGTTCCGCGGAGCCGAGGGCGACCGCCGCCAGGGCCAGCCGCTGCCGCCGTCCCCGCGAAAGCGCGCCGACCGGCGTCGCGGCCTCCGCCGCCAACCCCGCCTCCTCGAGCGCGGCGTCGGCCCCGTCCCCGTCCGCGCCCGTCGCCGCCGCGACGCCCCGCAGGCACTCGCGCGCGGTCAGGTGCGGCGGCAGGACCTCGCCGTCGCCGAGGAACGCCAGCCGTCCCCTCCCCCGGGCCTCGCGGGCCGGGCCTCCGAGCACGCCGACGTTTCCCGCGTCCGCCCCGGTCAATCCCGCGCAAAGGCGGAGCAGCGTCGTCTTGCCGGACCCATTGGCCCCCGCGAGCGCCACGACCGAACCCGGGGCGACGCGCAGCGAGACGCCCGTCAGCGCCGGACGCCGCCGGCCCGTCCAGTCGAGGACATAGGCCTTGCGCACGTCCCGCAGCTCGACCGCGGGCGATTCCCGCGTCGGCGTCATCGGATCTCGAATCCCGCGAAGCGCCGCGGCCGGCGGGCGGCGCTCCGCTCGGTGCGACGGATGTGCCCGGCCATCTGCTCCTCGACCGCCGCCACGAAGGCCGCGACCTCGCCGGCGTCGCCCTCGACCTCCAGCTCGACCCGTCCGTCCGGGAGGTTGCGGACGAAGCCCGCGACCTCGAAGCCGCGGGCGACCTGCAGGGTCTGGTAGCGGAAACCGACGCCCTGCACGCGCCCGGTGAAATGGACGACCTCGTGGTGCACCTCGGACATGGCGTCCATGACACTTCCGGGCGGCGCCGGGTCGAGGCCGTTTCCCGGTCATTATTCGGAATTTGAATTGCTTGACCCCCGACCCCACCCACACTCCCGCCAGCGTCCAAGGACGTGTTCCTGAAATGACCAATCAAGATTCCGACGGGCTGTTCGAAAACGACTGGGAAGAGCGCCGGGAGCTGTCGTGGACCGAGGCCGATTGGGAGAGGTACCTCGCCGAGCACGAGGAGGCCGTGCAGGCGTACCTGCGGCACTACGAACAGTGCACCGAGGCGCCGGACCGCATCGACGAGGTCGCGAAGCGCATGGGTTGGGACGTGCAGGCCGCCGAGGGCGGCCCGGACGCGGAGGACGGCGAATCGGCCGAAACCGAGGCCGCGGGCTTCGAGGAGGACTTCGACCTCTACACCGTCCACCGCAACCCGGTGAACATCGCCACCCGCGCGCTCTACGCCGGGTTGATCGCCAATTGGGAGCGCGTCGCGGCCTACCCGGACCGCATCCCCCCGGCGCAGGCCATGGCCGTGCTCGGCGCCCTGCACCGCGGCCGGGAGCACGCGCTGCAGGCCGTGCAGTCGCTCGACCTCGGCGACTACACGCTCGCCGTCTGCTACTTCAAGCGGGCCCTGCGCGAGATCAACGAGACCCTCGCCCGCATCTCGGCCGAGGGCGACGGCGCCCGCGGACTCCTGCAGCGCTACCGCGAGTTCGCGACGCCCCGCCTCTTCGACCTCCGCGAGATCTGGCTCCGCGTCATGGCGGAGTGCCGCCAGGCCGAGCAGGGCGACTGAGTCGCTTCCGGCCGCTTCGGGCCTTCGTTGACCATGCCCTGGCCCGTCCCGGTCACGCTCGCCGGGCCGCACGCGCGGCTCATCCCGCTCGCGGCCGAGCACCACGACGGCCTGTGCGCCGCCGCGCGCGACGGCGAGCTGTGGAAGCTCTGGTACACCGCCGTGCCGTCGCCGGAGACGATGGCCCGGGAGATCGAGCGCCGGCTCGGCCTGCAGGCGGCCGGTTCGATGCTGCCCTTCACCGTGCTCGACGCCGCGGGCCGCATCGGCGGCATGACGACCTACCTGAACATCGACGCCACGCACCGGCGCGTCGAGATCGGCGCCACCTGGTACGCCGCCTCCGCCCAGCGCACCGCGCTCAACACGCAGTGCAAGCGGCTGCTCCTCGGCCACGCGTTCGACGCCCTCCGCTGCATCGCCGTGGAATTCCGCACCCACCGCCTCAACACGCCGAGCCGGCGCGCCATCGAGCGCCTCGGGGCCCAGCTCGACGGCATCCTGCGCGCGCACCAGGTCGGCGCCAACGGCACACTGCGCGACACCGCCGTCTACAGCATCACCGCCGCCGAATGGCCGACCGTGCAGGCGCACCTCGACTGGCAGCTCGCCAAGCCGCGCCCCGCCTGACCCGGCAGCGCAGCCAAAGACGATTCACCCGCTCCTGTAAAAAGGGGTCAGGCCGTTGTTCGCTGCTGACCTTCACGATGCGGGCCCGGCCCGTTGTGCGCTCGTCGCTTCGCGTCAGCAGCAAGAGACTGATCACCAAGAGGCAGAGATCTGGTTCCGCCGCGTCGCGATGCCGCCTCGCTCGACAGGCCGGTGAGCAGCGAAAAGCGGCCTGACCCCATTCAGCGAGGGCTTCTGTAAAAAGGGGTCAGGCCGTTGTTCGCTGCTGACCTTCACAATGCGGGCCCGACCCGTTGTGCGCTCGTCGCTTCGCGTCAGCAGCAAGAGGCTGATCACCAAGAGGCAGAGATCTGGTTCCGCGCGTCGCGATGCCGCCTCGCTCGACAGGCCAGTGAGCAGCGAAAAGCGGCCTGACCCCATTCAGCGAGGGCTCTTGTAAAAAGGGGTCAGGCCGTTGTTCGCTGCTGACCTTCATGATGCGGGCCCAACCCGTTGTGCGCTCGTCGCTTCGCGTCAGCAGCAAGAGGCTGATCACCAAGAGG
>CAYWTK010000060.1:3408-21672 GCA_964460895.1 uncultured Opitutaceae bacterium
ACCCGTTGTGCGCTCGTCGCTTCGCGTCAGCAGCAAGAGGCTGATCACCAAGAGGCAGAAATCTGGTTCCGCCGCGTCGCGATGCCGCCTCGCTCGACAGGCCGGTGAGCAGCGAAAAGCGGCCTGACCCCATCCAAGGAGGGCTTCTGTAAAAAGGGGTCAGGCCGTTGTTCGCTGCTGACGGCGCACCAGTACGTAATGACGGCCGTGGGGCGGATTCCGGCTCAACCGAGTTGCGTCGCGACGCTGGATCGCTCGACGGACAAGCGCAGCCCGTCTCCTGGGGCACGGGCCCGCGCCGCGTTCAGCGCTTCCCCCGGCCGCGGCCGCGCGGGGGCGGCTTGGTGGGGGCCTTGGCGCCGGACTTGAGGGCGGTGATCTGGTCGCGCAGGAGGGCGGCGCGCTCGAACTCGAGGCGGTTGGCGGCGGCCTGCATCTCCTCCTCCAGCTCGGCGACGACGGCGGCGACGTCGTCCACCGCCTCGGCCGCCGCCGGCGCGGCGCGGTCGTCGCCGGAGCCGTCGTACACGCGCAGGCTGGCCTGCGCGGCGCGGCGCACGCTGCGCGGGGTGATGCCGTGCGCGGCATTGTGCGCGAGCTGCTTCGCGCGGCGGCGGTCGGTCTCGGCCAGGGTGCGGCGGATGGATTCCGTCACGACGTCGGCGTAGAAGACCACCCGCCCCCGCTCGTGCCGCGCCGCGCGGCCCGCCGTCTGCAGCAGGCTGGTCTCGCTGCGGAGGAAGCCCTCCTTGTCGGCGTCGAGCACCGCGACCAGCGCGACCTCGGGGAGGTCGAGGCCCTCGCGGAGGAGGTTGATGCCGACGAGCACGTCGAAGTTGCCCTGGCGCAGGTTGCGCAGGATCTCGACCCGTTCGAGGGCGTCGATGTCGGAATGGAGGTACTCCACCCGCAGCCCGGCCTCGCGGAGGTACGAGGTGATGTCCTCGGCCAGCCGCTTGGTCAGCGTGGTCACGAGCACGCGCTCCTGCGCCGCGACGGCGGCGCGGCACTCGCCGACGAGGTCCTCCACCTGGCCCGTCGTCGGCCGCAGCGTGATGGCGGGGTCGAGCAGGCCGGTCGGCCGGATGACCTGCTCGGCCACCACCGCGGAGCGCTCGAGCTCGAACTTCGCCGGCGTGGCGGAGACGTAGACGGTCTGGCCGGTGATGCGCTCGAACTCGGCGAAGCTCTGCGGCCGGTTGTCGAGCGCCGAGGGCAGGCGGAAGCCGAAGTCCACCAGCGTGCGCTTCCGCGCGAGGTCGCCGTTGTACATCCCGCCGATCTGCGGGACGGTGACGTGGCTCTCGTCGACGAAGAGCAGGAAATCCTTCGGGAAGAAGTCGACCAGGCACGACGGCCGGTCGCCGGGCTTCCGGCCCGAGAGGTGGAGCGAGTAGTTCTCGATGCCGTTGCAGAATCCCATCTCCTGCAGCATCTCGAGGTCGTAGGCGGTGCGCATGCGGATGCGCTGGGCCTCGAGGTACTTGCCGGCCGACTCGAAGAACCGCACGCGCTCCTCGAGCTCGGCCTTGATGCCGACGACCGCGCGCTCGAGGCGGTCGCGCGTGGTGACGAACTGCGTGGCCGGGTAGAGGTCGAACTGATCCAGCCGGCGCAGGACCCGGCCGGTCGTCGGTTCGAACTCCGCCAGCGCCTCGACCTCGTCGCCGAAGAACTCCACCCGCAGCCCGTGCTCGAGGTAGGCGGGCATGACGTCGATCACGTCGCCCCGCGCACGGAAGGAGCCGCGCTTGAGCTCGTAGTCGTTGCGCTCGTAGAGGCTCTCCACCAGCCGCTCCAGCAGCCGCTGCCGGCCGAGGCCGTCGCCGCGCCGCAGCCCGATGCGCATCGCGGAGAAGTCCTCGGGCGTGCCGAGGCCGTAGATGCAGGAGACGCTGGCCACGACGATCACGTCGCGCCGGCTGACGAGCGAGCTGGTGGTCGCGATGCGCAGGCGCTCGATCTCCTCGTTGATGGAGGAGTCCTTCTCGATGTAGGTGTCGCTCGACGGCACGTAGGCCTCGGGCTGGTAGTAGTCGTAGTAGCTGACGAAGTACTCGACCGCGTTGTCCGGGAAGAAGTTCTTGAACTCCGAGTACAGCTGCGCCGCGAGGGTCTTGTTGTGCGAGAGGATGAGCGCGGGCCGGTCGAGGCGGGCGATGACGTTCGCCATCGTGAACGTCTTCCCCGAGCCGGTCACGCCGAGCAGCGTCTGGTGCCGGTTCCCGGCCTGCAGCGACTCGACCAGCCGCGCGATCGCCTGGGGCTGGTCGCCCGTGGGCTGGTAGTCGGCGCGGAGCTGGAAGAGGGACACGCGCGCAGCGTCGGCCGCGCCTCCGGGCCTCACAAGCCAAAGATGCGGCGCAGGCCGTCCGCGCAGCGCCCGACCCACCGCCGCTGCCGCGCGGCCTCGCCCGGCGCCGAGGTCTGCTGGCAGAGGAAGACGCCGTCGCCCTCGAAGAGGTCGTCGAAGAGCGGGTTCTGTCCGCGGAGGAACGCCCAGAAGGTCTCCGCCCGCACCGGCCGGTAGGCGAGTCCGGGCGTGAAGCCGACCGTCGCGTCCTGGTTCGCCCGCCGGCCCGCGACCGCGCCGCCCGGCGCGCTGTCCAGCGGCTCCGCGCGCACGCCGCGACTGCCCGCGAGCAGGAGCTTCGTCGGCCCGACGAACTCGAAGTAGCGGAACTGCCCCGTCGCCCACGACTGCAGCGCGAACAGGCGCCAGTGACGCCGGATGGCCGGCGCACGGCGCGCGGCCGGGGCGACGACGCCAGCGAGGAAGCTCGGGCGCAGCACCAGGCTCGACCCGGCCGGCACGGCGACCTCGACCAGCTCGACCTGGGCGTCGGCCTGCGACGAGCAGGTCGCGCGCCGGCGCGCGGCCGGCGCGGCGTTGCGGAGCTCGACCAGTTCCGTGAGCCCCGCCGCGAGGCAGGTGAAGGGCAGGCGCCAGTCGAGCAGCCAGCGCGTGCGCCGGAGCAGGCCCTCGTCGGACGCCTGGAGGAAGCGCTCCTTGATCCAGAGCACGTCCCCCGGCTCCAACTCGACGGCGAGCGCGGCGCCGCCGGCGCTCCGGAGGACCGGACGCTCCGCCGCCACCGGGCCGAGCCGGACCGCGGGACGGGCGGACACGAGCGGCGCGACGACGAAATACGCGATCAGCCGGCCGAGCGGCGGCGCGAGGAAATAGGTCAGGACGCCCACCAGCACGAAGCGTCCGTAGCGCTCCCACGTCAGCGTCGCGTAGCGCGCGACGCGCGACTTCTCCGCCTCCATCCGCCGCTGCTGCGCCTCGAAGCGGCCGAGCGCCGTGCGCAGGCCGTCGCGCTCCCACCCCGCGCGCTCGACCTGGCCGGCGAGCTCCGCGGCGCCCGCCGCGGCCTCGCGCTCCAGCTGCCGCAGCCGCAGGAGGCGCTGTTCGTCGCGCGCCACCTGGTCCGCGTCGCGCGTCAGGCGCCGCAGCGCGGAGTTCTCCGCCTCGAGGTCCGCCCGCAGCCGCGCCGCCTCGCGGCGGCGCTCCTCCTGCCGCCCCTGTTCGGCCTGCAGCGCCACGATCCGCTGCTCGACGTCCGCCAGCGCGGCCCGCGTGCGGGCGGTCTGGCCGCTCAGGTGCCGGACGGCCTCCTGGCGGACTTGCTCAAGCTCCACATGTTCGCGGACATACACCCAAAGCCCGAGCGCCGCCAGTCCGCCGACCCCGAGGACGAGGGCGACGCCGAACTGACGCAGGACCCACGAGAAGAATCGGGCGAGCGCACCCATGAATCACGGCGACTTCCGTTGCGATTAAGGGCCTTCATTGAAGGCGCGGGCGTCGGGAAGCCAATTGCTAAACCTCCCCGCGCTCCCCATCCTCCGCGCCATCCCAACCCGGCCATCCTGGCCCATCTGCCATCGTATGCCCCTCACCAACAGCATCTACAAATCGCCTGTCTTCCTGCAGGCCTGCAACCAATTCGACGCCGCCGCCGACATCCTCGGCATGGAGGCCGGCGTGCGCGAGCGCACCAAGCAGCCGCGCCGCACCCTCACCGTCACCCTGCCCGTCCGCATGGACGACGGCCGCGTGCTGACGTTTGAGGGCTACCGGGTGCAGCACAACATCTCGACCGGTCCCGCCAAGGGCGGCATCCGCTTCCACCACGACGTGACGCTCGGCGAGGTCGCCGCGCTCGCGATGTGGATGAGCTGGAAATGCTCCCTCGTCGGCCTGCCGTTCGGCGGCGCCAAGGGCGGCGTCATCGTCAACGCCCGCGACATGTCCACGACCGAGCTCGAGCGCCTCTCCCGCCGCTACATGCAGGAGATCGCGACGTTCATCGGACCGAACCTCGACATCCCCGCGCCCGACGTCGGCACGAACGAGCAGGTGATGGCGTGGATGATGGACACCTACTCCAACCACGTCGGCCACTACGACCCGGGCGTCATCACCGGCAAGCCCATCTCCCTCGGCGGCTCGCTCGGCCGCAAGGAGGCGACCGGCGAGGGCGTGGCCTGGTTCACCAAGGCCTACCTCACCGACCTCGGGATCAAGGCGGCCGACACCACGGTCATCATCCAGGGCTTCGGCAACGTCGGCTCCGAGACGGCGCTGGCGCTCTCCGCCTGGGGCGCGAAGATCATCGGCATCTCCGACTTCACCGGCGGCGTGTTCAACCCTAAGGGCATCGACGTGAAGGCCGCGGTCGCCCACCTCCAGACCCACAAGTCCCTCGAGGGCTTCACCGGCGGCGACAAGATCACCAACGACGCCCTCCTCGAGCAGCCCTGCACCGTCCTCGCGCCCTGCGCGCTGGAGCGGGTCCTCACCGAGAAGAACGCCGCCAAGCTGCGCTGCCGCCTCATCGCGGAGGGCGCCAACGGCCCGACCACCAACGAGGCCGACGCCATCATCGAGAAGCGCGGCGACATCGAGCTCATCCCCGACGTCCTCTGCAACTCGGGCGGCGTCATCGTCTCGTACTTCGAGTGGCTCCAGAACCAGTCCGCCTACTACTGGACCAAGGAGGAGGTCTTCGAGAAGCTGCACCGCATGCTCGCCAAGGCGAAGGCCTCGGTCGACGCGACCAAGGCCAAGTACGGCTGCTCGCGCCGCACCGCCGCCCTCGTGCTCGGCATCTCCCGGGTCGCCGAAGCCAAGGCCAAGCGCGGCCTCTTCCCGTAAGGCACCCGGCGGCGCCCGCCCGGCCCCGTCTCCTTCCCGGCCCGCGGCCCGCGCCGCGGGCCTTTTTTCGGTCCGCGCGACCGTGTCACCCAATCGGTGACGGTGCGCCGGATGGAATCACCTGCGGAATCCTCGCGCCAATCGAGCCGGACGCGACCGGGCCCCGGCAAGGGTACCGCAGCACGTCAGGGCGAACGCACCGTGGGTAGCCGGCGCTCTCCGAGCGCCGGGGATGGGCAGGAGAGCGAGCGAACGTCTCGCCGCTTCCGACCCGTCCTCCGAGAGGCTACCCACACGCGCGGCCAGGCGGGAGACCCCGGCCTACAGGTCGAGCGAGCCCAAGGTCCGAAAGCGAAAGGCTTTCGGTATCAGCCCTCCGCGCGCGGCGGGGACCAGCGGAGGACGAGGGTGCTGAGGCCGGGGAGCGTGAGGGCGAGGGACTGCTCGAAGCCGTCGGCCGGCTCGGCGTCCGTGTCCTGTCCGCCGTAGTTGCCCTCGCCCGAGCCGCCGTAGGCGGCGGCGGCGGAGTTGAGCACCTCGCTCCAGTGCCCGGCGCGCGGGACGCCCACGCGGTAGCCGGTGCGGGTGACGGGCGTGAAGTTGCCGACGACGAGGTAGGCCGCCGCGTCGTCGCCGCGCCCCGTGCGCAGGAAGCTGAGCACCGAGTGGTCGCCGTCGTTGGCGTTGACCCAGCGGAACGACGCGGGGTCGAAGTCGCCCGCCGAGAACGCCGGTTCGCCCGTGTAGAGGCGGTTGAGGTCGCGCACGAGTCCCTGGATGCCCTGGTGCACCGGCTGGTCGAGCAGGTGCCAGTCGAGCGCGGCGTCGTGGTTCCACTCGGCCCACTGCCCGAACTCGCCGCCCATGAAGAGCAGCTTCTTGCCCGGGTAGGTCCAGACGAGCGTGTAGAGGGCGCGCAGGTTGGCCGCCTTGTCGGTCGCGGCGCCCGCGCCCATCTTGCCGAGCATCGAGGCCTTCAGGTGCACGACCTCGTCGTGCGAGTACACGGTGATGAAGTTCTCCGAGTACTGGTAGATCATCCCGAAGGTGAGCTTGTCGTGCGCCCACTTGCGGTGGATCGGGTCCTTCTGGAAGTAGGCCAGCGTGTCGTGCATCAGGCCCATGTTCCACTTGTAGTCGAAGCCGAGGCCGCCGTCCTTCGTCGGGTGGCTGACGCGCGGGAAGGCCGTGCTCTCCTCCGCCACCGTGACCGCGCCGGGGTGGTAGCGGTGCACGAGGTCGTTCACCTCGCGGAGGAAGGCGATGGCCTCGAGGTTCTCGCGTCCGCCGTAGCGGTTGGGGATCCACTCGCCGGCCTTGCGCGAGTAGTCGAGGTAGAGCATCGACGCGACCGCGTCCACGCGCAGGCCGTCGATGTGGAAGCGGTCGAGCCACGAGAGCGCGCTGGCGACGAGGAAGCAGCGCACCTCGTGTCGGCCGTAGTTGAAGATGAGCGTGCCCCAGTCCATGTGCGCGCCGAGCCGCGGGTCCGCGTGCTCGTAGAGGTGCGTGCCGTCGAACTGGGCGAGCGCGAAGCTGTCGCGGGGGAAGTGCGCGGGCACCCAGTCGAGGATGACGCCGATGCCGCGCTGGTGGAGGTGGTCCACGAACCACTGGAAGTCCTCGGGCGTGCCGTGCCGGTGGGTGGGCGCGAAGTAGCCGGTCACCTGGTAGCCCCACGAGCCCGTGTAGGGGTGCTCGGCCACGGGCATGACCTCGACGTGGGTGAAGCCCATGCGCACGACGTAGTCCGCCAGCTGCGGCGCGATCTCGCGGTAGGTGAGCAGCCGCCCGCCGTCCTCGGCGGCGCGGCGCCAGGAGCCGAGGTGGACCTCGTACACCGACATCGGCCGGTCGACCTGGCCCGCCTGCGCGGCCCGCCGCGCCATCCACTCGCCGTCGCCCCAGCGGTGCTTGTCGGTCGCGCAGACGATGGCGGCGTTGTTGGGCGGGGCCTCGAAGTAGGTGCCGTAGGGGTCGGTCTTGAGCCGCTGGTGGCCCTGCTGGTCCCAGACGGCGAACTTGTAGAGCTCGCCCTCCCCCAGCCCGGGCACGAACAGCTCCCACACGCCCGAAGCGCCGAGCGGACGCATCGGGTGGTAGCGGCCGTCCCAGCCGTTGAAGTTGCCCACGACCGACACGCGGGAGGCGGACGGCGCCCAGACCGCGAACGACACGCCCGGCACGTCGCCCAGCCGGCGCACGTGCGCCCCGAGCTTCTCGTAGATCCGGTGCTCCGTGCCCTCGTTGAACAGGTAGAGGTCCTGCTCGGTCAGCGTGGGCAGGAACGCGTAAGCGTTGAAGACCTGGTGCACCTCGCCCCACGCCGTGCGGTAGCGCAGCTGGTGGCGGAAGACCTCCTTCTTCCGCGGAATGAAGCCCTCGAAGAATCCCTCCGGCGCCACCAGCTCCATCGGGTGCGCGGGCGCGCCCGGGGCGTCGAGTTCGACGCATTCGCAGTGCACCGCGCCGCGGAGGAACGCGCGGACGACGACGCCCTTGCGCCTGCCGACCGTCGCCGGGTGCATGCCGAGCCAGCCGTGCGGGTTGGCCTGGCGGTTCTCGAGAAACGCGGCGAGCTCGCTCTGCGGGATGATCACGGCGCGACTGTTGGCGACGGCCGCGGCGGGGTCTAGCCCGGATATTCCGCGGAGCGGCGGCGCCTTGGGGATGCGGCACCCTGGAGATGCGGCGCTCTGGGGATGCGGCGCTCTGGGGATGCGGCGCCCTGGGGATGCGGCGCCCTGGGGATGCGGCGCCCTCGCCGCGTTGGCCCGCGGACCGGGGCGAGGGCGCCCCGTCTCCAGATCCTGCCGGCCAGCCCTCGTGGGGATGCGGCGCCCGCGCCGCGTCCGTTCGCGGGCCGGGGCGGGGGCGCCCCGGCTCCAGATCGTCCCGGCAAGTCCTGGTGGGGATGTGGCGCCTTCGCCGCGTCCGCCGGCGGTTCCGGCGGCGCGCCGGCGCCCCGTTTCGGTCGGCGCAAATCGGCATTGCCCCGGCCCGCGCCGGGCGCCAGTCCAACGGGGATGCCTTTCCGCGCCGCGCACCCGCTCGTCCGCCTCCTCGTCCCGCTGCTCCTCGCCGCGGCGGCGGCCGCGGCCGAGCCCCCGTCGGCGGGCGCGCCGCCGCGGATCACGGCCGAGGAGTCCACCTTCGACGCCGCGACCGGCATGCTCGTGTTCCAGGGCGCCGCGCGGGCCGAGTACGGGGACCTCATCCTCACGGCCGACGAGATGCGCTACGACCGCGCCCGCGGGGTCGTGACGGCCAAGGGTCGCTTCGTCATCACCAACGACGGCCGGCGGCTCGTGGCCGACGAGGGCACGTACGAGCTCGCCACGCGCCGCCTCCAGGTGCGCAACCTGCGCGTGGGCGAATTCCCCATCTACCTGTCGGGCGAGTCGGTCGAGGGCACGCTCGACGAGCTCGTCTTCACCAACGCCACGATCTTCTTCCGCGAGGACGCCGCCTACGCGCCGTCCATCAAGGCGCGCCGCGTCGTCTACCAGAAGGGCCGCATCGTCGCGGGCGAGGGCCTGCAGGTCGGCCTGCTCGGACGGCACCTCTTCTCGCTCCCGACCTTCCGGCACGACCTGCGGACCGAGCTGATCTCGTACTTCACCGCCAAGGCCGGCTACCGCCGCAGCCTCGGCGTGTTCGGCGAGGCGGGCCTGCGCCTGCCCCCGCTCCGCGGGGTGCGCCTGGGCGCCGACGCCGGGCTCTACACCGCGCGCGGGCTCATGGTCGGACCGGCCGGCGACTATTCCTCCACGGGCGCCGACGGCTGGGTCCGAGGCAGCTTCAGCAGCGGCTACATCAACGACCACGGCGACCGCCTGACCGACATCCTCGGCCGCCCGGTCGAGGAGGAGCGCAGCTTCCTGCAGGCCTGGCACCAGCAGCAGTTCGGCGAACGCGTGACGCTCGGCGGGCAGTTCACCTACTGGAGCGACTCCGAGGTCCTGCGCGACTTCCGCCCCAAGGCGTTCTTCCCGGTGCAGCAGCCCGACTCCTTCCTCGAGGCGGCCTACACCGGCGGAAACTTCATCCTCTCCGCCTTCACCCGGCTCCACCCGAACCGCTTCCACCGCGTCGTCGAGCGGCTGCCCGAGGTGCGCTTCGACCTCCTGCCGTCGGCCCTCCCGGGCGGACTCGTCCAGCGCCTGCACGCCGGCGCGGCCGTGCTCGAGACGGACCCGTACCTGCTGGAGCCGGGGCGCCGCACCACGCGCCTCGACGCCCACTACGGCCTCCAGCGGCCGATCGCCCCGACGCCGTGGCTCGCGGTCACGCCGGTCGCCGGCCTCCGGTGGACGCGCTACACGGACGTGCTGGGCGGCGGCGACTACACCCGCGAGGTGGGCGAGCTCGGCGTGGACGCGCGGCTGCGCGCGAGCGCGACGTTCGACTACCGCAACGACATCTGGGAGGTCGACGGCCTGCGGCACCTCGTCGAACCCCGCCTCTCCTACCGCTACGCCCCGCGCGCCGGCGACGGCCGCGGCGTCATCCCCCGCCTCGACCGCCGCGTGTTCTCCACCTACCTCCAGCCGCTCGGGCTGGCGGAGCGGCGCGACATCGACGACTGGGAGCGGCTCGACACCCTGCGCGTCGCGCTCCACCAGACCCTGCAGACGCGCGACCCCGCCTACGGCTCGCGCGACCTCGTCCGCCTCGCGCTCGCCGCCGACCACCGGTTCTCCCGCGCCCGCGGGGAGCGTCCGTGGTCCGACCTGCACACCGAGCTCAGCCTGACCCCCGCCGCGTGGCTGCGCCTCGAGGCCTACCAGCGCACCGCGTCCGGCGGCGCGCGGCAGAACGAGCGCAACTACGCGGTCGAGCTGGTCGACCAGGAGTGGTGGTCGGTGCGGATCGGCTCGCACTACCTCCGCGGCGACTACGAGGAGTACGCCCTCGACTACCGCCAGCGCGTGTCCGAGGTCCTCGACGTCGTCGGGCGCTGGCGCTACGACGTCCGCCGCAGCCGCTTCAACGAGCAGACCTACGGCCTGTGGCACCGGCTCGGCCAGACGTGGGCGGTGAAGTACGAGGCCTCGTTCTTCGAGGGCCCGCGCCGCGAGAGCTCCTTCGGGTTCAACGTCGAGGTCGAGCTGATCCGCTTCTGAGCGGCCGCCGGGGAACCCCGATGAATCCCCGCATCGCCGCCAACCAGGGGCGCACCTTCCTCGCGCTGCTCGACGCCGTGCTGCCGCACGTCGAGCGCGACTCGGGCCTGCCGCGCCGGATCAAGGAGCTCCTCGGCCGCAACCGCGCGCTCGGCTCGCGCGACCGGCGCCTCTACCGGGAGCTGACCTACACCGTCCTGCGGTACCTCCCCTGGGTCCGGCCGCTGCTCGGCGCGGATCCCGACGCCGCCGTGCGGCTGACCGCGTGGCTCGCGCCGGAGCTGAAGGAGACGGCCGCCTTCCGCGCCGCGTGGACCGAGGGCTGGCCCGCGGCGCCCGCCCGCCTCGCCGACAAGGCGGCCGCGCTGCGCGCCGTCCCGGGCCTGCCCGCCGCCCGTCCGGACTTCGACCCGGCCGCGCTCCTGCCCGCGTGGCTGCGCGAGGAGTGTCCGTCCGCGTTCGACGCCCCGCACCTCGACGCCCTCCTCGCCCGCGCGCCGCTCTGGGTGCGGCTGCAGACCGCGAACCTGGAGCTCGCGCTCGACGAGTTCCGCCGGCTCGGCTGGACCCCGCGCGCCGAACCCGGCGTGCCGGACGCCTTCGCGCTGCCCGCCAACGCCGAGGTCGCCGACACCGACGCGTACCGCCGCGGCTTCGTCGAGATCCAGGACCTCGGCTCGCAGCTCGTCCTCGCCCACGCCGCCGTGGCCCCCGGCGAGGTCTGGCTCGACGCCTGCGCGGGCGCCGGCGGCAAGGCCCTGCAGCTCGCGCGCGCCCTCGGCGCCGCGGGGCGCGTGGACGCGACCGACGTCCGTCCGGCCCAGCTCGAGGAGCTGCGCGACCGCGCGCGGCGCGCGCGCGTCGACACCATCCGCATCGGGTCCGCCGAGCCCCCGCCGGGCGGCTACGACGGCGTGCTGGTGGACGCCCCCTGCTCCGGTTCCGGCACCTGGCGCCGCCTGCCGCACCGCAAGTGGCAGACGCAGCCCGCGGAGCTCCGCGAGTTCGCCGCCCTCCAGGGCCGCATCCTCGCGGAGCAGGCGCCGCAGGTGCGTCCCGGCGGCCAGCTGGTCTACGCGACCTGTTCCCTCGCCCGCACGGAGAACGAGGGCGTCGTGCGCGCCTTCCTCGCCGCGCACCCGCGCTTCCGCCCGGAGGCCCCGGCCCGCGACTGGGGCGGCGCGTCCGACGGCGTCGGCACGACCCTCCTGCCGGGCGCGCGCGACAGCGACGGCTTCTACGTCGCGGTCCTGCGCGCCGGGGCCTGAGCGGCCGGGCGGGATTTCCCCCTTGCGCGGGAATCCGGCCGGCCCTCGACTCGGCCCGTGGTCGCCGAAGCCGATTACCGCATCAAGTTGCCCGTGTTCGAGGGTCCGCTGGACCTGCTCCTCTTCCTCATCCGGAAGAACGAGCTGGATATCTACGACATCCCGATCGAGTCGGTGACCCGCCAGTACCTCGAGGTCCTCTACGCGATGAAGGACCTGCAGCTGGAGGTCGCCGGCGAGTTCTTCGTGATGGCCGCCACGCTGATGGAGATCAAGAGCCGCATGCTCCTCCCGAAGCACCAGCAGGCGGTGGATCCGAACGCCGAGGAGGACGAGCTGGACCCGCGCTGGGAGCTCGTCCACCAGCTGCTCCAGTACCAGAAGTTCAAGGAGGCCTCCGCCCGCCTCGGGCTCATGGCCCGCGACGCGCAGGACCGGCTCCCGCGCCCCGCCTCCGCCTTCTCCCCCGCGAGCGAGCGGCCGCTGCGGCACGTGGACCGGATCGAGCTGTGGAACTCCTTCAACCTCGTGCTCCGCCGCCTCGCGGAGAAGCTCGTGGTCGGCGAGATCCACGCCGAGCAGGTCACGGTCGCGGACCAGATGGAGCACCTGCTGCGCGTCGCGGCCGAGCGCCGCGAGTTCACCTTCTCCAGCCTGTTCCCCGAGAAGACCACGCTGCGGCGGCTCGTCGCGACGTTCCTCGCCGTCCTCGAGCTCGCCCGCCTGCGGAAGCTCGCGCTGCGGCAGGACGAGGCGTTCGCCGACATCGTCTGCACCGCCGTCGAGGAAATCGCACTTGAAACGCCGGCGGCCCCGCCCACCGTCACGCCCGACCATGAAGAAGCCGTCCCGCCGTCCCGCGAAGGCGACCGCGCCGACTCCCCCGAAGGGTCGGTCTAAGGCCCACCTGCTGGGCCTGGGCCTCGACCACGCCGACGGCCACAAGCGCATCACGCAGGCCGAGCAGTTCACCCTCGTCGGCGGCTCCGAGGAGACGCACGGGCGCATGACGGAGACGGTGATCAAGACCTTCGAGACCCTCAAGCGGCGCGGCAAGGAACTGCACGCCGTCGAACCGCGGGAGCTGGCCGAGATCATCCACAAATCCACGCCGCGCTGAAGCGGGTGGATTCGTCGGTCGCCCACCCCGGGGGTGCGGCACCTGGGGGGATGCGGCAACCGTGGGCATGCGGCACCCATGGACAGGCGGCACCCGTGGATGGGCGGCACCCGTGGATTGGCGGCGCCCGTGGGGATGCGGCGCCCTCGCCGCGTCCGGCCGCCCTCCGGGGCGGGGGCGCCCCGGCTCCATCTTCTGGCCCGGCATCCCGTGGGGATGGCCGCCCCTGGGGATGCGCCGCCCTCGCCGCGTCCGACCGCGACGGGGCGCCCCGGCTCCACCGGACCGGGTTCGACGCGCTGCGCGGTTGTGTTTTCCGCCCGAAGCGTTTCCTTCCCGACATCATGGCCGCGAACCTCCTCCAACTCGACAGCAACAACTTCAAGTCCGCCGTCTCCGGCGCCACTCCCGTCCTCGTGGATTTCTGGGCCCCCTGGTGCGGCCCGTGCAAGGCGATCGCCCCGGTCCTCGAGGACCTCGCCGGCGAGATGGCCGGCAAGCTGACCATCGCCAAGGTCAACGTGGACGACAACGGCGACCTCGCCGCGCAGTTCGGCGTCCGCGCCATCCCGACCCTGCTGCTCTTCAAGAACGGCGCCGTGGTCGAGCAGTTCGTCGGCATGATGGACAAGGCCTCGCTCAAGGCGAAGCTCGCCGGCAAGGTCTGAGTCCGCGGACGCCCGCCGTCCCGCACGCCCGAGGGCGCGGTTTCGACCGCGCCCTTCGTCTTTTCCGCCCCCGGGGCCGCGCGGGCGCCCTCAGCGCCCCCAACCGGTGAAGTGGGCGCCGAAGCCCATCCGCAGCGCCCAGTCCTCGATCGTCTTCGAGACCGGCGTCGTGCCGCTGGAGCCGCCGTGGCCGGCGTCCTTCTCGACGTGGATCAGGATCGGCCCGCTGCCGGGCGCCGCGGCGGCCTGCATCGCGGCGGTGTACTTGTAGGAATGGGCCGGGTGCACCCGGTCGTCGTGGTCGCCGGTCGTGACGAGGATCGCCGGATACCGCGCCCCCGCCCGCGCCGTGTGCGGGGGCGAATAGGCGCGGAGCGCGGCGAAGCCCTCGGGCGTGTCGCTCGTGCCGTAGTCGGTCGCCCACCCCGCACCGACGGTGAAGCGGTGGAACCGCAGCATGTCCATCACCCCGACCGCCGGCACCGCCGCGGCGCAGAGGTCGGGCCGCTGGTTGAGGACCGCACCGAGCAGCAGTCCGCCGTTCGACCGGCCGTCGATCACCAGCCGCGCGTGCGCCGTGTAGCCCTGCGCGACCAGCCAGTCGGCGGCGGCGATGAAATCGTCGAACGCGGTCTGCCGGCGCTCCTTCGTCGCGGCCAGGTGCCACTCGCGGCCGTACTCGCCGCCGCCCCGGATGTTCGCCACGGCGTAGACGCCGCCCTGCTCGATCCACGCGAGGGGCGGGACGGCGAACTGGGGGCGGATCACCACGTTGAAGCCGCCGTAGGCGTGGAGCCAGGTCGGGGCCGAGCCGTCGAGCTTCAGGCCCTTGCGGTGCGTCAGGAACATCGGGATGCGAGTGCCGTCCTTCGACGGGTAGAAGACCTGACGCGTCTCGTAGCGCGACGCGTCGAACGCGGTCCGCGCCTCGCGCCACACCTCGGTGCGGCCGCTCTCCAGGTTGTGCCGCAGGATCGTGCCCGGGTAGAGGAACGACGAGAAGCTGACGAAGACCTCGGGGTCCTTGAACTTGCCGCCCACGCCGCCGACGGCGCCGATGCCGGGGAGCGGAATCTCGCCCTGCGGCCGGCCCTCGAGGTCGAACACCGCCACCCGGCTCGCGACGTCGCGCAGGTAGGTGACGACGAAGCGGCCGGCCGAGATGCGGACGTTGTCGATGGTGTCCGCGGACTCCGCCACGACCGTCCGGGCGGCGGACCAGCCCGCGTCGAGGTCCACCGCGACGATGCGGCCGCGCGCCGCGTCCTCGGTGGTGGAGAAATAGAAGGTGCGGCCGACGTTGCCGAGGAACCCCCGGGTCGCGTCGAAGTTGTCCACGAGGTAACGGACCGCGCCGTCCAATCGCGGTGACTTCGGATCGCCCAAGTCGAGGTAGGCGACCTGGTTGCCCCGGCGGCCCGGCTGGCTGATGGAAAGAACGAGGAAGCGACCATCCGGGGAGACCGCGCCGCCGAACGAGCGCTGCGGATGCTCCGGCAGCGCGAAGACCAGCCGGTCGTCCTCCTGCGCGGTGCCGACGCGGTGGTAGTAGAGCATGCGATTTTCGATCTTCTGGAAGACCTTGGCGTCACCGCCCGGGGGCGTCGGGAAGCGGCTGTAGAAGAATCCCGCGCTGTCGTGGGTCCAGCTCTGGCCCGAGGACTTCACCCAGCGGATCCGGTCGGGCGCGTCCTGCCCGGTCGCGACGTCGCGCAGGCGGAACTCGATCCAGTCCGAGCCCGACGCCGACAGGCCGTAGCCCAGCCACCTGCCGTCCGGCGACGGCGAGGAGGAACGGACCGCGACGGTGCCGTCGGCGGACAAGCCGTTCGGGTCGATCATCACCCGCGGCGCGGCGCCGGGCGCATCCTCCACGAACAGCGGCGACTGGTTCTGCAGGCCGTCGTTGCGCGTGTAGAAGAGCCGGCCCGCCTCCTTGAAGGGCAGGCCGTGGCGCTCGTAGTTCCAGAGTTCGGTCAGGCGCGCGCGGATCCGTCCGACCTCGGGCATCGCGGCGAGCCGCGAGGCGGTGAAGGCGTTCTGCGCGGCGACCCACGCCTTCGTCTCGGCGGAATCGAGGTCCTCGAGCCAGCGGTACGGGTCGGGCACGGGCGTGCCGTGGTAGACGTCCACGTGGTCGACGGTGCGGGAGACGGGGTAGTCGGCGGCGGCCGCGGCGAGCGCGAGGACGGCGCCGGCGGCGAGGGCGAGGAAGCGCATGCGCCGAGGAAAGGCCCCAGTCCGCGCGCCGCAAGCCCGCGGGCGGCGCCTGCAGGGTTGCCGCCGGCCGCGACCTGGTCTTCCGTCGACCCATGCGTCCCCTGCCCCGCCCGCTGCGCCTCGCCGTCCTCGCCTTCGCTCTGCTCGCGCCGGCCGCCGCCCAGCAGCCGGGCGCCACGGCCGAGCGCGCCGACCCGCAGCGCTGGGCGCCGGACATCGAGCGCTTCGCGGCGCTCGACCGCGAGCGACCGCCGACGCCGGGCGGGGTCGTGTTCACCGGAAGCTCGTCCATCCGCCTCTGGACCACGCTCGCCGCGGACTTCCCCGGGCTCGATCCGGTGAACCGCGGCTTCGGCGGCTCGCACCTCGCGCACGTCGTCCGGTACGTGGACCGCCTCGTGCTCGTCCACCAGCCGCGGACCGTCGTCGTCTACGCGGGCGAGAACGACCTGCAGGACGGCGCGTCGGCCGAGGACGTCCTCGCCTCGTTCCGCGCCCTCGCGGACCGGATCCACGCCGCGCTGCCGGAGTCGCGCCTGCTCTTCCTCGCCGTCAAGGAGAGCCCGTCGCGCCCCGGCATCCGCGAGAAGGTGCTCGCCGCCAACCGGCTCGTCGCGGCCGAGTGCGCGCGGCGGCCGGGGTGCGTCTTCGTGGACGTGGCCACGCCCATGCTCGACGCCGCGGGCGGCACGCGGCCGGAGCTCTTCCGCGAGGACCGCCTGCACCTCAACGCCGACGGCTACGCGGTCTGGACCCGCGCGCTCGCCCCCTTCCTGCGTCCATGAGCCCGGCGCCGGAGCCCGGCCGCCTCGAGCGGCAGATGCGCTTCCTCGCGGAGGCGGAGCGGCTGAAGGAGGTCTTCCGCCAGACGCTCAATCCGCACAGCCGGCGCTTCGAGAACGCAGCCGAGCACTCGTGGGCGTTCGCCCTGATGGTGGTGACGCTCGCCGAGCACTCGAACCACCGGCCGCTCGACGTCCTGCGCGTGCTCAAGATGGTGCTGATCCACGACCTCGTGGAGATCGACGCGGGCGACACCTACGCCTACGACGCGGCCGGCATGGTCGGGCAGCACGACCGCGAGGCGCGGGCGGCGGACCGGATCTTCGGCCTGCTGCCGGCCGACCAGGCGGCGGAGTTCCGCGCGCTGTGGGACGAGTTCGAGGCGCGCGCGACCCCGGAGGCGCGCTTCGCCGCCGCCTGCGACCGCTGCCACCCGATGCTGCTGAACTGCCTCACGCAGGGGGAGACCTGGCGGAAGCACGGCGTCACGCGCACCAAGGTCGTCGCCCGCAACGGCCACGCCGCCGAGGGCTCGGCCGCCGTCTGGGAGCACGCCCTCCGGATGGTGGACGAGGCCGTGGAGCGCGGGGAGCTGCCGCCCTGACGGACGGCGGCCGGCGTCGCGGCCTGTCCCCGCAGCCCGGGGAGACGGCGCCTTCGCCGCGTCTTGTCGCTTCACCGCGCGTTGCGCTTCCTGACCGGGGCGGGGGCGCCCCGGCTCCAAGGGTTTTCTTGGAAATGCGGCGCCTTCCCCGCGTCGAATGCCCGTCGCGCGTTGCGCTCCCTCACCGGGGCGGGGGCGCCCCGGCTCCAGTCGTCGTTCGGTGGCTCCCTTGGGGATGCGGCGCCCTCGCCGCGTCGATCGCTCGTCGCGCCTTGCGTTCCCCGACCGGGGCGGGGGCGTCCCGGCTCCAGTGAATCTCCGTTTCCTGCACTGGGGATGCGGCGCCTTCGCCGCGTCCCGCGCCGCGCGGGCGCGCCTCCGCTCAGCTGAGGTCGCGGAACGAGCCGAACTCCGGGTCGAACAGCCGACGGTAGGTGCGGACGATCATGCCGTCGGTGAGTCCGGCGAGGTAGTCGCAGATGCGGCGGGCCTTCCCGTCGAGGGTCTTCTCGGCCTCGATGAGGCGGCCGACGTTGGGCGGGAGGATGGTGATGACGCGCTCGCTCCGCTGGGCGTAGTTCTCCCAGATGGCGTTGTAGAGGGCGTTGAGGATGACGCGGGCTTTGTGCTCGAGCTGCTCGAGCTGGGGGCTCTCGAAGATGATGTCGTTCGCCATCTGCTTGAAGAACGCGGCCTCGGCCAGCGCCGCCTCCTCGACCACGAGCTCGAAGGCGTAGCGGTTGGTCTTCGCCGCCATGAAGTTGTCCCGCTCCTTCAGGCGGCAGGCCTGGATGAAGGCGCCGATCTTCTTCGAGAAGGTGTTCTCCAGCTTGTCGCCGCGGATCGCGTCGAAGAGCGACTCCATGTGCCGCTGCCGCGGCGCGTCGATCGCCTGGCCCGCGGCCCAGCGTTCGACGCGCTCGATGGTGAGGAAGCCGGCGCGGACGCCGTCGACGATGTCGTTGAGCGAGTAGGCCGCGTCGTCGGCCCAGTCCATGACCTGGCACTCGACGCTCTTGAACTCGTTGAGCGCGTTGCCGCGCATCAGGGCGCCGGGGATGCGGTTGCCGCCGAAGACCCAGTCGCGGACGGGCTCCTGCGAGTCGTAGATGAAGTGGTTGACCGGCGGCGTGGGGAACTCGGTGTAGAGCTTCTTGTACTTGAGGATGCCGTCGAGCAGCGCCCGGGTCGGCTGCATGCCGCGCACGCCGCTCTCGTTCTGGTAGATCGTCTCGCAGAGGAGGTGGAGCGTCTGCGCGTTGCCCTCGAAGCCGCCGCGGCGCTTCATCAGCTCCTGCAGCGTGCGCTCGC
>CAYWTK010000061.1:0-21477 GCA_964460895.1 uncultured Opitutaceae bacterium
GTTCTGGTTTTGCGCAGGCGTGTTCGTCGTCGGACAGCTCGTGCTCACCTGGACGGTCTTCGGGCGGAATCTCTTCTACCTCGGCAGCGGCGAGCGCGCGGCGGAGGCTCTCGGTCTGCCCACGATCCGCTCGACAATCGGCGCCTATGCCTGGGCGGGTGGCTTCTCGGCGGTGGCGGGCATCCTGCTGGCCTCGCGGTTCAACCAGGCGAACATGGAGTTCGCCGTCGGCTACGACTACGACGCCGCCTTCCCCACCCTGCTCCGCAACCTCCTCCACGAGGGCACCGGCCTGAAGGGCTTCGTCTTCGCGGCCATCTTCGGCGCGGTCGTGAGCTCGCTCGCCTCCATGCTGAACGCGGCCTCGACCATCTTCGCCATGGACATCTGGGCCAAGGTCCGCCGCCAGGCACAGGCCCCCGAGCTGGTCCAGGTCGGCCGCGTCTGCGTCGCGGTCTTCGTCGGCATCGCCTGCCTCATCGCGCCCGGCCTCGGCCGGCCGGAGTTCGGCGGCATCTTCACCTTCATCCAGGAGTTCCAGGGCTTCATCAGCCCCGGCATCCTCGCGGTCTGCCTCTTCGGCCTGCTCGTGCCGCGCGCCCCGCGCTTCCTCGGCTGGTTCGGCATCCTGCTCAACGCGGTGCTCTACGGCGTCTTCAAGCAGACGCTCTCCGTCGCGTTCCTCGACCGCATGGCCATCTGCTTCGGGCTCGTCATCGCGGCCCTCGCCCTCGCGACCTACCTCAAGCCCCTCGCGCAGCCGGTCACGCTGCCGGTCAACGCCGGCTACGACCTGACCCCGTCCCGCGGCGCCAAGGTCGCCGGCGGCTTCGTCTGCGTCGCGACCGTGCTGCTCTACATCGTCTTCTGGTGAGTCCCCACGGCCCCCGCCCGGGCGCCCCGGCCCGGGAATCGCCGCCCGCATCGTCCCCGCCCGCCATGAACCGTCGCCGCTTCCTCGCCGCCTCCGCCGCCGCGGCCGCGCTGGCCCTCGCCCCCGCCCTGCGCGCGCAGACGCCGCCCCCGGCGTCCGCCGGCGCCCCGGCCGCGCGCCGGAAGCGCGGCCTCGGCCGGGCGGTGAAGTCGCCCGGCTGGGCGAAGAACCTCACCGACCTGCGCTGCCACTGGTTCTACTCCTGGAACGCCGCGCGGCCGGACGGCATCCCGCCCGGCGTGGAGTTCATCCCGATGGTCTTCCGCTACGGCGGCAACGCCCGGGCCGTCGCCGAGGCCGCCGCGGCGGCGCGGCAGGCCGGCACGACCGAGCTGCTCGGGTTCAACGAGCCCGAGAAGGAGGACCAGGGCAACATGACCCTCGAGGCCGCGCTCGACGCCTGGCCCGTGCTGATGGAGACGGGGATGCGCCTCGGCAGCCCCGGCTGCGTGCATCCGGACAGGGAGTGGATGATCGCGTTCATGGACGGCGTGAAGCCGCGCGGCCTGCGCGTGGACTTCGTCTGCGTGCACTCCTACGGCGGACCCAACGCCGACGCGCTCGTGCAGCGGCTGGAGAACGTCCACCGGATGTTCGGCCGCCCGCTCTGGATCACGGAGTTCGGCGTGGGCGACTGGGCCGTGAAGAGCCCCGAGCAGAACCGGCACAAGCCCGAGACGGTGCTGCGCTTCATGGAGCAGATCCTGCCGCGGCTCGAGCGGCTCGACTTCGTCGAGCGCTACGCGTGGTTCCCCTCCAAGCCGAGCAGCGGCCCCCTGGGCACGAGCGCCCTCTTCGCGGACGACGGCACGCTCACCCGCCTGGGCGAGTGCTACCGCGACGCCTGAGGCGGCCGGCTCCCGCGGTTCCCCGCGGTCAGCGGACGGGGTGCGCGGTGAACGGCAGCCGGTCGGTGAACACCCGGAGGTTCCGGAAGACCAGGGCGGAATGCACCATGCAGCGGAGGCCGACGTGTCCGAAGTTGAGGATGCAGCCGGAGTTGGTCCGCGAGCTGTCGTCGATCTCGAGCAGCACTTGGCCGTCGATCGCGCCGCGGATGCGGCCGCCGCGCTGCACGAGCTGCGCCCGGTGCCACACGCGGGGCGCGAACGGGGCGGGCGAACTGCCGAAGCCGATCCGGTACTGGAAGGGATTCTTGCGGCTGAAGGCCGTCCCGACGTCGTTCCGGACGTCGTTCATCTCGCGGTAGTACTCCCAATGGTAGTTGCGCACGTTCTCCGCGTGCACCGTCTGCATCGTGCCGTTGGTCTTGCGCGGGTAGTCCGCCATGAAGTCCTCGCGCGTCATGCCGGACGCGTGGATCATGAGCAGGCTGAGCCCGTTCGGCTTCAGGGCCTGCCACTCCCATTCGACGTAGATGTCGCCCTCGAAAGTGCGGTTGGTCCACAGGTACACCTGGCTGTCCCAAGCCTCGGGGCTGCCGTAGCGGAGGTCGGGGGTCTCGACGAGCAGGCCCTCGGGGTGCCCCGCGGGCTTCACGGACGCCGCGTGCCCCTGGATGTAGAACTCCCGGAGCTGTTCGGCGGGACGCCGGAAATCGACGTCGAACTGCTTCGTCCATCCCGCCGCGACCGGGTCGAACGCGAAGTCCTCGAGCTCCGCGCCCTCGAAATGGTGCCGCAGCTCGCGCTCGACCTCGTCCGAGTGGTCCGGCGCGCCCGCCCGGTAGCGCCGGTAGAGTTCGTCGCGGGCGAGGACGGTGTCGTGGAACTCCACTTCGCCGTGGCAGAGCGCCGGACAGCCCGAGTAAAGGGTCGACCCGCACCGCTCGCGGAGGAAGTCGCGGTTGAAGATGTCGCTCTTCCCGAGCAGCACGCCGTTGCAGTACAGGCTGGCGCTCTTGGCCGCGTCGTCCCAGCTGACCGCGAGCTGGTACCAGCGGTGCTGCCGGAAGAAGTTGAACGGCACCGCCTGCACCCAGGCCTTCTGCGGCGGGGTGAACCCCTCGAGCGTGGGGTAGACCGTGCCGCGGAAGAACTTCGCCCGGAGCTCGCTGAAGCGGTCCCACTTGAAGTGGAACGCGGCGGGCGCGGCGGCCCGCGGCACCTCGTGGTCGCTGAGGAAGCAGTACGTCGCGAAGTGCTCGTTATCGATCGCCATGTGGTCGGCGAGGAAGCTCGCGGCGAGGTCCTCGAGGGCGAAGAACCAGAGCACCAGCGTGCCCCGGGGCTCGTTCAGGGTGTGCCCGCCGTCGAGCCTGATGACGGTGTGGATGCTGGTCGGGTGGATGCCCTTCCGGCCGTGGAGGTCGAGGACGCGGGCGGGGCCGTGGACCGATTCGCCGGCGGCGAGGCGGGCGGCGTTCGCGAGGTAGCGGTGCTTGGCGCTCATGGGATCGGAAAAGAGTGGGAGGAAAGACGGGTGCCTACGGGGCCGAGGCGTCGGTCAGCGACCAGCGCCCGGCGGCGTCGCACCCGACGCGCAGCCGCCGGCCGGCGACGGTCTCCTCGAGCAGCAGCGCGTCGCCGCCGGCGAGGACGCGCAGGAACCACGACTCCGCGCCGGCCGGGTGCGCGACGCGGACGCCGTCGTCGCCGGCCTCGGGGTCCCAGCGGTGGACGGCGTCGGCGCCGTCCACGCAGAGCGTGTGCACGGCCACGCGGGTCCGGGCCGGCTCGTCCTCGGTCCACCGCAGCAGCCGCCCCGAGCCCGGCGCGCCCTCGCCGAGCTGCCCGGGACGCGGATGGTAGGCGTCGTGCACGACCGCCGCCACGGGCCCGGACCGCCGGCCGCCGCCGGGACGCAGCCGCAGGCCCGCGGCGCCGCGGCGGGCGAGCGCCTCGTCGGCGCGCCCGAGGTCGAGCTCGAGCCTTCCGTCGCGGTCGTTCAGCAGCCAGTGCCACGTGGCGCGCACCGGCACGTCGGCGTCGACGCGGTCCACGACGAACACCACGTGCGTCCCGCACAGCAGCCAGAGGCGCCGGAACGCGCGCAGGGGCGCGCCGTAGAGCGGCCCCGCCTCCGAACCGAGGACCGACACCGGTCCGAGCCGCGCGGCGAGCAGGCGACGTCCGCCCGCGGCCACGGGCTCGCCCCCCCGCGGCGCGCCGCCCGCGCGGACGATCGGCCGGTCGGGCACCGGCAGCGGCGCGAGGTGCCGCGCGGGCTCCCCGGACGCGGCGGGCACCTCGAACGTGCAGGTGTTGTGGCCGAAGGCGGACCGCTCCTGCTCGCGCCCGGGGTTGCGGTAGCAGCTGTGGCCGGCGTCGACGAGGAGCCGCTCGCGCCGGTGGACGAGGATGAAGCCGTGGACGTCCCCGTGGAGGTGCGCCACGGCCCGGCGCGGCTCGGCGGCGAGGCGCGCGGCGAGGATCGTGGCGCCCGCGCGGTCGCTGCGCGCGAAGGCGTCGCCGGCGGAGAACGCCGCCGTCAGCGGCAGGTCCGCCGCGTCGGGCGGTAGCGGCGCGGCGGCGCGGGGCAGCAGGATGACGGAGAGGAAGCCGAAGCCGCAGACGAACCCGAAGCTCGCCCGGTCGTGCGGCGGGGGCTCGGCCGCGGGGAAGTACAGCGTGTCGAAGAGCCACCGCGCGAGCCCGGCCTCCCGCGGCAGGGAGTCCCGCGCATGGACGGCGAGGTGCGCCAGGAGGTCGCCGGACGGCCGGAAGAGCGCGGCGCTGTCGCCGAAGTTCGCGCTGCGCGCGCGCGGCCAGTCGCCCCAGCCCGCGAGCGGCCGGCGGTGGAGGAGCGCCTGGGCGGCCCAGTGCACGAGCCGCGCGTAGGGCTCGAGCGGCAGGGCGGTCCCGGGCGAGCGGCGGAGGATCGCCTCCCGCGCGAGGACGAGCGAGTACGCGGCGTAGTTCGCGTACTGGAGCGACTCGCCGTAGCTGCCGTCGGCCTGGAAGTGGTCGGCGGCGAGGGGGAACCACGCGACGGCCTCCGCCAGCGCGGCCTCGTCGTCCAGGACCGCCGCGGCGACCGCGGCTCCAGCGAGCAGTACGCAGTTCCAGTTGTGGCACGTGGCCGTCCGCCGCAGGTAGCGCAGGCAAGGCCGCAGACCGTGCTCCCGCAGCGCGGCGGCGACCTCGGCGCGCTCCGCCGCGGTGAACAGATCGGCCGCGAGGTCGAAGGCCGCCGCCAGGCCCCACGCGAGGTGGGCGGTCTCGAGGGTGCCGACGGGATCGACGGCGCCGTAGTGGCGGAAGGGCGGACCGCCCCAGTCCACGCCGGGCCGGCGCGCGAGCTCCAGGACCGTTCCCCGCAGCCATGCGGCGACGGCGGGATCCGGACGCACGGCGTGGACGAGCGCGGCGTCGGTGAGGTACTCCGCGGCGTGGTGCCACCAGTCGGTGGTGGCGGCGGGGTCGCGGAACCCCGGCGACGCGACCCGCGGCCCGACGCGCGCCGCGAGCGCGGCGAGCAGCTCGGCCTCCGGGGAGGCCGCGGGCGCGGCGCGCAGGCGTCCGCGCTCGGCGTCGGTGAGGAAGAGGCTCATGGCGGAAAGCCGGCCGCGGGCGCGGGAACGGCCGCCGGGTCAGGCGGGCGGCCGCCCGAGGTGGGCGGCGAGGTCGGTCAGCGTCTCCCGGAAGCGCGTGCGCACGACCGCGGCCGCCCGCGCCGCGCGCACCCGGGCGGCGGCGGGATCCCGGGCGACGGCGAGCACCGCGTCGGCGACCCGCGCGGCCTCGTCGGGGACGTCGAGGTCGAAGAGCCAGTCGCCCAGCCCGAGGTCGCGCCACATGTGCCCCTTCGTGCTCTGCTCCTCCCAGCGGCAGACGAGGGCCGGCACGCTGTGCCGGATGCAGAGGATCGGGCTGTGCATCTCGTGGCCGAACAGGCCGGCGGAACGGCGGTAGACGCTGGCGGCCTCGTCGGGCAGCCAGAAGGTGTCCCGCCACACGACGCGCGCGCGCACGTCGGCGGGCAATCGGTCGAACAGCATCTCCCGCGTGACCTCCATCTGCGTCTCGTCCTCGGGGCAGAGCAGCACCCGGAGCGGCGTCTGGCGGACGACGGCGACGATGGCCGCGAGCAGCGGCGCGTGGTCGGCCTCCTTCCTCTCCTCGTTGCGGGCGTGCTTCGCGGCGTCGACGGGCGCGGCCTTCGAGGGGATCCGCCAGTACGGGGTGAAGCGGTAGCGGGAGATGCAGCAGAGGAAGCGGCCCGCGGCGAGGCCGTGCGCGGCCAGGAAGCGGTCCGCCGCGGCCTCGTCGTGCCCGTCGAACGCGAAGGCCGTGTCCGGCGCCCACCCCATGACGGGCGCGCGCACGCCGTCCCGCCGCGCGCGGTCGAGCGAGGTCGAGTCGCGGAAGTACACGAACCGCGCCTGCGACAGCAGCGCGCGCTCGGGGATGCCGTAGAGTCCGTAGGTCACGCCGTACACGCCGAACCCGCGACCGGTGCGGCGGACGAACGCGGCGGCGTGGGCCCAGCCGAGCGTGGCCGGTCCCGAGCCGTGCAGGAAGAAGTCCGCCCGGTCGACCGCCGCGCGCGTGGCGTCGTCGTCCGGCTCCCCCGCGGCGTCCAGCCGGCCCTCGACCACCGCCACGCGCGGAAACCGCCGCCGGAGCAGGTCGCGCACGGCGGGGGTCAGGGGGTTGAAGGCCCACAGCGTGACCTCCGCGTCGGGCAGGAACTCCTCCAGCAGCGCCAGCGCGCCGGGCGTGTGGGCCACGTCGCCGATGTTCACCGTCTGCCAGGCCGAACAGAGCAGGATCCGCGGCGCGCGCGTCCGCGGCGCGGAGGAGGGGGACGGGGAGGAAGGGGTCATGGCTCGCGGGGGCGGCTGGCGTTCGGGGGGACGTCCGACCCATATCCGCGGGACGCGAGGGAGGAAGCGCGGAGTCGTCCGCGCGCGGGCCTTATGGTTCGCTCCGGCGCCGCGGCGCCGCGGCCGGCGTCCGTCGCCCCCGACCGCAACATAAGGTGGTCAATTTGCTCTCCCTTTTCCGCGCGGCCGTCAGATTCCCGCCCCGTCCCCACCCCGCAACGCACCGCGTCCCCCACCGCATGCCCCCGTCCGCCGACCGCCTCCCGACCATCCGCCCCGAGGACCGCGTCCCCTTCTGGCACAAGGCGGCGTACGGCGCCTCCGGGATGGTGGAGTACTTCGGCGGCCAGCTGCTGAAGGTGCTGAGCTCCTCCATCTTCGTGGCCGGGATGGGCATGAACCCCGCGCACATCGGGTGGGTGTTCTTCGTCTTCCGCCTGTGGGACGCGATGCTCGACCCGCTCATGGGCTGGATCTCGGACAACAGCCGTTCCCGCTGGGGCCGGCGCCGGCCGTGGGTGCTGGCCGGCGGGCTGCTCACCGGCGCGCTGTTCCCGCTCCTCTGGCTGGGGCAGCGGGAGTGGAGCGACGCGGCGAAGCTCGGCTACCTCATCGCGGTCGGGCTGGTGTTCTACACGGCGTTCACGGTGTGGGTCATGCCGTACAAGAGCATGCTGCCCGAGATGACGCCCGACACGAACGAGCGCACGAGCATCTCCGGCCACTGCTCCTTCTTCTCGAAGCTCGCCGTCATCACCGGCACCTGGATCTGGGCCCTCACCCAGCTGCCGGTCTTCGCCGACCCCGCGACCGGCGCGCCCGACTCGCTGCGCGGCATGCGCTTCGTCGGCCTCGCGCTCGGCCTCGTCATCATGCTGCTGGCCACGCTGCCGGCCTTCCTCATCCGCGAGCGCAACCCCGACTTCGTGCGCCGGCAGCCCAAGGTCCCGTTCTGGCCGAACCTCCGGCTGACGTTCACCAACCGGCCGTTCCGCCTCCTCGCGACGTTCACCCTGGTCTTCGCCTTCGGGATCAACCTCGTGCAGGGGCAGATGTTCTTCCTCCGCACGTACTACGCGCTGGGGGGCGACACCGTCTTCTCCGCCCAGCTCACCGGCGTGGAGGGCACGCTCTCGATGGTCCTCGGGCTCGCCGCGATCCCGTTCTTCCAGTGGCTCTGCCGCCGCATCGGCAAGCGCGAGACCCTCATGGTCTCGACCGGCTCGATCCTCGTCGCGACCTGGCTGTCGTGGTGGACCTACGACCCCGCGCACCCGTGGCTGGCGCTCGTGACCGGCGTGCTGCTCTCCCCGGGCTACACCGGGCTGTGGCTGGTGATCCCGTCGATGCTGGCGGACGTCGTCGACGACGAGGAGCGCCGGAGCGGCGACCGGCGCGAGGGCGGCTTCAGCTCGATCTTCGCCTGGCTGAACAAGGCCAGCACCTCCGTCGCCTACCTGCTCGCCGGCTACGTGGTGGTCTGGTGCGGCTTCGAGATCGCGAAGCAGGCCGCCCAGACGCCCGAGGCGTTCCGCAACATGCGGCTCTGCTTCGCCCTGCTCCCGACCGTCTTCCTCGTGCCCGGTCTGCTGCTGCTCGCCCGCTACCCGCTCTCGTTCGACCGCATGGTCGCGATCCGCGCGGAGCTGGAGGCGCGCCGCGGCCGCCTCTGACCGCCGCCCCCCTTCCCCCATGCGTCCGCACTCTCTCCGGTTCCCCGACGGCTTCGTCTGGGGCTTCGCCACCGCCGCCGCCCAGATCGAGGGCGCGGCCTTCGAGGACGGCAAGGGCTGGTCCGTGTGGGACAAGTTCTCGCGCCAGCGCGGACGGGTCCACAACGGCGACACGCCCGACGTGGCCTGCGACCACTACCACCGCTTCGACGACGACTTCCGGCTGATGCGCTCGCTCGGCGTGCGGCACTACCGCCTCTCCCTCGCCTGGCCCCGCATCCTCCCCGACGGCGGCCGCGCCGTGAACCAGCCGGGCCTCGACTTCTACCACCGGCTCTTCGACTCGATGGAGCGGCACGGGCTCACGCCGTGGGTCACGCTGTTCCACTGGGACACGCCGCTCGCGCTCGAGAAGGCCGGCGGCTGGCGCAACCGCGCCACGGTGGACGCGTTCGCGCGCTACGCGGACGTCGCCGTCCGCGCCTTCGGGTCCCGCGTGAAGCACTGGATCACGCTGAACGAGATCCCCTGCTTCACCGAGCTGGCCTACAGCAAGGCCCTCGACAAGGCCCCCGGCATCCGGGAGCGGCCGCAGGTCGTCAACCAGACCATCCACCACGCCGTCGTCGCCCACGGCCACGCCGTGCGCGCGGTCCGGACCCACGGCGGCCGCGGGGCCCGCGTGGGGCTGACCGACAACACGCTCGGCTTCATCCCCGTGACGGAGACGCCGCGGGACATCGCCGCGGCGCGGCAGGCGTTCGTGCGCGCGAACGACCGCATCCTCGGCGTCCTCAGCCAGGGCCGCTACTCGGCCGGCTACCTGCGCGACTGCGGCGCGGACCGGCCCGTCGTGCAGCGCGGCGACCTCGCGCTGGCCTCCCTGCCCACCGACTTCCTCGGCCTCAACGTGTACTACGGCGAATTCGTCCGCGCGGCGGCGGGCGAGCCGGGCTACGAGGTGCTGCCCTTCCCGCCGGGCTATCCCCAGACCACCCGCACCGGCTGGCTCAAGACCACGCCGCAGGCGATGTACTGGACGCCGCGCTTCGCCCAGGAGGTCTACGGCGCCCGCGCGATCTACATCACCGAGAACGGCTACGGGGCGGCCGAGACGCCCTCCGCCGACGGCGAGTGCCTCGACCTGCATCGCCGCGACTACCTCCGGCAGTACCTGCTCGAGCTGCAGCGCGCCCGGCGCGACGGCGTGCGCGTGCGGGGGTACTTCGCGTGGTCCTTCCTCGACAACTTCGAGTGGGCCGACGGCTACAGCGTCCGCTTCGGCCTGTGCCACACGGACTACCGGACGCAGAAGCGCACGCCCAAGCTCAGCGCCCGCTGGTACGCGCAGGTCGTCGCCGCCAACGCCGTGCTGTAGGCGCCCGCCCCGGCGCCGCCGACCGCCATGCCCGCCTCCCCGCGGCCGCGCGCCGCCATCGTCCACGACCCCGCGCAGGGGACCTTCTTCCTCCAGGGAAGCCGCAGCACCTACGCCTTCGCGGTCCACCCGGGCGGCGTGCTGCAGCACCTCCACTGGGGGCCGCGCATCGCGCCGGCGCCGCGCGCGGCCTTCCCGCAGCTGGGCTTCGCCGCGACGGACCCGGTCGCGACCAGCCGGGGCGCGGCCGTCCCGCTCAGCCTCCTGCGGCAGGAATACCCCACGGCCAACACCGGCGACTACCGCGGCGCGGCGCTCGACGTCGAGCACGCCGACGGCACGCGCGCGGCGCTGCTGACCTACCAGGGCCACGCCGTCGCGCCGGGCAAGCCGCGGCTGCCCGGCCTGCCGGCGACGTACGTCGAGGCGGAGGACGAGGCCGAGACCCTCACCGTCGCGCTGGCCGACGAGGCCAGCGGGCTGCAGGTCGCGCTGAGCTACACGGTGTTCGCCGGCCGCGACGTCGTCGCCCGCTCGGCCCGCATCCACCACGCGGGCCCGACGCCCGTGGTCCTGCGGCGGGCGCTGAGCGCGTCGGTGGACTTCGGCCACCACCGGTTCGACCTCCTGCGCCTGCCCGGCGCGTGGGGCCGCGAGCGCTGGGTCGAGCGCGACCGCCTGCACTCGGGCGCGCAGTCCATCGGCAGCCGCCGCGGGGCGAGCAGCCACCAGGACCACCCCTTCTTCGCCCTCCTCGACCCGGACGCGACGGAGGAGCGCGGCGCGGCGTACGGCTTCAGCCTCGTCTACAGCGGCAACCACGCCGGCGGCGCCGAGGTGGACCCCTTCTTCCAGACGCGCGCCGCGATCGGGATCCACCCGGACCTCTTCGCCTGGCGCCTCGAGCCGGGCGAGTCCTTCCAGACGCCCGAGGCGGTGCTCGCCTTCTCGGCCGACGGGCTCGGCGGGCTGTCGCGCCAGTACCACGGGCTCTACCGCGAGCGCCTGTGCCGCGGGCGGTGGCGCGACGCGGAGCGGCCGGTCGTGGTCAACAACTGGGAGGCCACCGGCTTCGACTTCGACGCGGACAAGCTGCTCGCCATCGCCGCCGTCGCGCGCCGCATCGGCGTGGAGACGTTCGTGCTCGACGACGGCTGGTTCGGCCGGCGCGACGACGACCGCTCCTCGCTGGGCGACTGGACGGTCCACCCGGCCAAGCTGCCGGGCGGACTCGACGACCTCGCGCGCCGGCTCCGCGCGCTCGGCCTCGGCTTCGGCCTGTGGTTCGAGCCGGAGATGGTCTCGCCCGACAGCGACCTGCACCGCGCGCATCCCGACTGGTGCCTGCACCTGCCCGGCCGGCCGCGCTCGCTCGGACGCCACCAGCTCGTGCTCGACTTCTCGCGACCCGAGGTGGTCGACGCCGTCCACGCCCGCGTCGCCGCGGTGCTGCGCGGCGCGCCGATCTCGTACGTGAAGTGGGACATGAACCGCCACCTCAGCGAGGTCGCCTCGCCGGGCCGGGAACCCGGCCGCCAGGGCGAGACGTCCCACCGGCACATCCTCGGCGTCTACGCGCTGATGGAGCGCCTCACCGCCGAGTTCCCCGGGATCCTGTTCGAGAGCTGCTCCGCCGGCGGCGGCCGCTTCGACCCCGGCCTCCTCCACTACATGCCGCAGACGTGGTGCAGCGACCACGCGGACCCCATCGCGCGGCTCCGCATCCACCACGGCACCTCGCTCGTCTACCCGCCCGGCACGATGGACGCGGCCGTCGCGGTCTCGCCCACGCACCCCTGCGGCCGCGCCACCTCCCTGCGCACCCGCGCCTACGGCGCGATGGCCGGGCTCTTCGGGTTCCAGCTCGACCTCAGCCGGTTCACCGAGGCGGAGATCGCCGAGGCCGCCGAGCTGACCGCGCTCGCCAAGCGCACGCGGCGGCTGCGCGCGACCGGCGACCTCCACCGCCTGCGCGACCCCTTCGCCGAGGAATGCGGGGCGTGGGCGATCGTGGCCCCCGACCGGAGCGAGGCCGTCGTCACCTACGTGCACCGGCTGGCCGAGGCCGGCCTGCCCCCGAACCGGCTCTCCGCCGACCACCCGTCGTCCACCCCGCTGCGCGTGCCCGGCCTCGACCCCGAGGCCTGGTACCGCTCGGTGCACGGGCCGGCGGGCCGCTGGCGCGGGGACTTCCTGCGGCACGTCGGACTGCCCCTCGAGATCGCGGGGGACTTCGACGCCGTGCTCTGGCACCTGCAGCGGGAGTGACCCGTGCGGACCAACGCCCCGCGTCGCCCGCGCCGCGGGCCGATTCCCTCACCGATGAAACGACCGATCGCCTCCCCCCTCCTCCGACCGCTCCTCGCCGGCCTCGCGTTCCTCCTCGCCGCCGGCACGGTTCGCGCGGCCGCCGACCAGCCTCCGTCCGGCCGCGTCGCGCGCCCGCCGACCGCCGGGGACTGGGCCCGGCTGGCCCCGCACCCGCGCCTGTTCGCCCCGGAGGAGAGCTTCGAGCGGATTCGGAAGGCGGACGACGAGGTCTCCCGCCGCCTGCTGCTCGCCGTCCGGCGGATCGCCGACGAGGCCCTCGCGGCCGAGCCGGTCCGTTACCCCGAGACCGGCATCATGGTGCCCGCCGCCCGCGCCGGACAGGGACGCATCGTCTCCCTCGCGTTCCTCTACCGGCTCACGGGCGATCGCCGCTGCCTCGAGCGGGCCCGCGCCGAGCTCCGCCACCTCGCGACCCTCCCACACTGGGGACCGTCCCACTTCCTCGCGGTGGGGGAGGCGGCGCTCGCGGCCGGAATCGGCCTCGACTGGCTCCACGCCGAGCTCTCCGCCGAGGAGCGGACGCTCCTCGGCCGCGCCATCGTCGAGAAGGCCCTGCGGCCGTCGCTGGAGGTCCCGACCGGGGGCGACAGCTGGGTGGACGGCAACTTCAACTGGGCCCAGGTCTGCCACGCCGGCCTCGTCGTCGGCGCGCTCGCCGTCGCCGACGAGGAGCCCGCGCTCGCCCGCCGCATCGTCGCGCGCGCGGTCGGCAGCCTCGACCCCGTCGGCGCCACGTACGCGCCGGACGGGTCCTACGCCGAGGGCCCGAGCTACTGGTCGTACGGCACCACCTTCCACGTGCTCCTGATCGAGGCGCTCCGCGGCGCCCTCGGCACCAGCGCCGGACTCGAGCGCTACCCGGGATTCCTCGCCTCGGCCGGCTACAAGGCCCAGATGCTCGCGCCCAGCGGCGACGAGTACAACTACTCCGACCACCACGTCGAGAACGTCAACGAACCCGTCCTGCTCTGGTACGCCCGCGAGCTCCGCGACCGCCACGTCGCGCGCGACGAGTTCGCCAACCTCGCGCGCCTGGAGCAGGCGATCCGCGCGTCCGCGGGAACGGCGCCGGCCCCGCGCGTGGTCCTGAACCGCTTCCTCCCCTTCGGGCTCCTCTGGTGGGACCCCGCCCTGCCCGCCGGTCCGGAGCGCCCGCCGCTCCACTGGACCGCCGGCGGCACGCAGCCCCTCGCCGTGATCCGCTCCGCGTGGGACGACCCCGCGGCCGCCTACCTCGCGGTCAAGGGCGGCACCCCGAACCACTCGCACGGGCACATGGACGTCGGCAGCTTCGTCTGGGAGGTGGACGGCGTGCGCTGGGCGCTCGACCTCGGCACGGAGTCCTACGGCCGCCTGCGCGCCGCCGGCATCGACCTCTGGAACTACCGCCAGGACAGCAGCCGCTGGACGGTCTTCCGCGTCGGCCCCGACGGCCACAACATCCTGCGCTTCGACGGCGCCCGGCAGCAGGTCGACGGCTTCGCGACCATCCGGCCCCTGCCCGCCTCCGCCGGCGCGCCCGGCAACGAGGTGGACCTGACCCCGCTCTACCGCGACCAGGTCGCGGACGTGCGGCGCGTGGTGCGGCTGGGGCCGGACCGTTCGCTCCACCTCGAGGACACGTGGACCGCGTCCGACCGCGCCGTCACCGCGTCCTGGCAGTGGCTCACGCGGGCGCGCGTCCTCCGCCGGCCCGACGGCCTGCGGCTCGAACAGGACGGCCGGGCGCTGACCCTGCGGATCGAGGCTCCGGCTCCGGCGACCGGCCTGAGCGTCGAGGTCGAGGACGTGGCGGCGCCCCGCGGGGCCCAGGATTCGCCGAACCCCGGCCTCAGCCGCATCGTCGTCACCGTCGTCACGCCCGCCCGCGCCACGCAGTCCCTCCGCGTCGTCGCCGCGCCCGCGCCCCCCCGGGCCCCCCCCCCCCCCCCCGGCCGCCCCCCCGAGCCCGTAGTAACGCACTACGTTACTACCCGGCGGCGGCCGGGCGGCGCTCGCGCCGGCGGCCCGCGGGCGGCCCGCCCGCCTCCGGTAGTAACGCAATGCGTTACTACCGGAGGCGGCTCACGCCGGGGGCAGGAGCGACTGGAGGCGCGACGGCAGGCGCGTCCAGTCGGGGGACGGGACGGCGGTCCAATCGAATCGTTCGGCGGCCCCCCGCTCCCCGCGGAAGGCGGCGGCCAGCCAGTGCTCCCCGGGCGCGAGTTCGCCGCGCAGGGTCGGGAGGTGGGCGTGCGGGCGGTCGAGGTGGCTGTTCGGCGCCGGGTCGACGCGTTCGGCGGTCCGGCCGCCCCGCAGGTCGAACACCGCGCTGGCCCGGTCGCCGACGCGCACGCGCAGTCCGCGCCGCGCGGGCGAGTCCCAATCGTCGGCGAGCGGCCGCTCCTCCGAATCGCGCGCGACCGCGAAGCCGCCCTCCGCCGTGAGCAGCGCGCGGCCGGTGCGCACGCGGTGGACGCGCACGTGCCAGGGCTCCTCGGGCCAGACCCACGACGTGACCTCCACGTCCGGCCAGGGCTGCCAGCGGGTCCAGAGCACGCCGTCGGCGAGGCCGTTCGCCACGACCCGACGGCGCACGCGCCAGTACTCCCCCTCCTCGCTCAGGGCGAGGGCGTTGTCGTGACCGCGCGCCTCGAGTCCGACGCCCTCCGTCGGCACGCAGATGCCGAAGGCCGGGGAGTAGGCGAACTTCAGGTACTTCTCGGCCGCGTGGCTGAACTGCGAGCCCCGGCCGCAGCAGAGGGCGACCGTGACGTCCTGCGCCTCGTCGCGGCAGACGACCATGCCGGCGTGGGGCAGCACGCGCCGGCCCGGCAGCCGCGGCAGCGGCTCCTCCTCCGCGCGCCAGAAGGGGTGCGCCTCCGGCAGCGCGAGCACGAGGAAGGTCTTCAGCGCCCAGTACGGGCTGCCCGGGCCGTTGTAGTTCTCGGCCATGAGGAGGTTCGGGTAGCCGTAGCCGACGGTGAGGATTCCGGCGGTGTCGAAGATCGGCTGCCGCAGCCACCAGCGGAGGTGGCGGAGCACGAGGCCCTTGACGACGCCGGGGCCGAGGCCGCCGTCGACGCCCGCGAACGCGCAGGCCGACCAGAACGCCGCCTGCGCGAAGCGGTAGGTGAGGCTGCGTCCGTAGGGCAACATCGCGCCGTCGCCCTGCTGCCAGTGGATGAAGTCCCGCGCGAACACCGCGGCCCGCTCGCGGTAGCGGGCGGCGCGCCCGGGGTCGTCGCGGCCGGCGACGACCGCGTAGAGGAGCCCGTAGAAGTGCAGGGCGTACGACACGTAGTAGTCGCACGGCTGGCCCACGCCGTCCGAGTACCAGCCGTCGCCGAGGTGGTAGTCCTCGATGGCGTCGAGCGTCCGCGCGAGCAGCGCCGGGTCGTGCCGCGCGCCCACGGACCGCAGGCCGACGTTCACCAGCACGCGGAAGAAGTACCAGTTGTTGCGCGGGAGCTCGGCCCGGTTGATGGACTGCAGCCACGCCACGAGCCGCTCCCGCTCCTCCGGCGTCAGCGGGTGCCAGAGCCGCTCCGGCGCCAGCGCGAGCCCGAGGCCGAGCACCGCCATCTCGACGTGCGCCTGCGAGGGCCACGCCGCGATGTCGGGCCACGCCTCCGGGTGCCGCGGGTCGGGTCCGTGGGCCAGTCCCCGCCGGTAGAGCTCCCAGTGCGCGAACTCCCCGCCGCCGGCCGCCAGCGGGACCAGCCCCCAGAGCGGCCGGGCGAAGGCCTCGAGCGCCTCCATCCGCGCGCCGTGCCGCGTGCCGGCCCCGGACAGCCGGACGCCGGCGCCGCCGGGCGTGAAGCGCGGGACGAGCGGCGCGACCAGGTCCCGCACCGCCTGCTGCAGGTCGGCGCGCGTCCGGAGCGGGTTGGCGGCCAGGGACGGGTGGATCATGGGGGCGGCGGGAGGGCGTTCACGCCCGGCGGGCGAGCTGCGCGCGCGTGACCGCGTGGTGCAGTCTCTCGCCCCGCCGCCAGCGGTCAAACTCCGCGATGGCCAGCGCGCCCATCCGCCGGCACTCGGCGCCGGTCGAACCCGCGATGTGCGGTGTGAGGAGCACGTTGGGCAGCGTGCGCAGCGGCGAGTCGGCCGCGGGCGGCTCCGGATGCGTGATGTCGAGGACCGCCTGCACGTCGGGGCGCGCGGCGAGGAACGCCGCCAGCTCGCCCTCGTGCACGATCGCGCCGCGCGCGGTGTTGATGAAGGTGGCGCCGGCCGGCAGCGCGGCGAGGTGGCGGGCGCGGACGAGGTTCTCCGTCTCCGGCAGCCAGGGCGTGTGCAGGGACACCGCCTGCGACCGCGCGAACAGGTCGGGGAGGTCCACCGGTTCCACCTGCTCGGCCTCCGCCTCCGCGCGCGGGAGGTAGGGGTCGTGGACGAGCACGCGCACGTCGAGCGCGCGGAGCAGCGCGCGCACGCGGCGCGCGATCAGCCCGTAGGAGACGAGGCCCACGACCGTGCCGTGGCAGCCCGGGATGGCCGCGTGGTCGCCCGGCCACGCGCCGCCGTCCCGCTGGTCCCGCGCGAGCGGGAGCACGCGCTTGAGGCCGAAGATGAGGGCGGCGAGCGTGAACTCCGCCACCGGGACCGCGTTGGCCGCGGCGGCGGCCGTCATGACGACGTCCCGTTCCCAGAACTCGTCCGTGACGAACCCCCGCACGGTGCCGCTCGCCGAGAAGACGGCCCGCAGCCGCGGCAGCGCCGCCAGCCACCGCGCGTCGAACCGCGGCGCGCCCCAGCCGGTGAAGAGCACCTCGCACTCGGCCAGCAGGTCGGGCCGGGCCCAGGCCTCGTCCGCCGTCAGGGCGGCCGGATGCAGCAGCCGCGCGCGGGCGGCGATGTCCCGGCGCTCGTCCGGGCCGTAGAGGAAGTGGCCCTTCGCCGCCTCGACGACGAGGAGGGCGGACGGCAGGGAGGACGGCGGGCTCATGCGGGGCCGAGGAAAGGCGGGCGCGGGGCGGAGGCCAGTCGGCGCCGGGCCGCATGGTTCGGCGCGGGAGCGCGGGCGGCGGCGCCGGGACGGCGGAACCCGCCGGGCGGGGACCGGTGGGAGGAGGCCGCCGGGCGGGGCGGGGGCGCCGGTTCCGTTCTTCCCGCGCCGGACCGCGCCCGCCCGGCGGACGCCCCGGCCGCGGGCGGGTGCCGCGGACGGGGACTCCCGGCCGGCTCAGAAGCGGATGGTCGCGGTGAGCGTCGCCTTGCGCGGGTCGGGGAAGTAGAAGCCGTTGCGGAAGGTCACGTTGCCCGAGCCCGGGTTGAACGACGCGGTGCCGGTGTAGACCGGCTCGTCGTCGTCGAGCAGGTTCGTGACGTTGAGCTGCAGGTCGACCGGGACGGTGCGCACCTTGAGGGAGTAGCCCAGCGTGGCCGTCACGAGGTAGCGCTCGGCCGAGCGCAGGTAGGCGAACGGCTGGTTCGGCTGGTTGCCGATGATCTGGCGGCCGACGAAGTTGGCGCCGGCGCCGACGCGCAGCCGCGCGAGCGGGCCGCGGGCGAACGTGTAGTTGCCGAAGACGTTGGCGGTGTACTTGGCCGTGCCGTTGATCGGGCGGCCCTCCGCGGCGTTGGTCAGCGCGAGCGCGATGTTGTCGATGTTCGTCTGGATCGTCGTCCGCTGCGCGTCGGTGTACGCCGGGTTCGTCTGCGCCGCCTGCCAGGTCGGCAGCTCGGCCGCGACGAAGGCGCGGGTGTCGGGGATGGTGTTCGACTGCGACGTCTCCGGGAGCGCGGCGTTGAAGCGGACGCGGAGGTTCTTCGTCAGGTTGGCGACGAAATCCAGCTCGTAGCCCTCGCCCTCGTAGTCGAGGCTGTCGCGGTAGGCGTTGAAGGCCGTGCCGCCGATGATGTTGCGGATGGCGGCGACGTTGCCCTGGATCGGGCCGGTGACGACCCGGCCGGCCTCCTCGACGCGGTAGCGCGAGACGGAGCCGACGAGGCGGCCCTCGAGCAGGTTGAAGCGCAGGCCGAAGGAGTGGCCCGTGCCGTCGGTCGGGCGGAAGTCGCCGCCGCTCAGGCGCGGGTTCCCCGAGGGGACCGGGTTGAACGTCTCCGAGTAGTTCGCGAAGACGCCCACGCTCGGGATGGGGAACACGACGGTGCCGAGGGAGCGGGTGGTGACGAGCGCCTCGGTGACGCTGGTGTCGCCGAAGGTGAGCGGACGGCCCACCGGGTCGCGGGTCAGGACGTTGTTCTGCGTCTGCCGGTAGTCGTCGCGGCGCACGCCGGCGATGACGGTGATGCGGTCCTCCCAGTAGGAGCCGACGGTGGCGACCTGGGCGTACTTGAGCGTCTGCGGCTGGCGCAGGACGGTGGTGGGCACGAACTCGAAGGTGTAGCCGCCCGCGTTGGGCGGGGTGAGGATGGGGCCCGGGCCGTCCTTCAGGTAGTAGCGGTAGAAGATGCGGTTCTGGTTGTCGGTCGCGAGCGGCACCGTCGGGTTGTTGGTGCGGCCGACCAGCCCGGTGCGGTTGCGGAACACCTCGGTGCGGTGGCCGACGAGGACGTTGAGGCGCTGGCTGAACGACTTGAACGGCAGCGTGTAGACGGCGGCTCCGCGGTACTCGGTGATGGTGTTGTTGAGGTCCTGGATGAAGTTCGCGGCCTCGACGTAGGGCCGGCCGAGGTTGGGGTTGGTCGCGCCGTTGGGCAGCAGCGTGTTCGTGTCGATCGTGTAGGCGCTGGGGCGGAGGGCCTGGAACGCGCGCTCCTGCTGGAGGCGCGCGTAGGCGAGCTCGAAGGCGAAGTTCTCGCCGAGGCCCTGCTCGAAGAACGCGTTCAGCACCGAGTAGTCGACCGTCGTCCGGGAGTCGGGCGACTGCATGGCGAAGTCGCGGCTGACGACCGGCGTGTTGGTGTAGCCGGGGAACGAGCGCGTCTCGGGGATCAGGCTCAGGCCCGTGCCCTGCGTCTGGGTGAAGTTGCGGAAGTCCTGCACGCCGCTGCCGACGAAGGCCGGTCCGTAGATCAGGCGGGACTGGTTGGCGCCGGCGATGCGGACGACGCCGGTCGTGGCCGCCGGCAGCGAGGCGAGCGCGCCGCCGACCGTGGTCGTGGTCGTGACGCCGTCCCACCGCGAGGCGCTGTCGGTGTAGAAGGTCGTGGCGTAGTTGGTGTCGCGCTCGGCCACCTCGGCCTCGACGCGGAGCTCGCCCTTGGGATTGAGGCGCCAGGTCGCGGCGAGGTCCGCGGCGAGGTGGTCGTCGAAGGCGGTGGAGATCCAGCTGCGTCCCTCCTGCGCGAGGAGGTTGAGGCGGACGGCGAGCGTCTTGGACAGCTCGCGGTTGACGTCGAGCGTGCCGCGCCGCGTGCCCTCGCTGTCGGTGCGGAGCTGGAGGGTGGTGATGGGGCGGCCGAAGCGGGCCCGCTTGGTGAGGGTGTTGACCACGCCGCCCACCACGCCGTCGGTGAAGAGCAGGGCGTTGGGGCCGCGCGCGCCCTCGACGCGCTCGGTGATGTAGGCGTCGATGGGGTTGAGGTAGCGGAAGTAGTTGCGCGCCTGGTAGCCGCCCGGGATGCCGCGCACGCTGGCGTTGCCGCCGAAGTCGCTGTTGGAGTTGTTGGCGTTGGCGGGGGTGACGACGGTGTTCGTCAGCCACTGCGCGGCGTCCTGGTAGTTGACGGAGCCGATGTCGTTGAGGAACTCGCTGGTGAGCACCGTGAGGTCGGTCGGCGTCTTGAGGACGTTGGTGTTGATGCGTCCGCCGAGGAGGGAGTCCGCGGCGATGTAGCCGGTGTCCTTGTCGGTGTTGACGGTGAAGGTCTCGAGGAAGACGACCTCGTCCTCGGCCGGCGGCCGGGGGGCCGGGGCGGCGGTCTGGGCGTTCACGACGGCGAGGGCGCACAGGCTCCACACCGAACTGAGCAGGGGTCTGGGTAGTTTCATGGGCTTGGGTTGGCGGGTGGTGAACGGAAGGGACGCGTCCCGTCGGACGGGGACCCCGGACCGGCGGGCGACCGCGGTGCGGGGGACGGGGCAGGACGAGGGGGTGATCGGCGACGCCATCGGGGCGAAGGGGGTGGGACGCTGGGCCGGTGATAAGCATCGAGGGCCGACGAACGATACCGAACGCGACCTTATGAATCGCATGAACGGCCGCCGCCGCGCCGCGCCGCGCCCGTTCGCCGATCCATAAGGTCGCCGCCGTTTCACTCCGCCCTTCCGCCCCGCCGCGCGCCGCCTAGCCTGCCGCCGCGTCCCCACCGCCGCCGGCCATGTCCCTCCCCCACCCCGGTCCCGCGCCGCTCCCTCCGCCCGCCCCGCCGCCAGACGGATTGACCTCGCGCCCGGATGTCGTCGAATCCGCTCCGCCTCGCCGCCATGTCGTCCAAACCCGCCACGCTCCAGGCGATCGCGTCCGCGCTCGGCCTGTCGAAGACGACGGTCTCGGTCGCCCTCCGCGGCCGGCCCGGGGTCTCCGACGAGCTCCGCGCCCGCATCCAAGCCGAGGCGGACCGCCTCGGCTACCAGCCCAACCCGGTCGCCGCCGAGCTGATGGCCATCGTGCGCTCGCGCCGGCAACGGACGTCCGCGGAGACGATCGCCTTCGTGAACACGTTCCAGCAGGACCCCTCGCTGCTGCGGCGCATCCGCGCCTTCCGCGAGTTCCTCGACGGCGCGTCGGACCAGGCGCGGCAGTACGGCTACCGCATCGAGGAGTTCCGCGCCGCCGACTACGGGGCGTCGTCCCGGCGCCTCGACCAGGTGCTCAAGACCCGGGGCATCCGCGGCGTGCTGGTCGGCCCGCGCTGGTTCGACGAGCCGGAGATCACCCTCGACTGGTCCGCCTACAGCTGCGTGCTGATCGGCGAGACGACCTACGGCGCCGGCATCTTCCGGGTGTGCAACCACCACCCGCAGACCATGGAGCTCGCGCTCCGCAGCGTCGCGGCGCTCGGCTACCGGCGCATCGGCGTCGAGCTGATGTCCAACTACGAGGCGGTGCGCCACTTCGACTACCTCGCGGGCGTCACCCCCGCGCGCCGCGCGGTGGGCGCCTCCACGCGCGTCTTCGTGCGCGTGCAGCCGCGTCGATTCATGCCCGGCATCGACCGCCTGCCGGCGGAGAAGCGCGACGCCGCGTCGAC
The DNA here is from genome assembly GCA_964460895.1 of uncultured Opitutaceae bacterium. Classification (GTDB taxonomy): domain Bacteria; phylum Verrucomicrobiota; class Verrucomicrobiia; order Opitutales; family Opitutaceae; genus Didemnitutus. The sequence goes on from CAYWTK010000061.1 coordinate 21,129, forward strand.
CGCCTACGACAACCAGCACGTCGTCCCGAAGCTGGAGAAATGGGTCCAGCGCGAGCGGCTCGACGCCCTCATCACCCTCCACAACTACGACCCGGAGCGCCTGCGCCGCATCCGGACGGCCCGCGGGCTCCCGCTGGGCTACGCCCGGCTCAACGTCGCGCCGACGGACGGCGTCGCCGGCATCCATGAGCACGCCGACGACATTGGCCGCACGGCCCTCGACCTCCTGCGCGGACTCCTCCACTCCGGCGAGCGCGGCGTCGTGCCCCGGCCGCGCATCGTGCTCGTCGAGGGCGAGTGGCTCGACGGCCCGACCGCCCCGCGGATCGCGCCCTGACCGCGCGGCGGG
>CAYWTK010000062.1:0-21288 GCA_964460895.1 uncultured Opitutaceae bacterium
GCGAAGCGCAGGACCACCCGGTGGTCGCCGGTGCCGACGAAGGCGCCGAAGGCCTTGCCGAAGAACCGCTCGGGCGAGAAGTCGGCCGGCCGCTCGAACCGCCGTTCGGCCACGACGAGTCCGGTCATGCGCGCGAGCGCGAAGGTCCGGAGCGCGCCGCGGTCGAGGTCGTGGCCGACGAGGTACCACGAGTTCTCGCGGTTCGCGAGGTGGTAGGGCTGCACCTGCCGCGGCTCGGTGGCGGCGACGCCGGGCTTGCGGTAGTCGAAGCCGACCTCGCGCGACTCGTTCACCGCCCGCGCCAGCCGCTCGAAGAGCTTGAGGTCGGCGCGTCCGAGTCCGGCCCGGTGGAAGGAGATGTTGGCCCGCGTGCCCGCGGGCGAGAAGCTGATGCGGTCGTTGAGCCCGGCGGCGAGCTTGTCGAAGGCGTGCGCGAGCTGCGCGTGGTAGGGCGTGCCGGCGTACTGCTCGAGGGCCTTGCTCGCGACCAGCAGGGCGAGGAGCTCGCCCTCGGAGATCTGCACGGTGGGGAAGCTCTTCACCGGGTAGGCGTACCGCCAGGTGAAGGTGCGCGGGTCGTACTCGGCCGGCAGGTCGAGCTGGTCGCGCATGAACGCGAGGTCGCGCATCACGGTCTTGGTCGAGACCTCGAGGGCCTCCGCCAGCTTGGTGCAGTTGGTCTGCCGGCCATCCTGCAGCGCCTCGTGGATGCGCAGCATGCGGGCGAGCGGCGGACGCGAGGAGGGCAGGGCGCGCATCGGGTTCAGCCGTTGACCGCGACCTCGTAGCCGGGCGGCAGCGGACGCTCGAAGTCGCGCGCGCGCAGCACCTCCTCGAACGCCCCGTGGAGCGCGGCGGCGGCGGCCGGATCGGCCGGCATCCGCGCGGGGTGGTGGCGCACCACGGCGGGCGCGTCGCCGTGGTGCCAGGCGAAGCCGTCGGCGAACGCCACGAGCTCGCGTTCGCCGGTGACGCGGCGGACGCCGCAGCCGTGTCCGCAGTCGTGGCCTTGTTCGGGCAGGGTCGGGTCCGCGCGCCAGGTGATCTCCATCGGGCGCCATCGTGTCCCGCGGGTGTCCGCGGCCAAGGCGGAAGTGCGACAGGCGGTGTGACCGCGGTCGCGGGCCGGTCGGACGCGCCGACTCAGGCCGCGCGGCGGCGCAGGACGAGGACGACGAAGCCCAGGCCGAGCGCCAGCAGGGCGTAGGTCGAGGGCTCCGGGATGGGCGCGATCGTGCCGATGACCGGCGAGGCGCTGTCCAGCGACCGCAACAGGACGCCGCCGCCCGTGCCCGTGTTCGAGGCGAGCGTGAGCGCGTTCGGGCCGCCATTGAGGAAGGCGCCGGCCGTGCCGGATCCCGGGAGCTGGTAGAAGACCGGCGAGGTCGCGCTGCCGTTGTGGAAGCCGGCGACCGCCTCGCCGTGGTCCCAGGTGATGTTCGCGTAATTGAAGAACGCGTCGAAACTTCCCGTGCCCACGTCGGGCCGGCTCACGAGCACGATGCTGAACGTGTTGCCGCTGAAGGTGGAGGCACCGTACTCGCCCACGTTGTCCCAGCGGACGGTGAACGCCGCGTTGCCGTTCACCGTGCCCGTGCCCCAGGTCACGATGCCCGAACCGGTCAGCCGCGTATCCACGTCGGAAAAGAACGCGGCGATGATCGGCAGGCCGGGAGAGCCCGAATTCAGGTAGTTGGTGTCGAAAGGTGACGGCGAATACTCGCTGCTGCCGCTTCCAAAGGTGATGTAGCCGTTGTTGCTGACGAAGGTCTCAACGTAGGTCTTGCCGCCGAAATTGAGCGAGAAGCCCAGCGGGACCGCGCTGCTGTAGTTGTCGTCGTTGGCGGGCAGGGAGCCCGTTTGGGTGAATCCGCTGACCACGACCTGCGCGGCCAAGCTCCCCGCGAAGGCGAGGACTCCCCAGACGACGAGTAGGCGTGAGACGAGCATGGCGTGGAGGGTCGGACGGCTGTCAGCTACGCGGGTCCTTGTTGCAGGTCAACTGCACCTTTCCCACCCGGAGGCTGTCGGAGACCCGTCACGGGCGAACGACGTTGCCTTGGGCCCGGCGATGATCGAGTGGACCCCCTTCGGAAGTCCATGGAAGCCGGCCGCGTGGGCTGCTGCGTGCCCCGGATTGCCGGTGTCCGCTTTCCCCAACCGAAGTCCTAGTCGGCGGTGGGTGGCCGCAGGTCCTTCACGGCCCGTTCGTAGGCTTCGTGCAGTCGGAACGTCTGGTGGGCGGCGAATTTCTGGCCGAGTTGGGCCGCGAGGTAGAGCGCGAGCGCGCCGATCGCCATCGCGCCCGTCACGTAGAACGCCGCCGGGTGTTCCTCCCCGATGAAGACCTGCGCGCCGCCATAGATCGCCGAGAGCGTCCCCAGCAGGCCGGTGCTGAGGTAACCGTAGAGGAACACCGACCAGACCTCGATCTCCGGACCGTAGGTGCCCTCGATCAGGGTGCCGCCTTCCGGCCAGTCGTAGAGACTGAGCATGAGGCGCGGCGACCAGTAGCGGCGGTCCTTCTCCGCGAGGTGGATGCCGAGGAATTCGTCGAACGGCCGCAGCTCGAACGAGCCGGCCGGCTCGGCGCGGAGGGCCGCGAGGAGCCGCGCCTTCACGTCGTCGCGCCGGCCGGGCACGATCTCGCGGAAACGCGGTCGCACGCGGAAGCTGCTCAGCGGGGCGGAGCTGCTCATGGGGTGGGGTGGGCGGAAGAAAAGCGGAGCCCGGGCGAAAGGCACGCCCGAATCGGGACGCGGCCGCGCCCCGATACGGCGGACACCACACGGATTCCCGCCTGATCCCCGGATGCGGGCGCCACCCTTCCCGACTTCCTCCTTTCGCCGCGCCGCGCACAGGAGTAGACTGTCGCCCATCGGCTCCGGGCGCCGCGGGGCGCCCGTCCCTTCACGTCAACCATCGAAGCAGAGGAGGTTCCCATGCCAGCCGCCAAGGTGAAGGAGTTCCTGGACCGCTACGGCGTCCGCTATGTCACCATCAACCACTCGCGCGCGTACACCGCCGCCGAGGTCGCCGAGTCGGCGCATGTCGCCGCCCGGGACTTCGCCAAGACCATCGTCGTGATGGTCGACGGCGAGATGGCCCTCGTCGTCGTGCCCGCCACGCGCCGGCTCGTGCTGTCGGACCTGCGCGAGATGCTCGAGACCTCGCACGTGCGGCTCGCGACGGAGGCGGAGTTCCGGGACCGTTTCCCGGACTGCGAACTGGGCGCGATGCCGCCCTTCGGCAACCTCTACGGCATGCGTGTCTTCGTCAGCAGCCTGCTGGCGGAGGAGCCGGAGATCGCGTTCAACGCCGGCACGCACACCGAGGTGCTGAAGCTCCGTTACGAGGACTTCGCGAAGCTCGTGAAGCCCGTCGTGCTGGACGTCGTCACGACCTGAGGGCGGGCGGCGGGGGCTCCGCCGGTCCCGGCCCGCACCCCGGGTCGGGCGAGCGGAGCTTGGCATCCGGCGTCTCCCCGGCGGCGGGCGCGAGCGCGCCGTCGTCGCGGCGGAGTCGGCCGGCTTGACAGGCCCGGGACGTAAAACATCGTATGACGCCATGATCAAGACCATCACCAAGGTGGGCAACTCGCAGGGCATCATGCTGGACGCGGCGATCATGGACCTCGCGCGCCTCAAGGTCGGCGACCAGGTGAACCTCACCGTGCACGAGGGGGGCGCCATCTACCTCACGCCGGTGCGCCCGGTGGTCACGCCCGAGCGGGCAAAGGCGGCCGTCCGGCAGGTGATGAAGGACTACGCCCGCACCATGAAGCGGCTGGCATGAGGGCCACGCCGGACGACTGCTATTTCCTTCCCGTGGAGCTGGTGAAGCAGGTCCACGCCGCGGCTATAGCCGGTTTCGGCGGATCCGAGGGCCTGCGCGACGAGGCTTTGCTCGAGTCGGCCGTCGCCGCGCCCCAGGCCACCCTCGGCGGTCGGTCGGTTTACGCGAGCATGGAGGAGGTGGCCGCCGCCTACCTCTTCTATCTCTGCCGGAACCATCCCTTCGTGGATGGCAACAAGCGCGTCGCCCTCGGTTCCTGCCTGGTGTTTCTCCGCCTGAACGGCCTCGAGCCCGGGCCGGACGGGCCGGAGTGGGAGGCGCTCACGCTCGACGTCGCCGCCTCGCGGATCGACCGGGACGGGACGACGAAGCGGCTGAAGGCGCTGCTCCGGAAGTCGGGCAGGAAGAAGCGCTGAGCGACACCGGAAGTCTCAACTCACGCGAACCGAACGCCGGAGGAGGTGGCGGCTTGGGTGAGGGAAATCAGAAACGAACGCGGTTTCGGAGGGGGACGGGATGGACCTGATGGACGGGTTCGGGGCCGGCTCGGGCGCAGGTGGCTCGGGGTCCAGGCCGTCCAACGGGTCCCTGACGTACGCCGAGGTCGCCGCGAGCGCGACGCATGTCCTGGTCGGCGGGGCGGGTGCGCTGCTCGCTAGGCAGGTCGCGCGGCCCGCGGCCGATTTCGAACGCGACGGCGGATTCACCGAGCGGCTCCACCGGATGAGGCGGAGCGCGAGGATGGACTGGATGGACGGGAGGGACGCGCGGACCGGGGACCTGGTGACGGCGCCAGGCCGCGTTCGACGAGCGCCTACTTCAGCTCGAGCTCGTTCACCCGGACCTCCTTGACCGCCCACTTCGTGACGGTGAGGCCCTTCGAGGTTCGGGTGGAGACCGGGATCGGGGTCAGGTCGAAGTCGAGCTCGCGCACGCGGGCGCCGCTGCGGCCGTCGATGGAGACGTGGATGCTCTTCGGCATGTCCTTCTCCTTCTCGGCCACGTGCAGCCACACCAGCTTCGAGCCCTCGCTCTTGGCCAGCGGGTAGAGCTTGTCGCGGCTGAGGCCGCCGATCTGGAACTTCTTGGCGAACACCTTCCCCTCGGGGCCGTCGCGGTAGACCATCGTGTAGTACCGCAGGTCGCCCTCCTTGGGCCAGACGGCGACGTGGCGGATGTCGCGTCCCATGAAGACCTTGTCGCCCACCTTCGAGACCTTGAGCGAGCAGTCGCCCATGATCGTCAGGACGGAGTCGAGGATGGTGCACTCCTGCACGAACTCGTGCTGGCGCCAATTGAGGCCGATGAAGCCGTCCTCGCGGTTGACGTAGAGGCGCTGGTTGGCGGTGACCACGTCGGCGGCCTTGATCTCCTCCAGTTCGTCGTAGCTGGTGCGGCGCTTCGCGCCCTTGCCGTACTTCTCCTGCAGCATCTCGAACCACGCCACGGAATAGCCCGTGAGGTTGCGGAGGTGGGCCTTGGTCTCCTTGATCCCCTCCTCGATCCGCTGGATGGCCTCGTCGGCCTGGAAGCGGTTGTAGGCGGAGATGCGCTTGATGCGGATCTCGGTCAGGCGGGCGATGTCGTCGTCGGTCACCTCGCGCCGGAGCTGCTTGAGGAACGGCTTCAGGCCGGTGCGGATCTCCTGGAGGACGCTCTCCCAGGTCTTCGACTTCTCGATGTTCCGGTAGATGCGCTCCTCGATGAAGATGCGCTCGAGGGAATCCCAGTGCCACTGCTGCTCGAGCTCCGCCAGCTTGATCTCGAGCTCGCGCTTGAGGAGCTCGCGGGTGGCCTCGACCGAGCGCTTGAGGATCTCGCGCACGCCGAGGAACTGCGGCTTGTCCTCGCCCGTCTTCGGGTCGCGCACGATCACGCAGGCGGCGGGCGAGAGCTGCACCTGGCAGCTGGTGAACACGTAGAGCTGCTGGATGACCTTCTCCGGGTCGGAGCCCTGCGGCAGGTGGATGAGGATCTCGACGCGGTCGGCGGTGTTGTCGTCCACGTGCCGGACCTTGATCTTGCCCTTTGCGTTGGCGGCGAGGACCGACTCGATGAGCGACTCGGTGGTGACGCCGAAGGGCAGCTCGGTGACGGCGAGGAGGTACTTCGAGCGCGCCTCGATCTTGGCGCGGACCTTCACCTTTCCGCCGCGCTCGCCGTCGTTGTACTCCGAGAAGTCGGCCGTGCCGCCGGTGGGGAAGTCGGGGAGGATCCGGAACGTCTTTCCCTGGAGGTGGTTGATGGCCGCGCGGCAGAGGTCGTTGAAGTTGTGCGGCAGGACCTTGGTCGCCAGGCCGACCGCGATGCCGTCGGCGCCCTCGAGGAGCGCGATGGGGAACTTGGCCGGCAGCGTCACCGGCTCCTTGGCGCGGCCGTCGTAGCTGAGCTGCCAGGCGGTGGTCTTCGGGTTGAAGAGGACCTCGCGGGCGAACGGCGTCAGGCGGGCCTCGATGTAGCGGGGCGCGGCGGCCTCGTCGCCGGTGAGCACGTTGCCGAAGTTGCCCTGCGGCTCGATCAGCCAGCCGCGCTGCGCGATGCCGACGAGCGCGGCCCCGATCGAGGCGTCGCCGTGCGGGTGCAGCTTCATCGTCGCGCCGACGACGTTGGCCACCTTGTGGAAACGGCCGTCGTCCATGTCCCAGAGCGTGTGCAGCACGCGGCGCTGCACGGGCTTGAGGCCGTCGTCGAGGTGGGGGACGGCGCGGTCGAGGATGACGTAGCTCGCGTAGTCGAGGAACCAGTCGCGGTAGCGGCGCGAGAGCGGGGCGTCCTCGTCGTAGACCTTCTCGCCCTTCTTGCGGCGCGGCGCCTCCGGCAGGCCGGCGGCCTCGGGGACCGGGGCGGGAGCGGGGGCCGCGGGGGGCGGAGCGCCCGCCTCCGGCTTGCGTCCACCGGTCTCGGGCGCGGCGTCGTCGCTGGCGCCGAGCGGCAGCTCGGGCTGGTCGTTGGGCTTCCGGGTCGGTCGTTTCTTGGCCATCGAAGGGCGCAAGGAAGCACGGTCCGCCCCGGACCTGCCAAGGCAGAAGTGGCGCCTTGGCCCGGCCCGCCGCCCGTCAACGCCGCGCCGCCGCCGGTCAATGGGACGTGGCGGTCCGCGACCGGTCGTCCTCACTCCCGGAACCATGCCCGCGGCCGCGACCTCCCATCCGCCCTTCCCGGTCCGGGACCGCGCCGCGCGTCCCGCCGCCCCCGACACCTACGAGCTCGAACCCCTCGGGGAACTCGGCCCCGGCGAGCCGCTGGTGCCGGTGGCGCTGGACGACGCGGGACGAGTCGTCGCCTACGGCCAGCCCCCTGAGCGGCACGCGAAGGCGTGGACCGTGCGCGGCGGCGTCTGGCAGGCGGGCCGCTGGACGGAAATGGGGACGGTCGTGCGCGGCCTGCCCGTGACCGCGGTCGGCGCGGGAGGCCTCGCCGTGGGCCACCGCCGCGCGGGCGCGAGTCCGCTGCAGGCGTGGGCGTCGCACCGGGGCGCGTTCGGCGCGGAATTCTGGCCGGAAGCCGAGAGCTCGGCCGTCGCCGTCAACGCGGTCGGCGAGGTCGCGGGCCACGTCGCCGTGACGGTGGACGGACGCTCCCGGCGGCGGGTGTTCCTGCACGCCGGCGGCGCGCCGCGCTTCCTGCCGGTGCCGGCGGGGACGAGCGCGTTCGCCGCGGGACTCAACGAGGCCGGCACGGTCCTCGCCAACTGCGTGCACGGGCTCTTCGACCTCCGGTCGCAGGCGCTGCTCTGGTCGGGCGACGCAGTCACGGTCCTCCGCGCGGAGCCGGGCGGCGGGCTGTGGGGCACCGCGCTGACGCCGGCGGGGCGCGTGTGCGGGCGGCTGCTGACGCCGGCGGGCAGCTTCCACGCCTTCCTCTTCGAGGACGGCCGCGTGTACGACCTCCACCTCGGCGGCGCCTGGCAGAGCGAGGCGCTGGCCGCGAACGACGCCTGCGTGGTCGTGGGCCGCTGCATGGGCGACGACGGCCGCCGCGAGGCGTTCCGGTGGACGCCGGCGGACGGCCTGCGCCCGCTCGCCGCGCTGGTGCGCGGCGCGGAGGACTGGGTCCTGCAGAAGGCGGTGGCGGTCAACGCGGCCGGCTGGATCGCGGGCGTGGGCCGGCGCGACGGCGCGACGCGCGGCTTCCTCCTCCGCCCCGTCGGTGCCTGAGCCGCCCGGCCGCCGGATGCGGCTGGCCCCCGGACCGCGATTCCCTTTCCTCCTCCCGTGCGCCGCCTCGTCCTCCTGCTCGCCGCGTCCGCCGCCGTCGCCGCGTCCGGAGCCGCGCACCTCGCCGAGGTGGGCCAACCGGTCGGCCGGGTCTTCGCGCCGCGCGAGTACCGCGGGCACGACCAGATCTGGCGCGTCGCGGAGCTGCCGGACGGCCGGCTCGTCTTCGGCAACTTCAACCAGGTGCTGGAGTACGACGGCCTGCGCTGGCGCGCCATCCCCGTGCCCGGCGGCTCCTATGTCCGCGCCCTCGCGACCGACGTCGCCGGACACGTCTGGCTCGCGGGCGTGGACGAGCTCGGGCGGCTCGAGCCCGGTCCCGATGGCGAGCTCGTCTACCGTTCCTTCCGCGCGGCGGTGCCCGCCGAACTCGGCCCGCTCGGCTCCATCTGGAGCGTGTGGGCCCGCCCCGACGGCGTCTGGTTCGTGAGCAGCGTGGCCGCGCTGCGGTGGAGCGGGGACCGCTTCGAGGTCTGGCCGATCCGGGAGCGCGGCATCGTGCTGGCGTACCCGTGGCGCGACACCGTGCTCGTGGCGCGGGCGGAATCGTGGGCGGTGCCCCGTCCGGGCGGGGAGTGGGAGGAGGTCCTGCGCACCCAGGTGCTGCCGCGCGCGCTGTGGGAGGCGCCCGACGGGCGCCTCGTGGTCGTCACCGGGCAGCAGGGCCTGCGCGTGCTCGCCGGCGACCGTCTGGAGCCGCTGCCCACCGAGGTGGACGACTGGCTGCGCACGAAGAAGATCTACGGCGCCCATCCCCTGCCGGGCGACCGGTTGCTCGTCACCAGCCTGCAGGGCGGCGCGGTCCTGCTCGGCCCGGACCTCCGGCAGGAGGCGCTCTTCGACGACACGGCCGGACTCCCGAGCGAAACGGTCATCACCGGCCACCTCGACCGGCACGGCGGGCTCTGGCTCGGCACCGACAACGGCGTCGCGCGCCTCGACTTCGCCTCGCCCGTCCGGGCGTTCGGGCTCGCGCACGGGCTCGGCCGCAGCGGACCGGAATCGATCCAGCGCGTGGACGGGCGCGTGCTCGTCAGCACCGCGCGCAACGTCCTCGAGCTCGTGCCGCCCGCCGCGCTGCCGGGCAACCCGCGCCTGCGGGAGGCCGAGGCCTACGGCGACCGGATCACGGAGCTCGCGCGGCTGCCGGACGGCGTGCTCGCCAGCGGCCTGCTCGGGCTCAACTGGATCAGCGGCGGCCGCTCGGTGAAGCTCGAGGGGCCCGCGGGCGTGCGGGAGGTCGTCGAGGTCCCCGGCGAGCCCGGGCGCATCGTCGCGACGCACCTCGGCGGGCTCGCGTCGTGGCGCCGGGACGGCGCCGGCTGGCGGTTCGAGGGCGAGTGGCCCGAGCCGCGCGGGGAGCTGCGCGGGCTGGTGGCGGACGCGGACGGCGCGCTCTGGACCTCGACGCCCAACGCCGGCGTCGTGCGGCTGGAGCCGGCGCGCGGCGAGCCGCGGGCGGCGCGGGTGGAGCGGTTCGCCGAGGAGGCGGGCCTGCCGGTCGGGCGCCGGGCCGTCGCGCTCGGTCGCGTCGGGGGCGCGCCGCTCTTCAAGACGCAGCGGGGGCTGCACCGCTTCGACCGGGCGACGCGGCGCTTCCGGCCCGACCCGGCGTTCGGCGGGCGGTTCGCGGACGGCGGATCGTACGTGCGCCTCTCGGCGGAGGACGGCCTCGGCGGCCTCTGGATGGCGGTCGAGCCCCGCGACGAGCGCCCGGCCGAGATCGTGTACGGCCGCGACGGCCGCTGGGAGCGGCTGCCGATGCCCGACCTCGACCGGCTGGGCACGTTCAACTTCCTGCTGTGGGAACAGGACCGCGGCCGCGAGCTGCTGTGGGTCGGCGGCCAGTCGGAGCTGCGGCGCGTGGACCTGACCGCGTGGCACGAGCGGCCGCCGCCGGGCCCGGGCCGCACGATCCTGCGCGCCGTGCAGGCCGGCCGCGGCCGCGCGCTCGCCGCCGGCGGCCGGGGCGTGGAGCTCCGCGCGGCGGAGAACACCGTGCGCTTCGCGTTCGCGACGCCGGGCTTCGGGGGCGAGCCGCAGGTGCTGCACGAGTCGCGGCTGGTCGGCTTCGCGGACGGCGACGCGCAGGCGGGGCCGGCGGGCGAGCGGACCTTCACCAACCTCCCGGCCGGCGCCTACACCTTCGAGGTGCGCGGCCGTTCCGCCGACGGCCGCTGGAGCGAGCCGGCGCGGTTCGCCTTCACCGTGCTGGCCCCGTGGTGGCAGACGCCGTGGGCGGTCGCCGGCTACGTCGTCTCCGGGGCCTTCGCGCTGTTCGCCTACATCCGCTGGCGCATCCGGCGCCTGACGCGCGAGCGCCGCCGGCTCGAGGCGGTCATCGCCGAGCGGACGGCGGAGCTCGAGCGGCAGAACGTGGAGCTCGAGCGACTGCACCGGCTCGACCAGGACGAGAAGCTCGCCGCCCGCCTCGCCGAGGAGAAGGCCCAGCTCGAGCTCCTCCGCTACCAGCTCAACCCCCACTTCCTCTACAACTCCCTCAACTCGATCCGCGCCCTCGTCTTCACCAACGCCGAGGCCGCGGCGGAGATGGTCACGCGCCTCTCGGAGTTCTGCCGCTGGACACTCACGCGCACGTCGGACGGCATGACGACGGTGGCCGAGGAGGTGGAGATGCTGCAGGCCTACCTCGACATCGAGCGCACCCGGTGGCAGGAGAGCCTGCGGGCGCGGATCGACGTGGACCCCGCCACGCGCGACGCGCAGATCCCGCAGTTCCTCTTCCTCCCGCTGCTGGAGAACGCGATCAAGTACGGCGGCCGGACCAGCCCGGACCTGCTGGAGATCACGACGACGATCAAGTTCGAGGACGACCACCTCGTCTGCCAGGTCGCCAACACCGGGCAATGGGTGCGCGAGCCGGAGGCGGGTGGCGGCGGCGACCATGCGGAGTCCACCCGCATCGGGCTCGACAACCTCCGCCAGCGGCTCGCGCGCTACTACGGGCCGGACTGCCGGCCCGAGGTCGTGACGATGCCCGGCTGGGTCTGCGTCCGCCTCAGCCTCCCGCGCCACCCCCCGCGCCGCGGCTCGGCCTCCCCCATGTGAATCCGATGGACCCCGTCCGCCCCGCGCTCCTCATCGACGACGAACCGCTGGCCCGCCTCGAGCTCCGGCGCCTCCTCGCCGCGCACCCCGGCGTGCGGGTCGTGGGCGAGGCCGGCACGCTGAACGACGCGCGGGCGCTGCTCGCCCGCGGCGGCTACGACCTCGTCTTCCTCGACGTCCAGCTGCGCGGGGGCACCGGCTTCGACCTGCTCGACAGCGTGGTGAGCGGCGCGCAGATCGTGTTCGTCACGGCCTTCGACCGCTTCGCCCTCCGCGCCTTCGAGGTCAACGCCCTCGACTACCTGCTCAAGCCCGTCTCCGCCGCCCGCCTCGCCTCGACGCTGGCGCGGCTTGGCTCGGACCGCGGCCTGCCGGTCGCGGCGGCGGCCGCGGCCGGGCCGCGCGAGCGCCTCACCCTCGACGACCGGGTCTTCCTCAAGGCCGACGGCACGACACGGTTCGTCCCCGTCGCGTCGATCTGCGCGGTGCGCTCGGCGGAGAACTACACCGAGGTCGTGCTGCGCGACGGCCCGCCGCTGCTCGTCCTGCGCACCCTCAAGTCGTGGGAGGAGACGCTGCCCGAGTCGCACTTCATCCGCATCCACCGCCAGGCCCTCGTCAACCTCGCCCGCGTCCGCCAGATCGAGCGGCGCGAGGGCGACGACGTGCTCTTCCACCTCGACGCGCCGGGCGCCGCGCCGCTGCCGGCCAGCCGCCGCCAGCTGTCGGAGCTGCGCGGCCGCTTCGCCGCGGCGGGACTCGAGGGCCTGCTGCCGTAGGGGAAGGTCAGGCGGAAAGCGGGGTGGGGCAGGGACGGGAAATCAGGGACCAGGAATCGGAGACCAGGAGTCGGAAGGCGGCTTCGACGGATGCGGGAACAGGAGGGAACGGAGGAAACGGAGAGAGGGAACTCCAGTCACCGCGTGCTCCCGTGAGGATCGCCCGAAGCCCCGATTGTTTCCGCTGCCCTCGACGGGAGGTCGCCGAGAGCGCGGAGGGACCGCGGCCGACCGGACCTCACCCTCATTCGGTCCCGGCCGCCTCAGCTCTGGCTCATACCATTTACGGCTCGGATCGGCACTGCCCGCGCGGGCGTGGACAAGCCACGCCCCTACAAAAGAGCCAAAGCGAACCGCTCTTGGTCTCAGGCCTCGATCAGGTCCTTCTCGACGCGGAGGTTGGCGATGATGAAGTCCTGCCGCTCGGGCGAGTTCTTGCCCATGAAGAAGGCGAGGAGTTCGTCGGAGCTGAGCAGGTGCGCCATCGTCACGGGCTCGAGGCGGATGGCTTCGCCGATGAAGTCCTTGAATTCGCCGGCGGAGATCTCGCCCAGGCCCTTGAAGCGCGTGATCTCGTGGCCGGCGCCGAGCTCGGCCATGGCGGCCTGCTTCTCCGCCTCGTTGTAGCAGTAGACGGTGCGCTTCTTGTTGCGCACGCGGAAGAGCGGCGTCTCGAGCAGGAAGAGGTGGCCGTTGCGGATGAGGTCGGGGAAGAACTGGAGGAAGAACGAGATCAGGAGCAGGCGGATGTGCATGCCGTCCACGTCCGCGTCGGTCGCGATCACCACCCGGTTGTAGCGCAGGCCGTCGAGGCCCTCCTCGACGTTGAGCGCGGACTGCAGGAGGTGGAACTCCTCGTTCTCGTAGATGACCTTCTTCGAGAGCCCGTAGGTGTTGAGCGGCTTGCCCTTGAGGGCGAAGACGGCCTGCGTCTGCACGTCGCGGCAGGCGGTGAGCGAGCCGGCGGCCGAGTCGCCCTCGACGATGAAGAGCGTGCTCTCCTCCGCGCGCTCGTGGCGGTCGCCGAGGTGGAGGCGGCAGTCGCGGAGCTTGCGGTTGTGGAGCGAGGCCTTCTTCGCCCGCTCGCGCGCGAGGTTGCGGATGCCGGCGAGTTCCTTCCGCTCGTGCTCGTTCTCCTCGATCTTGCGGCGCAGCGCCTCCGCCATGTCGCGGTTGCGGTGCAGGTAGGTGTCGAGCGACTGCTGGAGGAACTTGCCGACGAACTCCTTCAGCGAGGGGCCCTTCGGGCCGACGTCGGTCGAGCCGAGCTTGGTCTTGGTCTGCGACTCGAAGACCGGCTCCTGCACGCGCACGGCGACGGCGGCGTCGATCGACTGCCGGATGTCCGCCGCGTCGTAGTCCTTCTTGAAGTGGTTGCGCACCGTCTCGACCAGCGCCTCGCGGAACGCGGCGAGGTGGGTGCCGCCCATGGTCGTGTGCTGGCCGTTGACGAAGGACCAGTACTCCTCGCCGTAGTGGTTGCCGTGGGTGAACGCGACCTCGATGTCGTCGCCCTCGAGGTGGACGATGGGGTAGAGCGGCTCGCCCGAGAGCTCCTTGGTCAGGAGGTCCTTCAGGCCGTGCTCCGAGCGGAACGGCTTCCCGTTCAGCGTGAGCGTCAGCCCGCGGTTGAGGAACGCGTAGTTCCAGAGCATGTCCTCGATGAACTCGAGGCGGAAGCGGAAGTCGGCGCCGAAGAGCTGTGCGTCGGGCGTGAACTCGACGAGCGTGCCGTTGCGCTCGTCGCACTTCTGCACCTTCGACTCCTTGCGCAGGCGGCCGCGCTCGAAGTCGACGACCTTGGTCTCGCCCTCGCGGACGGCCTGCGCGCGGTACTGGACGGAGAGCGCGTTGACCGCCTTCTGGCCGACGCCGTTCAGGCCGACGGCCTTCTGGAAGGTCTCGGAATCGTACTTCGCGCCCGTGTTGATGATGGACACGCAGTCGACCAGCTTGCCCAGCGGGATGCCGCGGCCGTAGTCGCGCACCGCCACGCGGCGCCGCTCCTCGTCGAGGGTCACGTCGATCCGCCGTCCCGCGCCCATCGTGAACTCGTCGATCGAGTTGTCGATGGTCTCCTTGAGCAGCACGTAGATGCCGTCCTCCGCGTGCGCGCCGTTGCCGAGCCGGCCGATGTACATGCCGGGCCGGAGGCGGATGTGCTCGAGGGAGCTGAGGGTCTTGATGCTGGCTTCGGTGTAGTTGGACGCCATGGGCGGGCCGAGGAAATGGGCCGGGCCCCGCCGGCGGCAAGCCGCGATTGCGCGCCCGGCCGGCTGCGGTCTTGCGGCCGCGCCGCCGCCGGACAGATTGTCGTCAACCCCGCCACCGCCATGAAGAAACTCGCGCTCGGTCTGATCCTCGGCGTCGTCGTCCTGCTCGTCGCGCTCTACGTCGCCGCCACCTACTTCCTCGGCCACATCGTGGTCGCCGGCGTCAACGCCTTCGGGCCGCGCCTCACGCAGACCAAGGTCGAGCTGGCCGGCGCCACGCTCTCGCCCCTCACCGGGTCGGGCACGCTGCGCGGGCTGGCGGTCGGGAACCCCAAGGGCTGGTCGGACAACGACGCCTTCCGCCTCGGGCGCGTGCACCTGGACGTCGCCCCGGCCTCCCTCTTCGGCGACTACATCCTCATCGAGGAGATCGCGATCGACGGCCCCGAGTTCCTCTACGAGACGAAGCTCGTCTCGAGCAACATCAAGGACCTGCTCAAGAACATCGAGGAGTTCTCCGGCGGCAAGGACGCCGCGCAGCAGCCGAAGACCAAGGACGGCAAGCCGATCAAGATCGCGGTGAAGAAGTTCCGCCTGACCAACGGCGTCGCCCGCCTCGGCGTCGGCCCCACCGCCATCCCGGTGCCGCTGCCTCCGATCTCCCTCGACGACATCGGCACCGCCGAAGGCGGCATCCCGCCCGACCGGCTCGCCGGCGCCGTCATGAAGAGCGTGCTCGCCGGCATCGTCAGCGGCACCGCCGACGCGCTCGGCAAGGTCGCCGGCACGGCCGGCGCGACCGGGGTCGAGAAGACCAAGGAGGCGGCGAAGAAGGCCGGCGAGGGGCTGAAGAAGCTCTTCGGCAAGGACGACAAGCCGTAGGGCCGCGCGCCCGCGACGCCGGCTTGCCCCAACGCGCGCCCGCGGTAGGCTGCGCCCGTGTCCACGCCCCTCGGCCGCCTGCTGCTTCTCGTCGCCGCGCTCGGCGGCCTCCTTCCCTCCGTCCGGGCCGGCCTGCTCGAGGAGCTCGCCGCCGCCCCGGAACGCTGGCCGTCCGAGGTCACGGTGGTGTCCGCCACCCGGGGCACGGTGCTGAAGGACGGCAAGCCGGCCGGAGCCATGCTCGTCGGAGCCGGCCGGGCCCTCGCCGTCACCAAGATCGGCCCCGAGGGCGTCACGGGCCGGATCGGCGGCACGCTCGTCCTCGTCCCCGCGGACCGCACCGACCTCCACGTGCGCGTCCAGGCCCCGCCCCCCGACGGCGCGGCCGCGCCCCCTCCGCCGCCGCCTCCTCCTCCGGCACCCGCCGCCACCGCGGAGCGCCGCGTGCCGGCGATGATGCAGCGCCTGCTCGCCGACAAGCTCGTGCGCCTCGAGGGCGGGCGGTTGCGGCCCGTGGACGCCGCGGCCGTCGCCGACGTGCGGGTCTTCGCCCTCTACTACTCCGCGAGCTGGTGCGGCCCCTGCCGGCAGTTCACCCCCGAACTCGTCCGGGCCTACCGCGGCCTCAAGGAGCGCTACCCCCACTTCGAGGTCGTCTTCGTCAGCGCCGACCGCTCGGCCGGCGACATGCGCGACTACATGAAGGAGGACGGCATGGGCTTTCCGGCCGTGGATTTCGGCAAGCGCGACAACAAGCTGATGAGCTACTCGGGCCCCGGCATCCCCTGCCTGGTGCTGGTCGACCAGAACGGGCGCGTGCTCTCCGACAGTTACCAAGGCGACGACTACCGCGGTCCGCGGGCGGTGCTCGAGGACGCGCGCCGCATCCTCGCCGGCCGCGGGTGAGGGGCCCCGCGACGGGCAATCGGCGCGCGGGGTTGACCAACGGATGCGAGGCGCGGCTCCCGCGCTTCCGCTATCCTCGCGGCCATGTCAGAGCGCGCGCGACAACTTTCCCCGGACCACGCGATGCGTTTTTGACGGGAGGATTTGAGCCTCACTGCGGTGAGGCAATCAACGACAGGGCGGGCAGCGTGGAGCCCGCCCTGTTCGTTTTCCGGGATCGGGCGGGCGCCCGTTGACAGGCCGTTCTCGACGGGGAGACTCCGCGCATGCTCCGCCCGGCCCTGTCCGTCGTCGCGCTCGTCCTGCTCGGCGGCTGCGTCGCCGTCCAGCACGTGGACGACACGCGGCTGCCCGCCGACTGGACGGCGGGCATCGCGTCGGTCGACCGCTTCCGCGACCCGGGCGGGACCTACCGCGACCGCGGCGAGGGCTTCGGGGAGCGCGGCGTGGTCGGGCGCTTCCGGCTGGTCGACGTCTTCTTCGGCGGGCGCTTCCGTCCGGCGGATCGCGTGGACACGGTCGAGTTGCGGCTCGGCGGCGACGGGCGCCTGACGGCGCGCGCCCGCCGCGCCGGTGCGGTCGTGGCGGAGGCCGAGCTGCCCGCGACCGTGGACCGCGCGTCGGGCTGGGTCGAGGTCCGGGACATTCCCGTCGCCGACACCGAGAAGTTCGGCGCCATCGCCTCGGTCCGCGAGGCGCGGCTCGGCCTGGCCGCCGACGGGACGCTCTACGCGTGGACCCGGCTGCGGGGCGGCGGGGTGGTCCTCTTCCTGCCGGCGGCCGGCACGCGCTCCGACTGGGCGCGCTGGCGTCCGGCCGCGGATTGAGCGGCCGGCAGGTGGCCGCAGGAATCAGACGGACGCGACCTCGGCGACCTTGCGGTACCGGGACGGCGGGATCTTGAAGCGGTGGCCTTCGCCCAGGTCCGTGAAGATGTGCCACTCGGCGCCGGGTTCGGCGCTGTGGACGTGCACCTCCAGGATGCGGCCCGCGGGGTAGGAGTACTCCTCCATCGCGAACTGGTGGTCGGCGTGGGCGATCGCCTCCCCCAGTTCGCCGCTGTGTGGTTCGGTGATCTCGATTTTCCAGGTCATGACAATCAGGGGTTGAGTCCGTTGCGTCACTGACGGGGCGCTTGGTCCACCGGCGCCCCGGGGGGCGTGGAATCCGGTAAGCGTCTCGGGCGCGAGGGGGAGGTTGCGGGAAGCGCGCGGGGGGTCAAGAGCCGGTCCTGCGCACGGCTTGGCCGAGATGTCGCGCGGCTTGGCCGGGCGGCTTGCGCCGGCCGCGGCCCGCGCGCACGCTCCGTCCATGCGCCTCCCGCTCCGCCTGCTCCTGCTCCTCTCCGCCCTGCTCGGTCCCCTCGCCGCCGCCTCGCCGCAGGACGAGTTCTGGACCCGCCTGCGCGCGCTCTGCGGCCAGGCCTTCGAGGGCCGCGTGGTCGAGGGCACGGCACCCAGCGACGCGGCCTTCGCCGGCCAGCGGCTGGTGATGCACGTGCGCGCGTGCGGCGAGGCCGAGATCCGCATCCCGTTCCACGTCGGCGAGGACCGCTCGCGCACGTGGGTGCTCACGCGCACGCCCGCCGGCCTCCGGCTCAAGCACGACCACCGGCACACAGACGGCACGCCCGACCGCGTCACCCAGTACGGCGGCGACACCGCCGGCGCCGGCACGGCCGGCAGGCAGGAGTTCGCGGCGGACGCGCACACCGCGGAGCTGATTCCGGCCGCCCGGACCAACATTTGGACGATGGCGGTCGAGCCCGGCGCGACCTTCACCTACGCCCTGCGGCGCGAGGCCGAGGGCCGGCGCTTCCGCGTCGAGTTCGACCTCACGCGGCCCGTCCCGGCGCCGCCCGCCCCGTGGGGAGCGGAGGGGAAGTGAGCCGTCCGGCCCGCGCCTCCGGCGGGACTCAGCGCTTCGGCGCGGCGGCGAGCAGCGCGAGCAGGCGCGTCCACGACTCGCGGGCGGCGGCCTGATTGGCGGGCGAGGCGTCGGGCTCCTCGGCGGCGCGGAGGAACGCGTGGCCGGCCCCGTCGTAGAGGACCGGCTCGAAGGTCCGGCCGGCCGCGCGCATCGCCGCGGCGGTGCGTTCGAGCGTGGCGTTCACGCGCGCGTCGTTGCCGCCGTAGAAGCCGTGGACGGCCGGCACGACGCGGCCGAAGTCGCCCTCCGTCGGCGCCGTGCCGTAGAACGGCGCCGCCAGCGCGAGGTCCTCGCCCGCCAGCGCGAGCCGCCAGGTCTGGCTCCCGCCCCAGCAGAATCCGACCACCGCCACCCGCCCGTCCGCGGCCGGCAGCGCGCGGAGGTGCGCGGCCGCGGCCTGGAGGTCCGCCAGCACCGCCTCGGGACGGAGCTGGCCGAGCGCGGTGCGCGCCGCGTCGGACGACGGGAAGTCCGGCGTGCGCCCGCCGCCGGGCGCGGCGCCGGACAGGAGGTCGGGCGCGAGCGCGATGTAGCCCGCCTCGGCGAGGCGGTCGGCCGTCGCCCGCACCCAGTCGGTGAGGCCGCGGTTCTCGTGGATCACGAGCACGGCGAGCGCGCGGTCCTTCACCTCGGGGAAGGCGACGAACGCGTGCAGCGTCCGGCCGTTGGCGCGGATCTCCACCCACTCGTGGTGGCGGGGCGAGGATTCGAGGCGGGCCTGCGCGGCGGTCTGGGCGCCGAGCGGCGAGGAGGCGACGCCGGCGGCGAGCGCGAGGAGGGGCAGGAGGTTCTTCATGGGGGCGGGGGGAGGGGAGGGTTCGAAGGGGAGCGGCTCACGCGGCCGGCCGGTGCGCGTCGTGGCGGAAGGTGCGGACGGCGAGGACGAGCGCGGCGACCATGACGACGGCGCCGACGAAGAACGACAGGCCCGGCACCGGGGTCGCGCGCGCCGGGTCGATGCCCAAGCCGAAGAGCCAGGTGGCGACGAACGGGGCGGGGATGCCCGCGAGGCTCGCGAGGCCGGCGTAGATGCCCTGCACCGCGCCCTGCTCGTCGGGCGGCACGTGCTGCGTGATGTACGACTGCAGCGCGGGGCCGGCGATGCCGGCGAGCGAGCCGACCGCCATGATGGCGAAGATCATCCAGCCCTCGGTCGCCAGCCCGTAGCCGACCTGCGCGCAGGCGGAGAGCGCGAGCCCGACCAGCACCGCGCGCGTGTTCCCGAGCGCGGGCACCAGCCGCCGCACGAGCACCGCCTGCACCACGCCCGAGAGCAGCCCCGAGGCCATGAGGGAGAGCCCGACCCACTCCGGCGACCACTGGTAGCGGTAGGCGGTGTAGAGCGCCCAGGTGGAGAACAGCATCATGTGCGTGCAGTTCATCAGGAAGAACGCCTCCGCCAGCCGCAGCACGGCGGGGAAGCGCCGCAGCGCGAGCAGGGAGCCGACCGGATTGGCCCGCGACCAGGCGAACGCGCGCCGGCGCTCGGGCGGCAGCGACTCGGGCAGCACGAACCAGCCGAAGAGCCAGTTGGCCGCCGAGCACGCCGCCGCGACCCAGAAGGGCAGCCGCAGGTCGATGCCGCCGAGGAAGCCGCCGAGCGCGGGACCGAGGATGAAGCCCACCGCGAACGCCCCGCCCAGCAGGCCGAACGCGCCCGCGCGCCTCTCGGGCGGCGTGACGTCCACGAGGTACGCGTTCGCGGTCGCCATGACCCCGCCGGTGAAGCCCGCGACGACGCGCGCGAGGAACAGCCACCCCAGCGTCGGCGCCAGCGCCATGATCACGTAGTCGATGGCCGAGCCGGCCGTCGCGATCAGGATGATGCGGCGCCGGCCGAAGCGGTCCGAGAGGGCCCCCAGGATGGGCGAGCCCACGAACTGCATCAGCGCGTAGACGCCCACCAGCCACCCGTAGGCGTGCGCGCCGTCGGAGAAGTCGCCGCCGCGCAGCTGCACGACGAGCTTCGGCAGCACCGGGATGAGCAGGCCCATGCCCATGATCGCCAGCGTGAGCGTGACGAGCACGAAGCCGACCGCGGGGGCGCGGGCGCCGGGATGCTCCATGGGGGGACGGGTCAGTGGGCGCCGGCGTACGCCTTCTCGCCGGCGGTGATGCGCAGCTCGAGGCGGTTCTCCCGCGGCGGCAGCGGGCAGGTGGCGAAGGGCGTGAACGCGCAGGGCGGGTTGTACGCCCGGTTGAAGTCGAGCACCACCTTCCCGTCCCGCGGCGGCTCCGCGTACAGGAACCGCGCCGCGCCGTAGGTCTCCACCCCGCTCGTCCCGTCGGTCAGGATGAAGAACAGCCGCGGGTCGTCGCCCTCCAGGATCGGCAGGAGCTCGACGCGCCGGCCGTCGCGGACGAAGACCGCCTTGCCCGGGCAGCGCGCGGGCGAGGTCTGGCCGAGGACGTTCGTGATCGGGATCTCGCGCGGCGCGGCGAACGGCACCCACTCGGCCTCGATCCGCCAGCCGGGGTCGGCCGGAAAATGCTCGAGGCCCGCGAAGTCGCGCCGGCCGGGCGACTCCGTGTCGCGCACGCGCAGGCCGACCCGGTCGCCGCGCTGGATCACGACGAAGCTGACGTTCCGCGCCTCCACCACGCTCGGTCGCCCCGAGCGGTACTCCAGCTCGACCGCGCCGACCGCCGAGCCGCGCACCGGCCGGCCGTCGCTGC
The DNA here is from genome assembly GCA_964460895.1 of uncultured Opitutaceae bacterium. Classification (GTDB taxonomy): domain Bacteria; phylum Verrucomicrobiota; class Verrucomicrobiia; order Opitutales; family Opitutaceae; genus Didemnitutus. The sequence continues at coordinate 20,467 of CAYWTK010000062.1, forward strand.
GGGCCAGCGAGCCCGGGGCCGCGACGAAGGTCACCGCGCCGTCGGGCGCCAGCCGCACGGTCCCGAGGTAGGCCGGTCCGGCCGCGAGGCGGACGGCGTTGTCCTCGGCCGTGCCGACCGACTGGTCGCCGGGCGCGAGCCAGTGCAGGCCGACGAGGGAGAGCCACCCGTCCGGCGCTCGCAGGCGCTCCACCCGGTCGGCGCGCCAGCGCGCGAGGTCGGCGGCGAAGTCGGCGCCCGCCGCGAGGACGGGCAGGACGAGCGCGGCGAGGAGCGGCAGGATTCGGGGCATGCCGGGAGTGTGCCGCGGCGCCGGAGCGGTTCAACCGGCGATTCGGCGGGAGCGCGTCACCGCAGCAGCCCGCGCAGCTCCTCGAGTCCGAGCCGTGCCGCCGCGGCGTCGCTGGCCTCGAACACGTCCGCCAGCAGCGCGCGCTTCTCGTCCTGCAGCGCCAGCACCTTCTCCTCGACCGTGCCGGCGCAGACGAGGCGGTAGCTGGTCACGACGCGCGTCTGGCCGAGGCGGTGCGTGCGGTCCGTCGCCTGCGCCTCCGCCGCCGGATTCCACCAAGGGTCGTAGTGCACGACGACGTTGGCGCCGGTGAGGTTGAGGCCCGTGCCGCCGGCCTTGAGCGAGAGCAGGAAGACCGGGATGGAGGCGTCGCCCTGGAAGCGGTCCACCGCGGCCTGCCGCGCCGCCGGGGTCATCGCGCCGTCGAGGTAGCAGTGCTCCACGCCCTGCGCCTCCAGCTCCGCCCGCAGGAGCGCGAGCAGCGACGTGAACTGCGAGAACACCAGCATCCGGTGCCCCTCGTCGACCGA
>CAYWTK010000063.1:0-21049 GCA_964460895.1 uncultured Opitutaceae bacterium
GACCGGCCGGGCGGGCGGGCGCGGCGGGCGCCGCGCCGGGTCCGGGGGCGGCGCCGATGGCGGTCGCCGGGGCGGCGGCGCCGGCATTGGCGGCGGCGACGGCGAAGGCCTCGGAGTTGAAGGGGTCCTTGAGGTCCTTGGGGGCGGCGGCATCGCGCGGCGCGACCATCGTGCGGGCCTGCCGCAGGCTCTCGTCGCGCTTGTTGGGCGCGATGACGGGCTCGACGTTCTGGGCCGAGGCGACGGCCGCGGCGAGGCCAAGGATTACGAGGCGGGCGGCGTTCATGGGGTTCCGAGCATCTCGATGCTCACCGACACGCTGAGGCCGCCGATCGCGGCGGCGTCGCCTCCGCCCGAGACCTTGGTGATCGTGACCTGCGGGAACCGGGCGAAGTGCGGTCCGGCCTCGATGCGGCGCAGGAAATCGTGGATCTGGGCGTGCGAACCCTGCAGCGACACGGCGAAGGGGATCGGCGCGTAGGCGCCCCGCCGCTCGCCGGTCCGCGGGGCCGGGATGGGCTGCTGGCGCACGTCCACCAGCTTCACGCCGGTGTCGGCCTCGAGCCGGTAGAAGAACTGGAGGTTGTTGGCCAGCTGGCCCGCCCTCACCAGACGCCCGTCGAACTGCCGGCCGGCCGCCTGCATCTCGGCGGCCGCCTCGGCGAGCCCGCTGGCGTAGCGGACGTTGGTCTCGATCTTCTTCGCCTCCTGCTGCTTGGCCTCGGCCTCGGCCTGGGCCTGGGCCACGGCCTCGCCGCGGAAGTAAAGCGCGAGCCCGCACAGGGCCACGACCAGGCCGCACGCGAAGGCGATCGGCTGCTTCTTGATCAGGGCGATGAGGTCGGCGCCGGTCATCACTTCTTCCCTCCGGGGGCCTTGAACTTGAGGACGATCTCGAAGATCAGCATGCCCGAGCGCGCGTCGGCGTTGAGCGTCGTCAGGTTGACGGAGCCGAAGACCTCCGCGAAACGGGGCTGGGTGCGGAGCGTCTCCACGTAGGCGGAGGCGGCGCCGCTGGCCTGGTCCTTCGATCCGGCCGCGAGCCCGCGCAGCACGCAGCGCGAGTCGGTCGGGTCGTGCGGGCGGAAGTCGAGGTACTCGAGCTGGATCTCCGCCGGCAGGCTCGCCCCGAGCAGGGCCAGCATTTCGGTCGGGGAGATGGGCGCCTTGGTGAAGGCCGACGCCTCCGCGAACTTCCGCTCCTCGTCCGTGAACTGCTTGGTCAGCCGCAGGCCCTCGTCGCTCTCCTTGCGGTTGCGCTCGATCTGCTCCTGCGCCGCGGCCGCCTGCTGGCGGAACGAGGCCGCCTGGAACTCGCGCCAACCGACGAAGCCGGCGAGCAGCACCGCGGCGGCGGCGGCGGCGACGTTGATGAAGAAGTTCGTCCGGACGACCTTGGTGTCCGGCAACCGCTCGAAGTTGCGGAAATTCGGATGCCAGGCCGGCGCGACCGCCGGCTCGGCGTCACGCTTTTTGTTCAGGAACGGCAGGGGCATTTTCGTAGGTGGCGATCAGACCGAACAGACCGAGCCAGCGCTCGTCGGGGGCGGCGGGCTGGACTCCGGGGGCGAAGGTGATGCCGAGCGACTCGGCCCAAGGCGCGACCTCGACCTTGGACGGGCTGACGCCGAGGGCGCCGGCGACCGTCGACCCGAGCCAGCCGAGGCTGGGCGGCAGCTGCAGGCAGAGGACGCCACCGATCGACTGGCCGGTCTGCACCTCGTAGAACCCGATCGAGGACTGCAGCTCCTTGAGCAGCTTCTTGATCAGCGTGCCGCCCATGCTCGTGAAATCGAAGGTGTTGGAATAGAAGAGCTTCTTCGCCGACTCCTCGTCCTTGAGTCCCAGTTCCTTCTGGACGACCGGAATCATCGAGGCGACGCCGCTGGAGATGGGACGCGTGATGTCGATGCCGTCGGCGCTGACGATGAAGGACTGCGTCGACTCGTCGCCCATCTCGAGGACGAGGACGGGAGTCTTGGAATCCTTGAACTTCTGGTAGCTGACGAGCGCCCCGAGCGTCGCCACCGTGCCCAATTCCAGCCTCTCGGGGTAGACGCCGAGGGAAAGGAGCGTGTCCTGCCAGGTGATGACGTCCTCCGACGGCAATCCGCAGAACAGGGCCTCCTTCTGCGCGGCCTTCGCGGTGTCGAACTCCAAGCCATCCACCGGGTTGAGCACCAGGGTCGTGAACTTGTCCGCCTCGATGCGGAACTGCTGGCTCAGCACCTCGTTGAAATAGCCGGGCTCCTTGGCCCGCTTGAGGTCGAGCGTCTGACGCCGGATGAGCCGACGGGTCGGGTAGATGCCGCACCGGGAATGGGCGTAGCCGGTGGCTCCCCTCCCCTCGGCGGCCTTCACCCAAGCCTGAATGCCCTCCTTGTCGCCGACGCCGAACTCCTTGAGCTCCTCAACCACCAGCGGCGCAGCTTCCTGCGAAAGACGTGCGATAAGCACGGCTTGCTCGCCGAAATCGACGCAAAAGCCCTTGGTCTTCTTGCCGAACATGCGTGTGTGCTTGGGGTAGGTGGCCGGTCACTCGGCGACGGCCAATCCGTCTGCGAACCGAAGGCAACGAAAGTCCGTTGCGTAGGAAGCGGATAGGAGAGCACCCCAGCCGAGACAAGACCAAAACCCCATCAGGCCATGGGCCTCGGCCGCTTTCGACGGGGAATTCACAAGCCGGGCGACGAAAAAGCCCGCCGGAACAGGCGGGCTCGAAACCGGACGCGGTGGCCGGGAGGGCGGCGCAAACCGCCGCGTCACTTCTGCCACGTGCGCTTCTTGTGGCGATTAGCCTTCAGGCGCTTGCGGCGCTTGTGCTTCGACATCTTGAGACGGCGCTTCTTCTTGAGATTGCCCATAGGGAGAGGTGTGAGGGGTCGGACCGTGCGCCGCGGGAATCCGGCTGTAAAGCCCGAAGTTCTCTAGGAGGCGGCGACGTCCACCCGGCGCCGCAGGGCCGTGAAGACGAGCCGCGTCGCCACGGCGCCGGGAGCCAGCCCCGTCAACTGCGCGACCGCACGTCGGTAGGCGTCGAGCTGCCCACGGTGCCGCTCCACCGCGGCCGCCACGTCCCCCTCTGTCGAGACCCGGTCGGTCTTGAAGTCGACGATGGTCGCCGATTGGACGGCCCCCCCGGCGTCGCGCACCACGACGACGCGGTCGAAGACGCCGCTGACCCAGACCCCGTCGAGCACGGCCTCGAACGCCCGTTCCCTCCAGACGTCCACTTCGCCCCCGGCGGGGCGCGCCCAAATCTCCGCCAGCCCGGGCTCGGCGAGGCAACCCACGGCGGCGGCGATCGCCTCCGGCCCGCCGCCGGACGCCCGCCACCGGGCCTGCCAGGCCGATTCCTCGCCGGGGGCGCACCAATCCACCTGCGCCAGCAGGGCGTGCACCTCCGCCCCGAACCGCCGCGCCGCCCGACTGCGGGGCGCCAGGTCCGCGACGGCCACCGGGACCCCGACCGCCTGACCGGCTCGCCGCGCCGGAAGACGGGCGACCGCCGGAACGGGCAGCGGTGCCGGCAACGGGACGGCCTCCGTCGGCGCGCCCGCGGCCTGCCCGAGGTGCCAATCCGCGTCTCCTTCGGCCCACAGGCCCTCAAGCGTGCGTCCGCCGACGCGAACCGGGCGAACTTCGCCCCCGAGCGCCTCGGCCAGGAGACGGGGGTAGCTCTTGGCGACCGAATCGCCCACGGGCTCCACGACCGCGTAGAGCCCGCGCTTCGCCCGGGTCAGCGCGACGTACAGCAGCGACAGGGCCTCGAAGGCGGATTCCTCCCGGGCCGCCGCCAGATGGGCCGCCAGCACCGGATCGGCCGCCGCGAAACGGGAAGGCGGAAGGTCCAGCACCCAGCGCACCGCCCCCGCGCCGTCGCGCGCGACCGCCAGGCCCTCGCGCGGGGAGTCGAGCCCGCCGCCCTCCAGTTCCGGCAGCAGCACGACGTCGAATCCGAGCCCCTTGGACTTGTGGATCGTCATCACCCGCACGACGCCGGCCGACTCGGCCTCGCGCACGCGGTGCCTCTCCATGAACGCGAGGAACTCGTCGACGTCCCGACTGCCCCCGGCGTCGAACGCGGCCGCGCCCGCGAGGAACTGGCGGGCCCGCAGGGCGAAGAACGCGTCCTCCGCGTGGCGCGGCCCGAGCCGCCGGATCCAACCCGCGGCCGCGCGCTCGAAGCCCCCGGCCTGCACCTCGGCGAGCACCCGACCGGTCCACGCGTCGCCGTCGCGCACGCCCTCCGCTTCGAGGAGCGCGCCGAGGGGCGACATCCGCACCAGCTCCCGCGCGAGCGAATCGCCCGGGTGGGCGGCCGCCTGGAACAGCGCGAGCAGCGCGGCGCCGACGGGATTGTCGGTCGCGACCGCGAGGTCGGACTCCGCCACCGCCGGCAGCCCGCCCTCGCGCCGCAGGAAGTCCGCCCACGCCAGCGCCTGCTCGTTCGTCTGCACGAGCACCGCGCAGGTGAGGCCGCGCGACAGGGGCTCGAGTTCCCGGAGCACCGCGAGCGCCACGCGCCGCCGCCCGTCCGCGTCCGCGGCCGCGAGCAGCACCGCCTGGCCGTCGCGCCCGGGCACCGCGGAAACGTGGGGACGCCAGCCCTCGCTCCAGCGCCGCGCGGCGGCGTCCGGCAGCACGCGGGCGAGCGCGTCGCCGTCGCCGAAGGCCGCGTTGACGAGCGCGACGATGGGCGGCCCCGAGCGCCACGAGGCGTCGAGCGGCCGCGTCGCCACGACCTCCTCGCCGCCCCGATTGTAGTGCTCCAGGATCTCGCCCATCAGCCGCGAGTCTCCGGCCCGCCACGCGTAGATCGCCTGCTTCTCGTCGCCGACGCAGAAGAAGGTCCGCCGGCCCTCCGGGTCCTGCACGGCCTCGTCCACCAGGTTGCGCAGGACGCTCCACTGGCCGCGGCTGGTGTCCTGGAACTCGTCGAGGAGCCAGTGGTCGATCCCGCCGTCGAGGCGGTAGTCCAGCAGCAGCCGGCCTTCGCCGGCCAGCGGCGCGCGGGCGTCGGTCCGGAGGAGCCGCTCGATGTCGGCGAAGGTCAGCCGGCCGGCCCGGCGCACGAGCTCGTCGTGCGCCGCGTCGTACCGCGCGAGCACGGCATGCAGGCCGCGCGTGCGCTCCAGCCGCCGCCGGAGCTCGCCGCCCGCGACGTGCCGGACCAGCGCCGCGAGCGCGCGCGCCGCCGCGGGATCCAGCGGCTGGTCGCTGCGGTCGAAGCGCGGTCCGCCGTCGCCCGCCTCGAGCGCGGGCAGGCGCTCCAGCGCGCGGTCGAGGACGTACGCGAGCGGCTTGGTCAGCGGCGCGCCCGGAGCCCAGTCGGCCAAGTCGGCGAGGAAACCCTCCCAGCGGCCGCGGTGCCGGTCCGACACCGGCGCGGCCGCGAGCCACCGCGCGAGGGTCGCGCGCGCCGCCGCGGCGTCCACCTCCGCGAGCCACGGCTGCCCGTCCGGCCAGATCCGCCGGGCGTCGCCCCAGCCGGCCGGGTCGGGCGCCTCGAGGAAGCGCTCGTGGTGCTCGTCGAGGAAGCGGTCCAGCTCCACGCCGGGCCGCTTCTCCTCGGCGCCGAACGTCGCGCGCTTGAACGCCTCGAGGAACGCCCGCCGCTCGTCGGCCGCGGCCCGGCCGGCGAGCAGCAGCCGGCGGAGGACGCGGCGCCGCTCCACGCGCTGCTCCGCCTCGCCGAGGACGTCGAAGTCGCCCGCCAGCCCCAACTCGAGGGGGAAGGCGCGCACGATCCGCGCGAAGAAGCCGTCGAGCGTGCCGAGCCGCAGCGCGGGCAGCGCGTCGACCACCGTGCGCAGCAGCCGCCGGAAGTCGGCGGGAACGAGCCCGGGCCGGCCGACGGCCGCGCCCAGGCGCCGCGCCGCGTCCGCGTCGCGCGCGGCGCCGGCGAGCTTGCGCAGGATGCCGTCGAAGAACTCGCCGGCCGCCTTGCGCGTGAAGGTCAGCGCGACGATCCGCTCCGGCGCGGCGCCGGCCGCGAGCAGCGCGACGTAGCGGTCCGTCAGGGCGTGGGTCTTGCCCGTGCCGGCGGACGCGCGGATGAGCAGGTGGCGGCTCGCGCTCATGCGGTCCGGTCCTCCTCCCAGGCGACGCTGGCCGCGACCCCGCGGTGGAAGCACGCGGCGAAGTCGTCGCGCTCGGGCGCGATCGTCTCGTTGGGCGGCCAGAAGGCGCCGGCGCGCACGCCGCGCGCGACCGCCGCCGCGCACGCGAGGGCCGAGCGGTGGTGCTCCGGCGAGTAGCCCTCCCACGCCGCGAGCCGCGTGCCCCCGACGGCCTTGGGCAGCAGGAAGTACGCGGCGGTCGCGGGCCCGGGGAAACCGAGGCCCGGCAGCGCCTCGAGGTAGAACGGCAGCTGGAGGTCGGTCCAGAAACGCTCCGCGTCGCCTTCGGACGGCGCCCGCGCGAGCTCCGGCGCGCCGGGATTCAGGGGCTTCCGCGCGAGGTGCGTCTCGGCCGGTCCCCGCCCGAGGTCCGTGGTCTTGTAGTCCACCACCCGCCACGCGCCCGTGGCCTCGTGGCGGTCGACGCGGTCGATGCGGCCGGCGACCTCGAGGCCCTCGACCTGGAGCGAGAAGGGTCGCTCGACGGCGACCACGACCCAGCCGGCCGCGCGCTCGGCGGCCTGCACGGCCGCGGCGCGGCGGAGCCGCTGCCGCGCCGACTCCACCTGCAGTTCGAGCGGCAGCGAGAGCGCGCCGCCGAAGCAGCGGGCGACCTCGCGCTCGAGGCGCTCCTCGAGTTGCGCGGCCAGCGCCGCCTCGTCCGCGCAGTCGCGCCACAGCGGGTCGCCGAACAGCTCGAGCGGACCGTGGCACAGCGACCCGAAGTCGAAGGCGTCCATCTCCGACTTCACGGCGTCGACCGCCTCGAGCCGCAGCACGTCGCCGAGGTAGAAGCGGAAGGGGCACTCGAGGTAGCGCCGGAAACCCGTCACCCGCATCCGCGCGGGCGGGGCGGCGCGGCGGGGCCGGAGGCGCCACGCGCGGCTCCAGGCGGGCAGCGCGGCGGCGGGAGCGAGGTCGCGGAAGAGGACCTCGACGCGCGCGGCGAGCCGCTCGTCGTCGCCGGCGAGCAGCAGGCGCGAGGGCTTGAGCGGATCGCCCGCGGCGGAGCACCGGCCGACGAGCACGTCGACCCGCCCGCCCGCGCGCCGCGCGGCGAGGAGCGCATGCAGGAGGTAGGCGTCGCGGGCGTAGCGGCGCTCGTTCGTGCGCAGTCCCAGCGTGCGGCGCAGGGACTCCGGCAGGAAGGCGTCGCCCGCCACCGTGTCGGGCAGGAGCCCCTCGTTGGCGCCCGCGACGACGACGTGCGGCGCGTCCTCCCAGAGGAGCTCGAGCCAGCCGTTGAGCTCGAGCGCGCCCGGCACCTTCTCCTCCTCCGCCCGGCCGTCGGCGAAGCACTGCAGGGCCGCCTCCCACCACAGGTCGTCGGGCACGCCGCGGAATCCGGCGGCGGCCTCCGCCGCCTGGGCCATCACGTCTCCCCACGCCTCCGCGACCTCCGGCGCGACGTCCCCCGCCCCGCCGGCGGCGCGCCACAGGCCGGGCAGGACCTCGCCGAGCGCCCCGAGCGGCGGCCCGCGCCGCAGCGCGCGGCGGAGGTCGTCGAGCCGGGTCAGGACCGCGGCCGCGGGACCGGACGCGACCTCCCTCGCGCGGGCGAGGTCCTCGGGAAGGTGACGGGCCCGGATCTCGTCCAGCGCCGCCAGCCACGCGGCTTCGCCGGGACCGCCGGCGGCGGCGGACGCGAAGGCGCGGAGCGCCACCGCATGACGGCCGAGGCGCACGGTGTGGTCGAACGACGGGTCCCGCACGAACGCGGCGAGCGCCGCGAGCAGTTCGTGCAGGGAGGAATCGCGGTGCGGGCGGCCGGCGGGATCGAACGCGGCCCGCCCCGCGGCGGCCAGCGCCTCGGCCGCGCGCGGGGCGACCTCCGGGTCGGCGAGCCCGCAGGCCAGCCGGCCGTCGACGGAGCCGTAGGCCTCCGCGAGCCGCGCGATCCACTCGCCCTGCGCGGCGGGGTCGGCCTGGACGTGGACCTGCGCGGCGAAGTCGTTCCACGGCGCCGCGCGGCCCGCCCAGGCCTCCGGCCGCGGTCGCCCCCAGCCGTCGAACGCGTCCGCGTCGGCCTCCGGCGCGAACACGAGCACGTCCACCGGCACGCGCTCCGCGTGCCGGGCCAGCGCGAGCAGCGCGAGCGGGAGCGGGTCGGGCACGGCCGCCACGACGAGCCGCGCCACGCCGGGCAGCGCGGGCGGCGACGAGGCCGCCGCCACGCGCGACGCCTCCGGCTCGGCGAGGCCGAGCCGCCGCAGGCGCTCCGCCTGCTCGCGCGCGAGATCGCCGAGCTGCTCCCACCGCGCGCGTTCGGGGAAACCGGCGGGCACGCGGGCGGCGACCGCGTCCAGCGTGAGCCCCGCCTCCGCCAGGGTCCGCTGCAGGCCTGCGAACTGCCGCGCGAGGCGCAGGCACCAGGCGGAGTCGCGCCGCGGCGGGTCCACGGGAAAGACGTCGCGGCACGCGCCGAGGTCCGCGCCGGCGAGCACGTCCGCCCAGGCGAGGAGGACGGCGAGGGCCCCGGCCGACGCGGGCTCGGGCGGGACGAGGTCCTCGGGCGTGAGGAGGCGCGGCGCGAAGACCGCGCGGCCGTGCTCCGCCGCGACGACCGCGAGCCGCTCGCGCAGGCGCCGGCCGGCCTGACGGGTCGGCACGACGACGCCGAGGGTGGAGAGGTCGAGCGGGCCGCGGCGGTCCCACTCCCGCGCCAGCCAGCCGACCGCCCGCTCCGCCAACGGGGCGTCCCAGCCCAGGAAATGGCGGCGGAGATTGGCGGGCGCGGCGTCCACGCGACGAATCCAAGGCCGCCGGCGGTGCGGCGCAACCCGCGATGGGCCGCGAACACAGGCTTTCGCGGGAAGTCGATTAGGGCCGGGTGACCCTGTCGGGTTAATCCTTTCGCAAGCCGGCCGGCGAACGTCCCATCATTCGTCCCGGGAATCCCTTGATGACTTCCATGGAACAACTCCCGCGCCGCCGAAACGGCGGCTTCACACTGGTCGAGGTGATGGTCGCCTCGCTCGTGCTCGTCTTCGGCATCGTGTCGGCGCTCAGCGCGTTGCAGTCGGGCGTGCAGGCGCTGGACCGCGCCCGCGGGCTCAGCGGGGCGACCCAGGTCCTGCAGGGCGAGATGGAGCGCCTGCGCCTCTACAACTGGTCCCAGCTCGAGGCGCTCGCCTCCGGGGGGACGGCGGTGGAGTTCACCCCCGACTCGGCCGCGGGCGGCAGTCGCTACCGCTGCACGCGGACCATCTCGGCGCCCAAGGCCGACATGAAGGAGATCCTGCTCACCGCCGAATGGCGCGGGGCCGACGGCCGGACGCAGTCCGCCCGACTCGTCACCCGCTACGCCCGCAATGGACTCAACGACTACCTCAGCACCGGCCGTTGACCCGCGCCGCCGCGGCTTCTCCCTCGCCGAGGTGCTCATCGCCACGGCGCTGAGCGGACTGGTGATGACGGCGGTGCTCAGCGCCTTCCTCTTCGCCGGCCGCACCGGCCTGCGCGCGAGCGCGATGAGCGAACTCGAAAGCGAGATCCGCCGGGGCCTGGAGACGTTCGCCCAGGACGCCCGGCGGGCCACCGACATCCGCTGGAACGGCCAGCAGAGCATCACGTTCACGCTGTCGGGGGGCGCCCGCGTGACCTACGCCTACGACGGCACGAGCTCGAGCCCGACCTACCGGTCGTTCGTCCGCGCCGAGGGTGAGGACGTCACCGCGACGCCGCGGCGGGCCCTCGTGCGCGGGGTCGCGTCCGACCTCGCCTTCCGCCGCTACAAGGTCGCGCAGCCGGGCGTGACGGACAACACCGCGGCCAACGACCGCGAGACCAAGCAGATCCAGGTGGTCTTCCGGGCGGAGCGCACCTCCGGCTCGACCGCGGGCGCCAGCCAGTCGGCCGCGTCCGCCCGCCACATCCTGCGCAACAAGCGGGTCGCCAACTGATGGCCGCCGATCGCCGACCTCCCTCCCCCTCGCCCCGCGCCCCGGCGGACCGCGGCGCCGTCCTCGTGGTGGCGCTCGTGATCATGTCGGTGCTCGCGATGGGGCTGTCGAGCTACCTCACGCTGAACCTGAACACGGCGCGCCAGGCGCAGCGGGCCTTCCAGCAGGCGGCGGCGTTCAACCTGGCGGAAGCCGGGGCCGAGGAGGCGTTGTGGTGCTTCAACCGGGCCGCGGCCGGGGCCACGGACGCCTGGAACGGCTGGACCACGTCCGGCACCGCCGCGTGGCGTCCGTTCACCGATTTCGCGCTCGGCAGCGCGACCGGTCGCGTGCAGGTGCACGTCGACCAGACCTCGCTCTCCGCCGGCACGCGCCCCACGGTCGTGGTCAAGGCCACGGTCTCGTCGCCGGGCGTGCCGGACGTGACCCGCTACATCTCGGCGTCGCTGCGCCGCCGGTCCCGTTTCACCAACGGGCTCCTGGCCCGGGACGCCATCACCTTCTCGGGCACGAACACGTCGGTGGACAGCTGGGACTCCGACCCGGACAACAACGCCGCGACGGCGCCGGTGGCGTACGGGACATCCGTGCGCAACGACGGCGGCATCGTGGCGAGCCTGTCGGTGCAGTCGCGCGCGGTCCTGGTCAACCAGGCCGACATCTGGGGCTACGTCCACACCGGCGGAGCGGCGCCCGAGGTCGGCGTGAACGGCTCGGTGACCGGCCGGTCCACGCCCAGCGGCGTCAACGTCGATCCCGCCCGCGTCTCGACCGACTTCAGCGCGTCGCTGCCCGACGTGACGACGCCGACGGACGGAACGCCGGTCGCCTCGCTCGGCGCGACCCTCGGCACGGCCGGCACGACGACCCGCTGGCGGACGTCCAGCCTGAGCCTCAACGGCCGGCAGACCTTCACCGTCGACGGCAACGTGACCCTGATCCTCACCGCCAGCTCCGGCGCCCGCGCGCTCGACGTGACCGGCAACGCCTCCGTCATCATCCCCTCCGGCGCCAGCCTCACGATCTACACGGAGGGCAACATCCAGATCGCCGGCAACGGCCTCGCGAACTCGAATCCGCAGCCCATCTCCTGCCTCATCTACGGCACCAACACGAGCTCGGGCGGCCAGAGCATCCACATCGCGGGCAACGGGGCGCTGCGCGCCGCGGTCTACGCCCCCAACGCGGAGGTGCGCATCAACGGCAACGCCGACGTGATGGGCGCGGTCGTCGGGCGGACGATCGACCTGACGGGCAACGCCGCGTTCCACTACGACGAGGCGCTGGGGGACTTCGTGGCCGACATGCCCTTCGGACCGGAAAACTGGCGCGAGCTCCTGACGCCCGCCGAGCGCTCGCCCCACGAGGGCAAGTTCACCGGCTGGTGAGGAAAAACGAAGCCCCGCGACCGGGAAGGTGCGGGGCCGGGAAACGGACCGGACGGGGCCGCGTTACTTCTTCGCGGTGAAGATGTACTTCGCGACCTGCGACTTGTGGTGCGAGGCCGTGTTGCGGTGGATGACGTGGCTCTTCACCGCCTTGTCGAGCGCGGAGCTGTAGGCGATGGCCGCCGCCCGGGACTTCTCGGCGTCGCCGGAGGCGGCGGTGACCGCCTTGGCGAGGGTCTTCAGGCGCGACTTGACGGCCTGGTTGCGCGCGGCGTTGCGCGCAGACTTGCGGGCGGCTTTGAGGGCGGACTTGGTGTTGGCCATGGGAGAGGGAAACGAGCGAGCGGCGAAAGACCCAAAATCGCTCCGGTGAGTCAAGCGCTTTCTCCCCCGCGCGGCGGCGCCGCGCCGCGCCGATTCGGATGGCCCGCCCGCCGCGCCTCGCCTAAGCCACCCGCCGCCATGCCCCGAATCTCCACGCTCGTCCGGCTCTACGGCCTCCTCGCGCTGCTGGTGGCCGGCTTCGGCGCCGCGCTCGGCTACCTCTGGACGGCGCAGGCCGGGGAGGCGGAGCGCATGGCCGCGAGCCTGCGCCGCGAGCGGGAGGCGCTCGTCGCGCGCGTCGTCGAGCTGCGCGGCGAGTCGCTCCGGACCTTCGCGGAGGACTACTCGTACTGGGACGAGCTCCTCGCCTTCGTGCGGACCGGGAGCGAGGAGTGGGCGCGCGTCAACCTCGACGCGAGCCTCGCCAGCTTCGACGCGCACGGCGTGTGGGTGCTCGCCCCGGACGGGCGGCAGGTGCATGGGACCGTGCGGGGACTCGACGGGGCGCTGGAGGACCTGCCGCTGCCGTTCGCGTCGATGAAGGAGCGGCTGGAGAAGGAGCACTTCGTGCACGCGTTCGCGACCGTCCACGGGTCGCTGCTCGAGTTCCGGCTCGCCCCGATCCAGCCGTCCGCCGACGCCGCCCGCACGACGCCCCCCGCGGGCTGGTTCGTCGTCGCCCGGCTGTGGGACGACGCCTCGCTGCGGCGTCTGGGCGAGGTGCTGGGCGGCCGGGTGCACCTGCGGACGCCGGACTCGCCTCACGCCGCCCCGCATCCGGAGGACGAGGCGTTCCACATCTACACCGAGCTGCCGCTGCGCGCCCTCGACGGGACATTGTTGGCCGTGCTCTGCGCGGACTACGAGCCGGTCCCCCTCACCGTGCTGCTGGCCGACAACCGCGCGGACAAGGTCCTGTTCGCGTCGTTCGGCACGCTCATCCTGCTGGGCGGCGGGGCGGCGATCTACGGGTGGATCGTGCGGCCCCTCCGCCGGCTCGAGCGCGGCCTGGCCAGCCGTTCGGCGGAGACCCTCGGGGACCTGCCGCGCGACCCCGACGTCTTCGGCCGGCTCGCCGCCCTCGCGGCGGAGTCGTTCGCCCAGCGCGCGTCCCTCGAGCGCGAGGTGGAGGAGCGCCGCCGCGCCGAGGAGGCGCTCCGGGTGAGCCGGGACGCGGTCCGGCAGGCGGCCGAGCTGCGCACGCGCCTCGCGCGCGACCTGCACGACGGCGTGATCCAATCGATCTACGCGGCCGGACTCGGCCTCGAGGGGCTGCGGGGCGGGCTGCGCGACGACCCCGCGGCCGCCGAGCGCCGGCTCGACGCGGCGCTGGGGAGCCTCAACCAGACCATCCGCGAGGTCCGCAGCTTCATCAACGGCCTCGAACCCGAGGAGAGCGGCCACACGGACTTCCGCCGCGCCCTCGAGACGCTCGCCTCGACCCTGCGGGCGCTCCACCCCGTCCGCATCGACCTCGCCCTCGCGTCGGACGCCGCCCGCCTCGATCCCCGGCAGGAGGTGCACGGGCTCCAAATCGTGCGCGAGTGCGTGAGCAACGCGATTCGGCACGGACAGGCGGTCCGGATCGAGATCGGCCTCGGGACGGAGGACGGGCGGACGGTCCTGCGGATCCGCGACGACGGCCGCGGTTTCGACCCCGCCACCGCCGTGCGCGGCAGCGGACTGGCGAACATCGCGGCGCGCGCGGCCGAGATCGGGGCGAAGCTCGACGTGCGCTCCTCCCCCGGAAAAGGGACTGACATCCGGCTCGAATTCCCCCCACTCTGACCCGTCACCATGTCCGTCGCCACCAAGCCCATCACCCTCGTGCTCGCCGACGACAGCGAGCTGGTCCGCACCGGCCTCAAGACGCTGCTCGGCTCCCGCGGCGAGCGCGCGCAGTTCCAGGTCGTGGGAGAGGCCGCCACGGCGGGGGCCGCCGTCACGGAGACGGCGCGCCTCAAGCCGGACGTCGTCCTGCTCGACATCCGCCTGCCCGACGCGACGGGCTTCGAGGCCTGCCGCCAGATCCTCGCCAAGCTGCCCGACACCCGCGTGCTCATCCTCACCTCGGTGATCGACGACAACCTCGTGTACGAGGCGATGAGCAGCGGCGCGCACGGCTACCTCCTCAAGGAGATCAACGCCCAGGCGCTCTGGCAGGCCATCATCGACGTGGCGGCCGGCAAGTTCATCCTCGATCCCGCCGTCACCACCCGCGTGCTCAACCTCGTGCGCCACGGGACCCCGCAGAGCGAGCAGGACAAGCTCGCGCAGCTCTCGGCCCAGGAGCGCCGCGTGCTCGCGCTCGTCGCCGACGGCAAGACCAACAAGGAGATCGCCGAGCAGATGGGCCTGAGCGACAAGACGGTGAAGAACTACCTCAGCAACATCTTCGAGAAGCTGCAGATCAGCCGCCGGTCGCAGGCCGCCGTCCTCTACGCGGAAAGCAAGGGGCAGAAATCGCCGATCGGCTCTGGCCGCTAGGGCCGTTTAGGACTTACGACGGACCATTACGCCGCGCGTCGCGGCGCGCTACGGTGGGGGCGTGCAAGCTCCCTCCCTTCCCCGAACCCGGCGCCGCCCGCGCGGCGCGGCGGGCTTCACCATCCTCGAGGTGACGATGGCCACCGCCGTGATGGCCCTCGGCATCTCGACGGCGATCGTCGCGCTCCAGCAGGGCTTCCGCTTCCTCGACGTGGCCCGCGGCACGACGCTCGCCTCGCAGATCCTCCAGAGCGAGATCGAGCGGCTGCGCATGCTCAGCTGGACCAACGTCACCACGATGGCCACGGCCACGGACACCACCGCCCCGTTCCCCTCGGGCAGTCCCGCCGGCGTCGAGATGTTCGACGGGGCGACCTACTTCTCGGGCCACTCGTCGATCGCCGGCGACTACATCATCACCCGGACCGTCACGCTCGACGGCACCCGGCCCTCCGACCTGGCCAACATCACGGTCTCCGTGCAATGGCGCAGCTACGACGGCCGCACCCACCGCCGGAGCTTCCAGACGAAATACATGAAGAACGGACTCTATGACTACTACTACACGCTCGCCCGGCCGTGACCGCGGCGCCGCCGCGCGCGGCTTCACGCTCGTCGAGATGCTCATCGGGTCGGGCCTCGCGGCCTTCGTCCTCACGGCGGTGATGACGACCTTCCTGTTCCTCGGCCGCAGCGGCGCGAACGTCCAGAACTACAACGACATGGAGGCGCAGTCGCGCCGCGCGCTCGAGCAGTTCGCGCAGGACGTGCGCCAAGCGTCGGACGTCGTCTGGACCTCGAGCACCGACATCAACCTCACGGTCGACACCGCCACCATCCGCTGGCGCTACGTCTCCTCCGACGGGACCTTCCGCCGCACCGGCGACGGCGCCGAGCGCACGATGATCACCGGCATCACGACGTTCACCTTCCAGCCCTACAGCATCACGGGGGCCTCGGTGAGCCTCGCCGACCTGACGGCCGCCCGGCGGCAGACGAAGCAGCTGCAGATCTCCCTCGAGGCCCAGCGCGCCAACCGCACGGTCGCGCGCGCGACCAACCTCGTGCTCTCGGCGCGCTACATCCTGCGCAACAAGCGCGTCACCACCTGACCCGACCCGCCCGATGAAAACGTTCCCCGTCCGCGGCCAGCGCGGCTCCCTCCTGATCGTCGCGATGATCCTCTGCGCGATCATCGGCATCTCCATCGCGAGCTACATCAACGTCGGCCGGAGTTCGCTCACGATGGCCAACCGCTCGCTCTACAACAACGGCGCGATGAACCTCGCCGAGAACGGCCTCGAGGAGGCGATGTACTCGATCAACCGCCTCGTGGCCAATTCGTCCTACTCGTTCACCGACGACGGCTGGACCCCCGTCGGCACCACCGACATGCGCCGCAAGTGGACGGGCACGACCTTCGACCAGAACGCCCGCGGCGAGGTCCGCGTCCACATCTACAACTACGCCGGCACGCCGCGCGTCATCGCCCGCTCCATCGTGACCTTGGGCGGCCAGTCCACGAGCACCATCGAGAAATGGATCGAGGTGCGCCTGCAGAAGACCTCGAAGTTCGCCAACGGGCTCGTCGCCAAGGACAGCATCAGCTTCAGCGGCAACAACGCCACGGTCGATTCCTGGAACTCGGATCCCGACAACAACCCGGGCACGGCCGCCATCCCCTACAGCGCGGCCGTGGACAACGACCGCGGCAGCGTCGGCAGCATCTCCGTCTCCGTCAGCGCCGTGCTGGTCAACAACGCCGACATCTGGGGCTTCGCCGCCACGGGCGGATCGCCGCCGACGGTGGGCCCCAACGGCCGCGTCGGCCCCTTCGGCCAGGCCGCCGGCACGATGGATTCGTCCCGCGTTTCGACGGACTTCTCCGCCAGCTTCGACGCCGTCACGGTGCCGACGACGTCCGGCTACACCATCGCCGGCGGGATCACGGGCGCCATGTCCCTGCCGCGCGTCGGCGACCTGCCCGCGGCCGACGGCAAGTACTACTACGACACGACCCAGATCAACTTCAACAACGCGACCTTCGAGGTGCGCCGGCGCCTGGGCGACCTCACCGCGCCGCAAGTCGTCGTGCGCCTGTCCAACACCACCACCAGCATCTCGATCGGCGGCGGCTCGGGCGCGCTCAACGTCGAAACCGGAGCGAAGCTGGAGATCTACGCCCCGGGCGACATCTCCATTTCCGGCCAGGGCATCATGAACGGCGGCACGACCGCCGGCACCTCGAACCAGCCGATCAACCTCCAGATCTGGGGCACCAAGACGAGCGGCGTGCAGGACATCCGCATCGCGGGCAACGGCTCCCTGAGCGCGGTGCTCTACGCCCCCCAGGGCTCCGTCAAGATCAACGGCAACGGCGACGTGATGGGCTCCGTAGTCGCCAACGACATCACCGTTGTGGGCAACGCCGCGTTCCACTACGACGAGTCGCTCGGCAATTTCGGCGGCAACAACCCCTTCCGCGTTTCCCGCTGGAACGAAATCACGAGCATGACGGACCGCGCGGCGCTGGCGACGGTGATGAACTTCTGACCCGGTCCGGGCGGCCCGCCCGCCCGCCCGCATCCCCGCGACTCCCCTGGAGCCGGGACGCCCCCGTCCCGGCCTGACCGCCGAACGCGGCGAGGGCGCCGCATCCCCACCGGAAGCCCTGGAGCCGGGGCACCCTCGCCCCGGTCCGGCGGACGCAACGCCGCGGGGTGCCGCATCCCCCTATCTTGGTCGGCGCAACGCGGCGGCGGCGCCGCGTCTCGGTTCCTTGGAGCCGGGGCGCCCTCGCCCCGCATCAATCGGCGCCACGCGCTCCGGTCCGCTCCTCGCCGGGAGTTCACCCCGTCCGCGCGGCTGGAGCCGCCTCCCCACCCCCGCAAAAAAGGCGCGGGGCGCGCCGCTCGTCGCGACGCGCCCCGCATGGTGGATGGTCTAGCTTCG
Source organism: uncultured Opitutaceae bacterium (assembly GCA_964460895.1). Lineage (GTDB taxonomy): Bacteria > Verrucomicrobiota > Verrucomicrobiia > Opitutales > Opitutaceae > Didemnitutus. The sequence goes on from CAYWTK010000063.1 coordinate 17,176, forward strand.
GCGCCATAAGCCGGATTCTGTGCGGCGCACCGGAGTGCGCCCGGCCTTCATTTCTCTCGGGTCCCCGCGAACGGGGCCCCGCCCTGCGAAGCCCCGAAGGGCCGAAACAGGGTGCGGCTTACCCGCGGCTATCGGACGGGCCGTCCAGCCGCCTACGTTGCCTTGCACCGGATTGGGTTTTTCGTGCCGCCGGCCTCGCGGCGCGGCGCGGTGGGCTCTTACCCCACCTTTTCACTATCACCCTCCCTCGCCCGGCGAAGCCGGTCGCGGAAGGGCTACCTGTTTTCTGTGACACTGTCCGTCGCGACGCCTTGACGCGCCGCGCCCGCGCTTGCGCGCGGAATCCTGCCCTGGGGTGTCCGGACTTTCCTCTCCGGGTTCAAAGAACTCGGAGCGAAGGCCTGGCTCCGAAGCTAGGCCGACCAATAAACGATCCGCCCGCACTGGTCGCAAGCGGCAAGATTCTCCGCCTTGCGCGCCTCGAACTCGATGTTGGACGACACGCGCATGTGGCAGCCGCCGCAGCGGCCGCCCTGCACGGGCACGCAGACGGGCAGTCCGGGCTTGCGCGCCAAACGGTCGTAGGTGCGCAGCTGAGTCTCGGGCACGGCGGGACGGGCCGCCGCGACGGCGGCGACCGCGGCCGCCAGCCGCCCCTCGAGCTCGCGGCCCTGCGCGCGCAGGGCGGCGATGCGCGCCTCGTGGCCGGCGATGTTGCCCTTGAGGGTCGCCTCGGCGGCGGCGAAGCGGCGCTTCGCCTCGTCGATCGCGTACATCACCTTCAGCTCCTCCTCCTCGAAGCCGCCGATCACGCCCTCCGTCGTCTCGATCTCGTGCGTCAGCGCGCGGTACTCGTCGTTCTTCCGCACCTCGAGCTGCTGGTTCTTGTAGCGCGCCACGCGCTCCTCGGCCGATTTGATCTCGTTCTCGAGGGTCTTCTTCTTCGCCTCCAGACCGTGCAATTCGGCCTTGGCCGACTCGATCGCCTGACGCTCGGCGGCGATCCGCCCCTCGACCGCCGCGACCTCACGGGGCACCGCCGCCAGCTGCGCCTCGAGCGCCAGCCGCTGCATGTCGTGGTCTTGGAGCGTGCGCAACGGGGTCAAATCGACGGCCATGGCCGCACACTGCGCCGCCGCTCCCCGCACCGTCAAACGAATCCTCCCAACGCCGCACCCGCGCCTGACGGATGCCTCCCACGCGACCTTCCGAGGCCTCCGGACATGCCCCCCAGCCACCCTGGGTCACCGGCCGAAAAGAAGCCGGCAAGTCGCTCTTTTAAGTCGCTGCATGGCAGACTCTTGAAATTGCCGTTTCGCGCAGGAAAAAGACCCGAAAAACAGGAAGAATTCCGTTGTCCGCGGAGGCGATTTTCGCGACGTTTTCCGCTTCCGAAATCCTCCCGAATGTCCGCCCACGACGACGCTCCTTCCCCCGCCAAGAATTCCCCCGCCGGCGACAGCTACGACGCCTCCAAATTGGGCAAGCTCGAGGGCCTCGAGGCCGTCCGCAAGAAGCCCGGCATGTACATCGGCGGCACCGACGAACGCGCGCTGCACCACTGCGTCTCCGAGGTGCTGGATAACTCCGTCGACGAGCATCTCGCCGGCCACTGCAAGCGCATCGAGGTCACCATCCACGTCGACGGCTCCATCTCCATCCGCGACGACGGCCGCGGCATCCCGGTGGACATCCACCCGCAGTACAAGATCCCCGGCGTCGAGATGGTGCTGACCACGCTGCACTCCGGCGGCAAGTACGGGCAGGGCGGCTACAAGTTCTCCGGCGGCACGCACGGCGTCGGCGCCAAGTGCGTCAACGCCGTCTCCGAATGGTTCGAGGTCGAGGTCTCCCGCGGCGGACAGGTCCACCACATGACCTTCGAGCGCGGCAAGACGACCAAGAAGCTCGAGGTCATCGGCAAGGCCAAGGGCACCGGCACGCTCATCACGTTCAAGCCGGACCCCGAGATCTTCAAGGAGACCACGGTGTTCAAGGCCGACCGCATCGCCCAGCGCCTGCGCGAGCTCGCCTTCCTCAACTCCGGCCTCGAGATCGTCTTCACCGACGAGCGCCCCGCCGAGCCGAAGCCCGAGCGCTACTTCTACAAGGACGGTGTCGTCGAGTTCGTGAAGCAGATCAACACGGGCAAGGCCGCCCTCCACCCGCAGCCCGTCCGCATCGCGAAGGAGGTCGAGACGTCGATCGACGGAAAGAAGGCCGAGGTCCACCTCGAGGTCGTCCTCCAGTACAACGACTCCTACAACGACCTCGTCCTCTGCTACACGAACACGATCCACAACCCCGACGGCGGCACCCACCTCTCCGGCTTCCGCTCCGCCCTCACTCGCGCGATCAACCAGTTCGCCAAGGCCAACAGCCTCCTCAAGGACAAGGACCCCCAGATCACCGGCGACGACGTGCGCGAGGGCCTCGCCGCCGTCATCGCCATCAAGCACAGCGACCCGAAGTTCGAGTCGCAGACCAAGGTCAAGCTCCTCTCCCCCGAGGTCGAGTCCATCGTCGGCTCCGCCACCTACGAGGGCCTGATGTTCGCCTTCGAGCAGACGCCCGGCATCGCCCGGCGCATCATCGACAAGTCCCTCATGGCCGCCCGCGCCCGCGAGGCCGCCCGCAAGGCCCGCGAGACCATCCGCAAGGGCGCCCTCTCCGGCGGCGGCCTGCCGGGCAAGCTGGCCGACTGCTCCGAGCGCGACCCCGCCGTCTGCGAGCTCTACATCGTCGAGGGCGACTCCGCCGGCGGCTCCGCCAAGCAGGGCCGCGACCGCCGCTACCAGGCCATCCTCCCCCTCCGCGGCAAGCTCATCAACTCGGAGAAGGCCCAGCTCGACAAGGTGCTCTCGAACGAGGAGATCCGCACCCTCATCACCGCCATCGGCACGGGCATCGGCACCGGCGAGGACGACTCGGCCTTCAACGCCGACAAGGCCCGCTACCACAAGATCATCATCATGACCGACGCGGACGTGGACGGCTCCCACATCCGCACCCTGCTGCTCACGTTCCTCTACCGCCAGATGAAGGGCGTGATCGAGCGCGGCTACGTCTACATCGCCCAGCCGCCGCTCTACAAAATCAAGCGCAAGAAGCGGGAGCAATACGTCGACAACGACGAGCAGCTCAACCGCATCCTCCTCGAGCTCGGCTCCGAGGACATCGTGCTCGCCCGCGCCGGCGACGGCCACGCCTTCGCCCCCGCGCAGATCGACCCCATCGTCGAGATGCTCGCCGCCCTCGAGAAGCTCGGCAGCGGCATCACCCGCCACGGCGCCCAGCTGGCCGAGTACCTCGACCAGCACGACCCGAAGACCCACGAGCTGCCCCGCTACCTCGCCCGCATCCGCGAGGGCAACAAGGAGGCCCACCGCTTCCTCCGCTCCGACAAGGACCGCGCGGCCTTCGTCGCCGAGATGGGCCTCGACGTCGACGCGACGACCGGCGCCGCCAACGGCGCCGCCCCCGTCGGCGCGCAGCGCCGCGTCACCGTCCACGAGATCTTCGAGGCCACCGAGATGGTGAAGCTCCTCAAGGCCCTCGCCCACGCCGGCATCGAGCCGCGCTTCACCGCCGCCGAGTCCGCGCGCTTCGTCTTCACCGAGAACCCCGGCACCAAGTCCGAAGCCAGGACCGAGCTCCACTCCCCCCTCGAGATCATCGGCCAGATCCGCGCCAACGGCCGCAAGGGCCTCTCCATCCAGCGCTACAAGGGCCTCGGCGAAATGAACCCGAAGCAGCTCTACGAGACCACGATGGACCCGGACAAGCGCCGCCTCCTCAAGGTCAACATCGCCGACGCCGCCAAGGCCGACGCCCTCTTCACCCTCCTCATGGGCGAGGAGGTCGCCCCCCGCCG
>CAYWTK010000064.1:0-20743 GCA_964460895.1 uncultured Opitutaceae bacterium
CCGCCAGAGCCGGCAAAAATCAGATCATCGCGAGGTCAATTGCATGAGTCCGGCTCAGGACTCGCTCCTGAAATCGCGCGCGAACATCGGCGGGGTCAGGAGACCCCGCCCTACAGCCCGGCCTCTCCGAGGACGGGTCCCGCGGCGCCCCGCCACGGTCACTTCGCCAGCACGCGCCGCAGCGCCGGCCCGATCCGCCGCGCCAGCGTCCGGTTGGCGTGGCCGACCCACGCGACCGGGCTCGTCGTGTCCAGGGGCGCCCGCAGCGGCCGCCCGGCCGGATCCGTGACCACGCAGCCGGCCTCCTGCGCGATCAGTGCCGTGCAGATGTCGTAGGGATGGCAGGCGAGCGAGGCGCCGTCGCCGAGGCCGAGCGCCTCGAACGCGAGGGGGCGGATGTCCGCGATGAAGCGGTCGTGTCCGGTGATGAGTTCGACCAGCTGGCCGCCGGTGCTCAGGTACTGGTCGTCGAAGACCGGTTGGCCGCCGCGGGCGCCGGCGATGCCGAGCTCCCGCCAGAGCGCCTCCTCCCGCGCCGCGAGCCACGCCTTGCCCTCCGGGAAGAACTTGGCGAACGAGGCGAAGCCGTGGGCCACGTCGCGCTCCGTCGACGGCCGCGGCCGCCACCGCGCGCGCCGGCCCGTGCGGAGGTCGAGCCGTTCGGCGCGGACCCCGCGGCCGCGCACGGCGCTCAGCTGGTCGGCGAACCCGGCCTTCGAGGTCGGCAGCTCGGTCATCGCCGCGACCACGATGTCCGCGAGCGTCGTCCGCGCCCCGCGCTGCGGGGCCAGTCCCGCGAGGCTCCAGGCGCTGCGCTTGTCGTACATGAGGCCGCGCGTGCCGTCGACCGGGTCGAGGATGAGCTTCCACCGCGTCGCCGCGACCGGCGTGCCCGCGGGGAAGGTCGTCGGCCCGCGGTCCTCGAGCCCCTCCATCACGAGCTCGACCGGCCAGGCCCGCGGCCAGTGCGCGCCGAGCCAGGCGAGGACGGTCCGCTCGACCACGGTGTCGAGCCGGTAGATCGTGTCGGCGGACGTGACCGCGTCGACCCGCTTCAGGGCGCCCCGGCGGTCGCGCCGCCGCGCCGCCGTCGCGGCCCCGCGCAGGGATTCCTGGAGGCCGCACAGCAGGCGGCGCGCGCGTTCGGGATTCACGGCGAGCAAGCCCGCTTTCTCTGCCATTAACGCGGGTTGTGACGAGCGCGAAAAGCCCCGCGCCCCTTGCCCGCGGCCGCGCCCGGGACCAGAATCCGTCCATGCCTATCCCCGCCTCGCCGAAGAAGGCCGCCGGCCGCACCCCGCCCGCCCCCGAGCCGCCGGCCGCCCGCATCCTCTCCCCGCGCCGCAAGACCACGCGGGCGACGACGCTGCACGAGCTCGCCGTCGAGCAGCTGCAGCACTTCCGCGTCGATCCCCGCTCCCCCGTCGGCCAGCCGCTGCTGGCGCTGGCGGAGCGGCTCTACGCCTCGCACGGCGACGTGATGGACCTCTGGGAGGCCACCACCCGCGAGCTGGGCCGCCTGCCGCGGGAGGACCGGCTCGCCCTCTTCAACGCGAAGAAGTTCCTCACCTTCCAGTTGGCGAAGCTCCTCGACACCCTGCAGAACCCCGCCCGCAAGACGCACCAGTCGCTGCAGTACTCCAACACGACGATGCTGGCGAAGGGGCCCTACCCGGTGTTCGACAACGTCACCGCGCTCTTCTCCGCCAACCCCGTCATCACCCGCACCGCGACCTACCTCTACGCGTGCTCGGAGTGGATCGACGACGCGTTCCAGGGGAAGGAGTTCCTCCACGAGATCTACTCGCGGCTGATGAACCCGACCTCGATCTCGCTCGCCAACCACATCGTCGACGTCGAGTGCGGCCCGCAGGCCGGCGAGTACATGGCCTGGAACTTCAACTCCGGGATGGGCGCGATCGACGGCGTCCTCTCGCACCTCATCGGCTACCAGGACGTCATCCTCTCCTCGCGCAACATCTACGGCGGCGCCTACCAGCTGATCCACGACTGGTTCGGCAAGCGCTCGAACCTCGACGCCGGGGTCGTGTTCTTCGACGGCTTCACGGCCGACGACTTCCGGCGCGCGCTCGCCGCGACGCAGCGGCGGTACGCCGACCGGCTCGCCGCAGGCCGCCGGATCTACGTCTACCTCGAGAGCCCGTGCAACCCGCACGGGGTCTTCCTCGACGTCCCGGAGATCTGCCGCGCCGCCCACGCCGCGGGCCTGACCGTCATCTGCGACAGCACCGTCGGCACGCCCTTCCTCATCCGTCCGCTCCGCCACCCGGAGCCGGAGTGCCGCCCGGACTTCGTGCTGCACAGCTACACGAAGGACCTGACCGGCCACGGCACGACCACGGCCGGCGTGGTGATCGGCCGCAACGAGGACATGTTCATCCCCAAGGGCGAGCACTCCCCCGGCGGCAAGAGCTGGAACGACACGCTCTTCTGGAACGTGTACTACATCAAGGGCGCCTTCCTCGACTCGGACAAGGCCTTCGAGGTGCTCACGGGCATGAAGACCCTCGAGGTCCGCATGCTGAAGAAGTGCGTCAACACGATGGTGCTCGCCCGCTGGCTCGCCGCCCACCCGCTCGTCACGGTGAGCGGTCCGGCGAATCCCGCCGACCCGAACGCCGCCGTCGCGGCGAAGCTCTCCTACCTCGGCCTGCCGGCGCCGCTGTTCACCATCCACTTCGAGAAGGCCCGGCTCTCGCGGGCCACGCTGGAGCGCTTCTTCGATTCGCTGGCGCCGATGTTCGGCCACATGGTCTCGCTCGGCCAGAGCAACACGCTCGTCCTCTGCCCGGCGCTCACCTCGCACTCGGAGCTGGGCGCGGAGGCGCTGCGCGAGGCCGGCATCACCGCGAGCACGATCCGGATCGCGGTGGGCGACGAATCGCCGCGGGAGCTGATCGGCGACTTCCTCGCGGTGGCGCGCAGCACGATCGACCCGGACAAGCCGGGCTTCAGCCGGAAGTTCCCGGGACCGGCCGCGATCGACCGGCTGGTGGACGAGACCTGGCTCGACGTCCAGCGCCGCCACATCGCGGCCCAACCGCGCTTCGCCACCTGCCAGCGGTGACGATCCGTCCGTCGCCCTAACCGAGCGCCGCGCGCACCGCGGCCGCGAGGTTGGGCCGGGCGGACGCGAGGGCGGCGGGGAGCGGGAGGCCGGGCGGGGTGATGGCGTGCAGCCTCGCGCCGGCCAGCTCGCCCTCGACCGCGCCGGCGAAGACGTGCACGCGCTTGCCGGCGGCGACCGCCCGCCGGGCGAGTTCGCCGGGGGCCTTGCCGCCGAGCGACGAGGCGTCGAAGCGGCCCTCGCCGGTGAGGACCAGGTCCGCGGCCGCCACCCGGGCGTCGAGCCCCAGCCACGCCGAGACGAGCGCGGCGCCGGGCGTCAGCCGAGCGTTGGCCGCGCAGAGGAGCCCGAAGGCGAGGCCGCCCGCGGCGCCCGCGCCCGGCGTCTCGCAGAGGAGCGGGTGCTTGCCGGCGTGGGTCGTGAGCAGGGCCGCCATGCGGCCGGTCATGTACTCGAGGCGCGTGAAGTCCTCGGGGCGCAGGCCCTTCTGCGGGGCGAAGACGCTGGCCGCGCCGAACGTGCCCATGAGGGGATTGGTGACGTCGCACGCCACGACCACGGGCGGCAGCGGCGGCTCGATCCTGCCGCCGACCGCGGCGACCGCGGCCCACGTCGCGGGCACCGGGGAATCGATGGCGCGTCCGTCCACGTCGCGGCAGGCGAGCCCGAGGGCCGCGAGGGCGCCGAGTCCGACGTCGTGCGTGGCGCTGCCGCCGACGCCGAGGACGACGGCGCCCGCGCCCGCCGCGGCGGCGGCGCGGAGGAGTTCGCCCGTGCCGCGGCTGGTCGCGTGCCAGGGGTCGCGCTCCGCGGCCGGCAGGAGCGCGAGGCCGGAAGCCTGGGCCATCTCGACGACGGCGAGCGTCGGCACGCCGTCGACCCCGAGCAGGGCGCGGGCCTCGGCCGCGAGGTTGGCCGTGGGCACGAGGCCGAAGCGGGCCTCGACCGGCGCGCCGCGCGGCCCGGTGACGCGCACGGTGCGGAGCTCCCCGCCGGCGGCGCGGGTCAGCACCTCGGCGAAGCCGTCGCCGCCGTCGGCCAGCGGACAGAGGTCGAGCGTCCAGTCGGGATGCGCGGCCGCGAGCGCCTCGCCGGCCGCGGCGCACGCCTCCGCGGCGCGCAGGGAATCCTTGAACTTGTCGAAGGCGACGAGGACGCGCATGGGACGGGCCTCAGCGGGCGGGGAACGGGAAGTGCGTCTCGCGCTTGAGCTCGCGGGTCATCAGCGCGTGCAGCGCGTCGGCCGGCCGCTTGCCCGCGTAGAGGATGGCCTGCATCTCCGCCATGATCGGGGCGGTGATGCCGCGCTGGACGCAGAGGTCGTGGAAGGCGGCGGTGGAGCGGTGGCCCTCGACCACGGTGCGGCGGCCGGCCATCAGCTCCTCGACCGTGCGGCCCTCGCCGATGCGCTGGCCGAACTCGCGGTTGCGGCTCCAGGCCCCGTGGCAGGTGGCGACGAGGTCGCCGAACCCGCTCAGGCCGTAGAAGGTCTCGCGCTTGGCGCCGAGCGCCTCGCCGACGCGGACCATCTCGGTGAGCGCGCGCGTGAGGAGCGCGGCGCGGGCGTTGTCGCCGAGCTTGAGCCCGTCGCAGAGTCCGGCGGCGATCGCGTAGATGTTCTTCAGGCACGCGCCGTACTCGGCGCCGGCGAGGTCGTCGCTCGTGTAGATGCGCAGCGTGGGCCCGCTCATCGCGGCCTGCACGCGGTCGGTCCACGGGTCGGGCCGCGCCACGGCGAGCACCATCGCGGCGGGCAGGCCCCGGGCCACCTCCGCGGCGTTGGTCGGTCCGGTGAGCGTGGCCACGTTCACGTTCGGCAGGACCTGGGCCATGACCTCGCTCGGCCGCAGGTGGGTGCCGGTCTCCAGGCCCTTCACGAGGCTGATGAGCAGGCGCGGCCGGTCGGCGCCGCCCAGCGCGGCGCGCATCTGCTCGCACCAGGCGCGCAGCGCGTGCGAGGGGCTGGCGACCAGCACGGTGTCGGCCTCAAGCAGCGCGGCGCGCAGGTCGGCGGTGACGACGAGCGAGTCGGGCAGCTGGATGCCCGGCAGGTAGTCGCGGTTCTCCCGGGCGAGCTGCATCGCGACCGCGTGCTCCGGGCGCCGGGCGACGAGCGCCACGCTCCGGCCCAGGCGGGCGAGGTGCGCGGCGACGGCGGTGCCCCACGCTCCGGCGCCGATGACGGCGAATCGCGGCTGGGGGTCGGCGCTCACGGGGTCGGCGGGGGCAGGAAGTCGGGGATGCGCTCCCCGGCGACGAGAGCGTCGAAGGTCTCGCGCGCCTTGACCAGCCCGAAGCGGTCGCCCGACACCAGCACCTCGGCCGGCATCGACCGGGTGTTGTAGCGGCTGGCCATGGAGGAGCCGTAGGCCCCGGCGCTCAGGAAGGCGACGAGCTCGCCCGCCCGCAGCTCGGGCATCGGCCGGTCCTTGGCGAAGCAGTCGCCGCTCTCGCAGACGGGACCGACCAGGTCCACGGGTGCCTCCGGACGGGCCGCGTCGCGCTCGAGCGGCACGACCTCGTGGAAGGCGTCGTACATCGCGGGCCGCATCAGGTCGTTCATCGCGGCGTCGAGGATGACGAAGGTGCGTCCGGCCCCGCGCTTCACGTACTCGACGCGGGAGAGGAGCACGCCGGCGTTGCCCACGAGGAAGCGTCCGGGCTCGAGCAAAATGCGTAGGCCCAGCGGGGCGAGGAGCGGGCGGAGCGCCGCGCCGTACTCCTCGGGCGTCACCGGCCGCTCCCCCGCCGGACGGGCGGCCCACCAGTCGGCGGACCCGCTGGCGAGGGCGTGGCGGTACTCGATGCCGAGGCCGCCGCCGATGCTGAAGTACTCGATCCCGTGGCGCGCCCGCAGCTCCGTCGCGAGCGGCGCCACCTTGCGCACGGCCTCGACGAAGGGCGCGAGGCTGGTGAGCTGCGAGCCGATGTGCATCTGCACGCCGCGCACGCGCACGTGGCGCAGCCGGGCGGCGGCGGCGTAGGCCTCGGCCGCGCGGGCGAGGGGGATGCCGAACTTGTTCTCGCTGCGGCCGGTCGTGATCTTCGCGTGGGTGTGGGCGTCCACGTCGGGGTTGATGCGCAGCGCCACCGGCGCCACGCGGCCGAGCGCGCCGGCGATCCGGTCGATGCGCTCGAGCTCGGGCTCGCTCTCGACGTGGAAGCTGAACACACCGGCCTCGAGGCCGAGGCGGATCTCGTCCTCGGACTTGCCGACCCCGGCGAAGACGCTGTCCGGCGCCCGCCCGCCCGCGGCCAGCACGCGGCGCAGCTCGCCGCCGCTCACCAGGTCGAAGGCCGCGCCGAGCGAGGCGAGGTGGCGGAGGACGGCGAGGTTCGAGTTCGCCTTGAGCGCGTAGCAGACGCGCAGGTCGAGCCCGTCCAGGCCGGCCCGCAGGCGCCGGAGGTTGTCGGCGATCGTGCCGGCGGAATAGACGTAGGTCGGCGTGCCGTGGGCGGCGGCGACCGCGGCGAGGTCCACGCCCTCGCAGCGCAGGCGGTTTCCGGCGTAGGAGAAGAGGTGCACGGTAAAGGCGCGATGAAAGGCTCGGGAATACCGAGAACGCCCTTGAACGAAAGCGAGATTTTCCCGTGATGGGGGCCGTGACCCGCGCGCTCCGCCAGCTGCTCGACGCCCTGCCCGGGCCGGCCCCGCGCCGCCTCGACCGGCGCCTGCGGCCGACGGCGATGCGGCGGGCCCAGCTCGCGAGCTTCCTCGAGGCCAGCGGGGCGCACGTCCACCACGTGGACCGCCACGAGCGGGCGCTGCGCCGCCGGCGGATCGCCCGCACGCTGCTGGTCTGGGGCACGGCGTTCGCCGCCGCCTGGGTCGTGCTCGAGAGCGCGCGGGCGGTCGCGATGTTCTGACCGGGCGGGCGGCCGGCCGGCTGGGACGGCCCGCAGGCCTTTCCAATCCGCGAGGGCGGCGTTGACGGGACTCGCGCCGTCGGTTCCATCGCCGGATGCCTTCCGCCCACCCCCCCGGAACCAGCTCGGCGTTCCAACGTTTCCTGAACATCGTCGAACGCCTCGGGAACCTGCTTCCGAATCCCTCGACCCTCTTCGCGCTCCTCTGCGTCCTCGTGGTCGCGCTCTCCTGGATCTTCGCGCGCCTGGGCGTGCAGGTCACCCACCCGGCGACCGGGCAGGTCGTCACCGTGGTGAACCTGCTCTCGCTCGACGGCCTGCACCGGTTCGTCACGAGCCTCGTCCCGAACTTCATCAACTTCCCCCCGCTCGGCACGGTGCTCGCGTGCCTGGTCGGCATCGCGGTGGCCGAGCGCACCGGGCTCATCGCGGCCCTGCTGCGGCTGATCGTGCTCAATTCCCCGCCCAAGCTGCTGACCCCGATGGTGGTGTTCGGCGGCATCATGTCGCACTCGGGCGGCGACATCGGCTACGTCCTCTTCATCCCCCTCGGCGCGGCGCTCTTCCACGCCGTCGGCCGCCACCCGCTGGCCGGCCTCGCGGCGGCCTTCGCCGGCGTGTCGGGCGGCTTCAGCGCCAACCTTCTGCTCGGCACGATCGACCCGCTGCTCGCCGGCATCACCCAGGCGGCCGCGACGACGGCCGGCGTGAAGCCGGGCTACGTCGTCCACGCCACCGCCAACTACTACTTCCTCGTCGCCGCCACCTTCCTCCTCACCGGCATCGGCTGGCTCGTGACTGAGAAGGTGGTCGAGCCCCGCCTCGGCCGCTACGACGGCGACGCCCCGCGCGAGCCGATCGTGCCGCTGAGCGCCGACGAGAAGCGCGGGCTCTGGTGGACCCTCGCCGCGATGGGCGGCCTCACGGCGCTGATCGTGTGGGGCCTGACCCCGGCGGGCGGGTTCCTGCTCGATCCGAAGACCCCGACCCTCCTCGGCTCGTACTTCATGCGGGGGCTCATCTTCTTCATCTTCCTCTACGGCCTGGTCGCGGGCCTCGCCTACGGATTGGGCGCGAAGACGGTCCGCAACGACCACGACGTGGTGCGGGGCATGGACGCCTCGATGGCGACCATGGCGTCGTACATCGTGATGTCGTTCTTCACCGCCCAGTTCCTCGCCCTCTTCAACTGGACCAACCTCGGCACGATCCTCGCGGTCAACGGCGCCAACGGCATCAAGGCCCTCGGCCTGCAGGACAGCCCGGTGCTGCTGATGGTCTCGCTCGTGTTCTTCACCGCCACGGTGAACCTCATCATCGGCTCCGCCTCGGCCAAGTGGGCCCTGCTCGCCCCGGTCTTCGTGCCGATGTTCATGCTCCTCGGCTACACGCCCGAGCTGGTCCAGGGCGCCTACCGCGTGGGCGACAGCTGCACCAACATCATCACGCCGCTCATGGCCTACTTCCCGCTGATCGTGACCTTCGCCAACCGCTACCGGCCGCAGACGGGCATCGGCACGATGGTCTCGACCATGCTGCCCTACTCCATCGCGTTCATCATCGCGTGGACGCTGATGCTGATGGCCTGGATCCTCCTCGGCCTGCCGATGGGACCGGGCGCCGGCCTCTACCTGACCCCCTGAGCGCACCGCCGTCATGAGCAGCCCGACCACCCCGCGGCCCGCGTCCACCGGTTTCTTCCAGCGCTTCCTCGACGGCATCGAGCGCGCCGGCAACGCCCTGCCCAACCCAGCCACGCTCTTCGCCCTGCTGGCGGCGCTCGTGGTCGTCCTCTCCTGGGCCCTGCACTCGGCCGGCGTTGCGGTCACCAACCCCGCGACGGGCAAGACGGTCGCGGTCGTCAACCTCCTCTCGGTCGAGGGCGTCAACCGCATGATCCTCGAGGCGGTGCGGAACTTCCTCAACTACCCGCCGCTCGGCATCTCGCTCATGTGCCTGCTCGGCATCGGCATCGCCGAGCACGCGGGCCTCCTCGGCGCGCTGCTCCGCGTCGTGGTCCTCGCCTCGCCCCGCGCCCTCATCACGCCGATGGTCGTCTTCGCCGCCGTGATGTCCAACGCCGGCAGCGAGGTCGGCTACGTGCTGCTCATCCCGCTCGCCGCCGCCCTCTATCACGCCCTCGGCCGCCACCCGTTCCTCGGACTGGCCGCGGCCTTCGCCGGCGTCTCCGGCGGCTACAGCGCCAACCTGCTGGTGGGGTCGATCGACGTCCTCCTCGCCGGCCTGACCGAGGCGGCCGCGCACCTCGTGGACCCGACCTACAACGTCACCGCGGTCGCGAACTACTACTTCATGGCGGTCTCGACCTTCGCCATCGTCGCCGCCGGCACGTGGGTGACCGAGAAGGTCGTGGCCCCGCGCCTCGGCGACTACCGGGGCGGCGCCCCGCGCGACGAGATCAAGCCGCTGTCGCGCGAGGAGCGCCGCGGCCTTTGGGCCGCCGCCGGCGCCGCCGCGCTCCTCGGCGCGGTGGTGCTGTGGGGCGTGCTGCCCGCGGACGGCTTCCTCCTCGACCCGAAGAACCCCGAGTTCAAGGACTCGTACTTCATGCGCGGGCTGGTGACGTTCATCTTCCTCGCCGGCCTGCTGCCGGGCGTGGCCTACGGCGTCGCGGCGGGCACCATCCGCAGCGACCACGACATCGCGAGCGGCATGACCGCGACGATGAAGTCGATGGCGTCGTTCATCGTGCTGGCGTTCTTCGCCGCCCAGTTCATCGCCTACTTCGGCTGGACCAACCTCGGCATCATCACCGCCGTCACCGGCGCCGAGGCCATCACCAAGCTCGGCCTGCAGGACGCGCCGGTGCTGCTCATGGTGGCGGTCGTGATCTTCGCGGGCACGGTCAACCTGCTCATCTCCAGCGCCTCGGCCAAGTGGGCCCTGCTCGCCCCGGTCTTCGTGCCGATGTTCATGCTCCTCGGCTACTCGCCCGAGCTCGTGCAGGGCGCATTCCGCGTGGGCGACAGCGTGACGAACATCATCACGCCGCTCCTGAGCTACTTCCCGCTCATCCTCACCTTCGCGCACAAGTACGACCCGAAGGCCGGCATTGGCACGCTCATCGCCACGATGCTGCCCTACTCGCTCGCCTTCCTCGTCGTCTGGACGCTCCTGCTCATCGGCTGGATTGTCGTCGGCGCGCCGATGGGACCGGGGGCGCCGCTCTACCTCGCGCGCTGAACCCGCGGCGGGGAATTCCGGCATCGTCAGGCGCGGACCGCCCCGCTTGCCTCGCCCCGTGAACGTCGATCCCGACCTGCTCCCGTGGCTTTCCGTGGGCCTGCTCGCGTGGGGCCTGCTCGACTGCTTCCTCGGCTACCGGGTCTTCAAGGTCACGATCGCCGCCCTCGGCGGCGCGGTCGGCGCGGTGCTGGCCCACGCCGCGGCGCTGGCCGCGGGGCTCGACGGCGGCGGCGTCTGGGCGGCGCTGGCCGTCGGCGCGCTGGCGGGCGCGGGCCTCGCGTTCCTGCTCTACCTCGGCGCGGTCTTCCTCGCCGGCTTCGGCTTCGGCGCGACCCTCGCGATCCTCCTCCTGTCCCACTACCACCATGCCGTGGCGCTGCTGGCCTCGGTCGTCGTCGGCATCGTCGGCGGATTCGCCGCGGTCAAGCTGCAGAAGGCGGTCCTCATCCTCGCCACCGCTCTCCTCGGCGCCTTCCGCGCGGTCCTCGCGATCGCGTACTTCGCCGCGCAGGTGGACTGGCTCTTCCACCTCCGCCAGCCGCAGCACCTGCCGGCGCTGGTGGACGCCAACCCGTGGATCTTCCCCGCCGTCCTCGTCCTCGCCGCCGCCGGCGCCATCGCCCAGTTCGAGGTGGGCGGAGGCGGCCGCGGCCGCGCCGGGAAGGACAAGCGCGCCGAGAAGTGAGGCTTCCCGGAGGGATAACGCCTTGCCGACCCGGGTCGGCGGCCCAGACTCCAGCACCCATGAAGCGCCTCCTCCTCCCCGTCCTCCTGCTCGGATTGCTCGCCCTCGGGGCCGGCTGCTCCTCGACCGCCCCGCTCGCGGGACTCTCCCTGGAGCTCGTGGCGCTCGAGCGCACGCCGGACGGCGGCGCCACGGCGACGGTGCGCGTGGTGAACCCGAACCTCGTCGCCTACAACCTGCTCCGCGCCGACCACCGCGTCTTCCTCGACGGCCGGCAGGTCGGCATCCTCAAGTACGACCGCCCCACCGGCGTGCCCGCCCAGAATGTCGCCGAGCAGCAGGGCAAGCTCGAGCTCGAGCGCGGCGCCTCGCTCGCCGCCGGCACGGCCCCCTACCGCCTCGAATCCCGCCTCACCCTCACCCTCTGGGGCGACCGCACGGAGGAGTCCAAGCTCTCGGCCATCGGCACGGTGACGGTGAGGTAGATCCGGTCGAGATTGCGGGGCAGGGAACCGCAGCGGTCCTCACGCCTCGGATGCGGGCCATCGCCGTGTCCGCGAGTACCGCGACGGGGCTTTGCGCCGACCGCCGCGAACCACCCTCGATGCCTCCCATCAGATCGGGCCCTCGGCTCCCCGCGCACAGACCTCGGAGCGCTTGAGCACGCCGCGTCGATCGAAGGTTGGAGTCCGGCACCCACACGGGAGCTGCCCCGGGCCCGGATTCCGGGGATTCTCGATGCGGCTCGCTCCGCGGCGCCCGAAACGCGACGACGGATCATCCCCTTGTGGAATGGTCACCCGCCGAGCGCGGGAGTTGTGGGGGCGCTAGGACGCTCCAAGCGGAGTTGTGGCCTTGCCTCGGCATCTAGCTGCTGGTTAGTCGCACCAATCCCTCACCCGCCATGAAACTTCGCTCCTTCTTCGTCGCTTTGTCGGTCCTGGCCGCGCTGTTCAGCGTGCCGGCCTCGCTGGCTCAGCAAGCTAGCACCGATGCGCTCGCGGCGCTGCCTCCCGCCCTGCAGGCCGCCGTGCGATCGGGCAGTGCTCAGGCCATCCAAAACACCATCACCGCACTTTCGGCCGGCAACCCCACTCGCTCAGGCGCGCTCGCGAGCCAAGTCATCGCCGTCGCCGAGCAACTCCTGGCGGTCAACCCTCTGGCAGCCGTCAGTGTCGCGTCTGCGGCCGTCCAGGCCGTGAACGCAGGCGCGGTTCAAACGTTCGCACCGCAACAGACCGCCACTGTTGTGGCGACTGCCGCCAGGATTTTCGGCAATCCGACTGTCGCCCAAGTGGCTCCGTCGGCAGCCGCGAGCTTGGCCGCCACGACCTTGCAGGTCGCCCAAGCGACAAACAGCACGACGACCGTCGCTTCCGTCGCCACCAGCGCCGCCACGCTCGCCGAGAGCATCGTGAACACGAATCCGGCCGCCGCCGTGCAGTTGGCGGCCTTCGCTGTCCAAGCGGTGTCGTCCAACGCCGTGATGAATTCCTCCCCAAGCCAGGCCTCCTCCGTCGCGGCCACCGCGGCGCGAGTCGCCGTCCAGCCATCTGCCCAGGCGGCTGCCCCTCAAGCAGTCGGAGTGATCGCATCCACCGCCGCTCAGCTTGTCGCCAATCCCGTCGTCTATCAGGCGTCCCCCCAGGCCGCGATTGCCGTCATGGCCAACGCCTATTCTGCCGCGACGAGCCAGAACGTTGCTGCGGCCGCACCGACCGCGGCCCAATCCGTCACCCAGACACTGACTCAAGCATCGACCAACACCGCTCTGTCCTCCGCAAACCCCTCAACCGCCAGTCAGGTCAGCGCCATCTTGGCCGGTCAGGGGCAGGGTCAGAGTCAGCAGGGACTCCAGAGCAACCAAGGGACTCCGCCGCCCCAGAACAACCAGGAGACTCCGCCGGCCAACAATCAGAATCCACAGAACCCCAACCTGCCCCCATCTCCGCCCCCGCCGCCTCCTCCCCCTCCCCCTCCTCCTCCTCCTCCGCCCCCGCCGCCGCCGCCTCCCCCCCCGCCGCCGTCCAGCCCCTTCGGTGGCCCGGGCTGATCCTTGCCGTGGCGGTATAGGCCGGACGCCATTCACGCTTCGGACAAGCACCGGGGCCGAGGCCGGAGCGGCTGTCTCGACCAAGGCAGACATCGTCCGTCCGTCGCGCCGTGCGTTAGCCGCGTGACCGCAACGGCCTGAACCGGCCAAGAGCGGCCATCCTTCCAAGGGACGCAGCAGGCGGAGGGTCTGGATCGAGAAGCCCACCTTTGCCCCGTCGCTGCGGGGCTCGACGGGGCTCAATCGGGGCGCGCAGCGAGGGTCAACGCGGCCGCCCGGCCCGTGATTGCGTGGGATGACTTCTCAGGCCTCGCAGCTGCGTCGGTTCCCTGTTTTCCGCCAGCCAGGGACGTGCTTGCGGTCGGTGACGGGCCGAACCGTTGTTCCACGCGATCCCGCGGCGACGAATCACCTGCGACCCCGACCCATGTGGTGGACGTCCGTGCCCTCGGGGCATGCGTATGGGGGGCAAGGATGTGCTCGAGATGCTCGCGGGCGGGGCGAACGAGGCGGAGATCCTCGCATGCCATCCCTACCCTAAGCGAGAGGACATCCAGGCTGCGCTCGCCTGCGCGGCCCGTCAGGTGGATCACCCCGTCTTGTCTCTGGCCAAGTGAGACCGGTAGACGACTTGATCGGGAGTCGGATGGTCGAAGCTGTCGGAAACACCCGAGCCCGATCGTCTCCACCATCGCGCCGCTCCTGGCTCGACCCGCACCCTCCCCCGGCCGAAGGGCGCAAGGCGCCGGGGGCAGCGCTCTCCCCGGAAAATCCAACTTACCCCAGCCGCGCCTGGTACTTCGCCGCCAGCTCGGCGGCCATGTCCGCGTCGCGGGCGGTGACGGTGAAGTGGCCCATCTTGCGGCCGGGACGGGGCTCGGCCTTGCCGTAGAGGTGGAGCCGGACGTTCGGCTGCGCGAGGAGCGCGTCCCACTTCGGCTCCCCGCGCGCCCAGGCGTCGCCGAGGATGTTCACCATCGCGACGGGCGAGAGGAGCGTGACCGCCCCGAGCGGGAGGCCGCAGATGGCGCGGACCTGCTGCTCGAACTGCGAGGTGACGCACGCGTCGATCGTGTAGTGGCCGCTGTTGTGCGTGCGGGGCGCGAGCTCGTTGATCAGCACCTCGCCCGCGCGCGTGACGAAGCACTCGACGCCCATCACGCCGACCAGGTCGATCCGCTCCGCCACGAGCCGCGCCAGCCGCTCGGCCTGGGCCGCGACCTCGGGCGGCACGCGGGCGGGGACGATGGTCGTGTCGAGGATGTGGTTGGTGTGGATGTTCTCCGCGATCGGGAACACGCGCACGGCCGCGCTCGCCGAGCGGGCCACCACGGCCGACACCTCGCAGGCGAAGTCGACGAACTGCTCGATCACGACCGCCTGCCCCGCGAAGCGCGCCTGCGCGGCCGGGATGTCGGCCTCGGCCATCACCTTGAGCTGGCCCTTGCCGTCGTAGCCGAAGTCGGCCGTCTTCACCACGCACGGCACGCCCGCCTCGCGAATGCCCGCGGCGAGGTCGCCGCCGGCCGGCACCTCGACGAAACGGGCGTGGGGGAAGCCCTGCTCGCGCAGCCAGCGCTTCTCGCGGGAGCGGTTCTGCGTCGTCTCGAGGACCTGCCAGTGCGGACGCAGGCGGGTGAGTCCCTCGATGTGCCGCAGCGGCGCGCTCGGCACGTTCTCGAACTCGTAGGTCACGACGTCGCAGCCGCGGGCGAACGCGGCCAGCGCCTCGAGGTCGTCGTAGGGCGCGTTGACCTCGAGGTGCGCGACCGCGCCGGCCGGGCACTGCGCCTGCGGCTCGTAGACGTGCACGCGGTAGCCGAGGCGGGTGGCGGCGTGCGCCAGCATCCGGCCGAGCTGGCCGCCGCCGAGGACGCCGATGGTCGAACCGGGGGGCAGGAACTTGGGCGCGCTCACGGCAGCCGGGCCTTCAGCACCTTCTTGGTCTGCGCCGCGCGGAAACCCTCCCACGCGCGCCGCGTCCGGGCGTCGGACTGCGCGAGCAGCGAGGCGGCGAAGAGCGCGGCGTTGACCGCGCCCGCCTTGCCGATGGCGAACGTCGCCACGGGGACGCCGCCCGGCATCTGCGCGATCGAGAGGAGCGAATCGAGGCCCTTCAGGCTCCTCGACTCCACCGGCACGCCCAGCACGGGCAGGGTCGTGAGCGAGGCCGTCATGCCCGGCAGGTGCGCCGCGCCGCCGGCGCCGGCGATGATGACCTTGAGTCCGCGGCGCTCGGCGGACTCGGCGTAGCTCACCATCAGCCGCGGCGTGCGGTGGGCGCTCACGACCTTCTTCTCGAAGGGCACGCCGAGCGCCTCCAGCTGGGCGGCGGCGTGCTGCATCGTCTCCCAGTCCGACGTGCTGCCCATGATGATGCCGACAAGAGGCTTGGCCATGAGGCGGCTACCTATCGGCGCTCGGCCGGACGCTGTCAGCCCGGAAATTGAGCCGATCGTCCGCCGCGGCGAAGGGCCCGGCTCGATTCGGGAGCATCGGTCGGGGCCGTCCTGCCTCCAGGCCAAGAGAAAGGGCGGCCCGTCGATGGGCCGCCCGGAAAACCGTCGCGGTCGCCTGCTCAGAGCAGCGGCGTGCCCTTCGGCATCCGCACGATGGTCGTGCCGGCGATCTTGTCGTGCCAGCTCTGCCGCTCGTCGTCGAACGCCACCCAGATGAAGCCGAGGCCGGCGGCGAAGAGCGAGAGGAAGGCGGAGAGGGCGCGGACGACGGCGACGCCCCAGTCGATCGGCCGGTCGTCGAGGCGCACGACCTTGAGGCCGCAGATCACGCCGCCGACGGTCGTGCCCTTGAGCTTCCACATGACGGCGCAGTAGGCCGCGAGGCCGAGGAAGAGCAGGCCCGGACCGCCGTCGAGCAGGTCCAGGATGCCGAACGCGACCGCGAACATGAGGAAGTCGAGGAAGGCCGCGGCCGTGCGGATCCAGAATCCGGCGCGCGGCAGCGTGGCGGCGGGGGAACCGGTCGGCGCGGCGGCGAACGCCGGGGCGACCGGAGCGGCCGCCGCGGGGGCCGCGGCGAAGGCGGGCGTGAAGACCGGACCGGCGGGCGGGGGCTCCGTGCCGGCCGGGGTCGCCGGCGCGACCGCGGCGGCGGCGGCAGCGACCGGCGGCGGCGCCTCGCGGCGCATGGCGACCGCCAGCACGTAGACGACCATGCCGAGGCCGAGCACGCCGAAGAGCTTCCAGAGCAGGAACCCGAGGAACGGGATGCAGTACAGGAGCGCGACGATCACGCCGCCGATCAGCACCGCGACCACCGCGTGGAGCGAGAACCCGGGACCGGCCAGGCTGCCGACGCGCCGGCCGAACCAGGCGAGGACCGCGGCCTTGCCGAAGAGCGTGGCGAAGAAGCCGGCCGCCAGCAGGAAGGGCACGAGCACGAGGCCGATGCCGGTGATGGCGAGCAGGACGAAGAGGATCGGGGACACCAGCACCGCGAGGAGCGCGGCGAGGATCGTGCCGCCGGGCTTCTGCTCGAGCGCCTCCGCGCAGCGCTCGATCCCGCGCGGGAAGACGAGCGCCAGCAGCGCGTAGAACACGAGGAAGATCGCGGCCACGCCCCAGGCCCAGCCGAGGTGCTCGCCGAACGCGAGCGGCCGGCCCCAGCGCAGGCACTCCATGAAGTAGGCGCGGATCCACTGGAAGTCGCCGAAGGTGATGAAGCTGCCGCCGACCTGCTGCACGCCGCCGCCGACCTTCGCCCCGGGGGCGCGCCGGACGGCGCCGAGCACCGCCACGACCTCCTTCTCCACCTCCGCGTCGGGACCGAGCACCACGTCGCCGAGGACGGCGACGGCCGTGCCCTTGACCCGACCGTTGATCGTCGTCGTGCCCAGCACGGACACGGCCGCGTCGCCGACGGTGCCGTTGACGGTGGTGCTGCCGAGGACGGAGACCACCTCGCCGGTGACCTCGCCGTCGACGATCGTGTCGCCGCTGATGGACACGGCTTCGCGCTGGGTGACGCCGACCGGGATGGTCTGCGTGCCGAAATGCGGATGCGTGTCGCGGCCGGACTTGGAGCGCCGGACCTTGGCCTTCGGCGTCTTGGCCTCGGCCTGGTCCGCCTCGCCTTCGCCGGGCGCGAGTTCGCGCATCGGCGCCTCGGCCGGCGCGGCCTCCACGGCCGGGGCCTTCTCCGGAGTCTCGACGACGACAGGCGCAGGTTCGGGGACGGGCGTGGGCGCAGGCGGCGGTTCGGCCGGAGCGACGACCGGAGCCGGGGGCGCGGGCGGCGCCTCGGCCGGCGGGGCCGGCGGGGCGACGACGGGCGTCTCGGGCGCCGGGACGGGCGCGGGGGGAGCCTCCTGAGCGCGGAGCGCCGGCAGGAAAGCCAGCGCGAGCGCGAGCCAGAGCGGGGGCAAGGAAGGACGGTTCTGGTTCATGGAGGAAGGGTCAGCGGGAGGGCGCGTACAGGGCGCGGTAGGCGGCGGCCCCGAGCCCGAAGAGGGCGACGTAGAGGCCGGCGACGAGGGCGAGGCCGCCGTAGAGGAAGAGGGGCGGGATGGAGGCGAACTGGCGGGCGCCGAAGTCGACGATCCACGCGCCCGCGTGCCAGAGCTGCACGACGAGGCCGAAGCGCTCGCCGGCGTGGGCCGCGACCGCCGCGGGGTCGAAGCCCGCGAGCAGCGCGTAGGAGCCGGCGACGCCGGTGCCGGCGAACACCGCGGCGAAGGCGGCGAACACGGCGCGCACGGGCAGCGGCCAGTAGCTCCAGCTGCGGTGCCACCAGGCGACGGCGCGGCGCTGCTCGAGCGCGGCGAGGACGCGGCCCTCGAGCGTGTGCGGCGCGCGGCGCGGCGGCAGCGCGCGCAGCTCGCGGTGGACGAGCGCCTCGAGCTTCTCGGGCGCGAGGGCGCGGGCCTCGAGCCGGGCCTGCAGGCGGGCCTCGAAGCCGGCCGGGGCGCGGCGCGGCGGCAGGGCGCGCAGTTCGCGGTGCACGAGCCGCTCGAGCTCCTCGGGGGTGAGTTTCTTCGGGTCCATGGCGCGCCTCAGGGTTGGAAGGTTTCGTGCGGGGTGCCGCCGCGGAGGAGGATCTTGGCCAGCGCCTCGCGGCCGCGCAGGATGTCGGTCTTGACCTTGCTCAGCGAGACGCGGAGCTGCTTCGCGATGTCCTCGTAGGGCATGTCCTCGAAATGGAAGAGCACGAGCGGGATCCGCTGGTGGTCGGGCAGCCGGGCCAGCGCGGCCTCGAGGCGCTCGCGGCGGTCGGAGGCGTCCATGCCCTCGAAGAAGGTGTCGGGCGCGGCGAACTCCACCTCGCGCTCCTCGCCCTCGTCGCTGCGGTGCACGAGGTCCGAGAAGAAGCTCCAGCGCTTCCGGTAGCGCTGCAGGTGGTTGATCGAGAGGTTGGTCGCGACCGTCTTCAGCCAACCGCCGGCCGTCGGACTGCCGCGCAGGCTCTCCCAGTGCTCGTGGGCCTTGATGAACACCTCCTGGGAAATGTCCTCGGCCTGGGCCTCGTTGCTCACGAGGCGCACGGCGGTCGAGTAGACCATGTCCTGGTAGTTGCGCATGAAAGTGGTGAAGTCGGTGGGGACCGTCATCCCCTCGGAGTTGGTTTGCACTGTGGGTCCGTCACTCATCGGCAGGACACCCCAGCCAGGCCCGAAGTTGCAGAAAGTTCCGCTTCTCCAAACACCTCACCATCAACCACCTGAAAACACCCTTTGCCGGGAGCCGCCAGGCCCCCGGAACCGGCGGTCGGAGTCGGCACCCCATTACCCACGGCGCCCTCCGGAAGTCGCGAAGGTCCGCGTGGCGTGGGCGCCGACCTGCGCCGGCGACTTGCCCTCGATCAGCCACCGGGCGGCGGCGAGGGCGTGGACCTCGGTGCTGTCGAGGATGGGCTCGGCGAAGTCGTCGGGCTTGAGCAGGAGGCCGAGCTCCGAGGAGCCCAGCACGATGGCCTGCGCCCCGGCGGCCCGCAGGTCGCGGCCGAGGCGGAGCAGGGTCTCGCGGGATTCGGGCCGGACGATGCCGCGGCAGACCTCGCCGTAGATGATGCGGTCGAGTTCGGAGAGATCCGCCTCCGGCGGCAGCAGGACGCGGAGCGGCTTGCGCGGCCGGCCGGGCGCGGGGGCGCGGCCGGGACGCTCCAGCAGGAAGTCGTGCTCGAGCGTGAAGCGGGTGCCGAGGAGCCCCACCCGGGTGACGCGGGCGGCGCGCAGCTCGCGCAGCACGGCGTCGCCCAGGTGCAGCAGCGGGATGTCCACCGCGGCCTCCACGTGCTCCGCGACGTAGTGCATGAGGTTGGAGCAGAGGACGAGGCCCTCCGCCCCGGCCCGCTCCAGCGTCCGGGCGGCGTCGGCCAGCAGGGCCCCCGCGTCGTTCCAGCGGTTCTCCTGCACGAGGGAGTCGAGCGCCTGGAATTCGAGGCTGTTGATGATCATCCGCGCCGAATAGAGGCTGCCGTAGCGGTGGCGCACGGCCTCGTTGACGAGCCGGTAGTAGAGGGCGGTCGACTCCCAGCCGATGCCGCCGATGAGACCGAGGCACCTCATGGTTCGACGCTGCGCGCGGGCGGTGACATCCGGGGAGAATCGGATGCCGCGCCGCCCGGCAAGGCAAGCGGCGAGAAGAAGTCGATTTTCGCGCCATTAGCCGGCGTGAAGGCGGGGTTTCCGGCCGGTCCACCCGTTGCCGGCCGCGCGCCGGTCGCGACGATTCCGGGCAACCCGACTTCCCCATGAGCTCCCCCTTCCTCACCCACGACCCGCAGGTCGAGGCCGCCGTCCGCGCCAAGGGCGCGCAGATCTTTGCGCTGATGGACCAGCAGCCGCCGCCGGCGCTGTTCTCCAAGAAGGGCGCCTACGCGCGCCTGATGGAGTGGTCGATGAAGGACCCGGCGTTCAAGACCCAGCTCTTCCGCTTCGTCGACGTGCTGCCGTCGCTCCAGTCCTCGGCCGAGATCGTCCGCCACCTGCAGGAGTACCTCGGCGACAAGGCCGTCGAGCTCAACCCCGCCCTCAAGGCCGGCCTCGCCGCCTCGTCCTTCGCCCCCGGCCTCGTCGCCGGCCCGGTCAAGGCCCAGATCGTCGACATGGCCGGCCAGTTCGTCGCCGGCAAGGACGGCGAGGACCTGATCAAGCAGATCAAGCGCAACACCAAGCTCGGCCTCGCCACGACGATCGACCTCCTCGGCGAGGCCGTCGTGCACGAGGGCGAGGCGGACGTCTTCCTCCAGCGCAACCTCGAGGTGCTCGACTCCGTCTCGCGCCACTTCGCGTCCGACCCGACCCCGGGCGCCTCCGACCTCGGCCCCGACGGCCGTCCCCTCCCCCGCCTCAACCTGTCGGTCAAGATCTCCGCCCTCACGCCCGAGGTCCACCCCGCCGACCCCGAGCACTCCGTCGAGGCCCTCAAGCGCCGCCTCCGTCCGATCCTCCGCCGCGCCGCCGAGGTGGGCGCGCTGGTGAACTTCGACATGGAGAGCTACAAGCTGAAGGACCTCACGCTCGCGCTCTTCAAGTCCATCTTCGAGGAGGAGGAGTTCCGCACCGCGCCGCACGCCGGCATCGCCATCCAGGCCTACCTGCGCGACTGCGAGGCCGACCTCCGCGACCTCGTCGCCTGGGCCCGCGCCCGCCGGCGCCCGATCAGCGTCCGCCTCGTGAAGGGCGCGTACTGGGACTACGAGACCATCGTCGCCCAGCAGCGCGAATGGCCCGCCCCGGTCTGGCAGAAGAAGCCGGAGTCCGACGCGAACTACGAGAAGATGACGGTCTTCCTGCTCGAGAACGCGGACATCGTCACCGCCAACTTCGCCTCGCACAACGTCCGCTCCTGCGCCCACGCCATCGTGCAGGCCGAGCGCCTCGGCG
>CAYWTK010000065.1:0-20520 GCA_964460895.1 uncultured Opitutaceae bacterium
GAGGCCGGCGCCGAGGCGGTGAAGATGGCCGCGCTCACGCTCCAGCGCATGGCCGAGGGCGGCATCCACGACCACGTGGGCGGCGGGTTCCACCGCTACTCCGTGGACGCGCAGTGGCACGTGCCGCACTTCGAGAAGATGCTCTACGACCAGGCGCAGATCGCGCTCAATTGCCTCGAGGCCCGGCAGGCCACCGGCACCGAGGCGTTCGCCTGGGTGGCGCGCGGGATCTTCGACTACGTGGCGCGCGACCTGACGCACCCGCGCGGCGGGTTCTTCTCGGCGGAGGACGCCGACAGCGCCGTGCCCGGGGCGGCGGACGGCGCGTCCGCCGAGGGCGCGTTCTACGTCTGGACGCGGGCGGAGCTCGACGCCGTGCTGGGCGCGGACGCGGATTTCGTCGCCGCGCACTTCGGCGTGAAGCCCGGCGGCAACGTCGAGCACGACCCGCACGGCGAGTTCGCCGGGCGCAACGTCCTCATGCAGCAGCGTCCGCTCGCCCGCAGCGCCCAGGACGCCGGTCTCGCGCCCGAGGCGGCGGTGGCGAAGCTCCTCGCCGCGCTCGACCGCCTGCGCGCGGCGCGCTCCTCCCGGCCGCGGCCGCACCGCGACGACAAGGTCCTCACGGCCTGGAACGGCCTGATGATCTCCGCCCTCGCGAAGGGCGCGCAGGTGCTGGGCGAGCCGGAGCGCCTTGCGGCGGCGACGCGCGCGGCGGAGTTCCTCCAGGCGGAGCTGTGGGACGAGGCGACCGGCGCGCTCGACCGCAGCTGGCTGGAGGGGCGGAGCGGCATCCCCGCGTTCGCCGAGGACTACGCGTTCCTCATCCAGGGCCTGCTCGACCTCTACGAGGCCGGCTTCGACCTGCGCTGGCTGCAGTGGGCGGAGCGGCTGCAGGCGCGGATGGACGCGCTCTTCTGGGACGACGCGCGGGGCGGCTACTTCAACTCCCGGGCCGACGACGCGAGCGTGATCGTGCGCCTCAAGGAGGACTACGACGGCGCCGAGCCCGCGCCCAACTCGGTCGCGGCCATGAACCTCGTCCGCCTCGACTGGATGCTCGGGCGGGAGGCGCCGGCCGGTCCGGGCTACCGTGCGCGGGCGCGCGCCGTGGTCGAGGCCTTTCGCCCCCAGTGGTCGGCGCACCCGCACGCCCTGCCGCAGATGCTCGCGGCCGTCGAACTCGTGCTCGAGCCGCCGCGGACGGTGGTGCTGGCCGGGGACCGCGAGGCGCCGGAGTTCCGGGCGCTGGCCGCGGTCCTGCACGAGGTGCTGGGCCCGCGCCGCGCGGTCCTGCACGCGGACGGCGGCGCCGCGCAGGCGTGGCTGGCGGAGCGGCGGCCCTACCTCGGCGCCATCGTGGCCCCCGGCGGCGCGCCGGCGGCCTACGTCTGCGAGGACTACACCTGCCGCATCCCCGCGACGACCCCGGCGGAGCTGCGGTCGCTGCTGGCGGCGCCGGCGGCGGGCTGAGCCGGCGGACGGTGACGATGCCCTCCGCCCGCCGGTCCGGCTTGCCGTGGCTTCCCGGGTGCCTATCAGGGCGGGTGCCATGAACCTCCGTCCACGCCGGTTCCTCGCGGCGCTGCTCGCCGTCCTCGCGCCCGCCCTGTCGGCCGCCGCCCAGCCGGCGCTCGTGCTCGCGCTGAAGCCGGACAAGAACCCCGACGCCCTGCTGGAGGAGAAGCGCGCGCTTGAGGAGTTCCTCGCCGCGCGGCTGCAGCGGCCGGTCAAGGTGATCGTCCCGCTCTCCTCCGCCGTCATCCTCGAGGGCTTCGCCAACGGCACCGTGGACCTCGGCTACCTCAGCGCGACGGACCTGGCGCGGGCGCGCAAGGTCGGCGGCGCCCGGCTGCTGCTCGCGGGCGAGTTCCCGAACGGGCAGCGCAGCTACCGCAGCTACTGGCTCGCCCTCGCCGACCGACCCTACGCCGACGTCGCGCAGCTCCGGGGCCAGCCCGTCGCGTTCGCCAGCAAGACGAGCACCTCGGGCTTCGTCGTGCCGCTCTGGGACCTGCGCCAGCGCGGCCTCGTCTCGGAGCGCGGCGACCCCGAGGAGTTCTTCGGCCGGGGCAACGTGTTCTTCGGCGTCGGCTACGTCTCCGCGGTCGAGCGCGTCTTCGCCGGCGAGGCGGAGGCGGCGGCCGTCAGCGACTACGTCTTCGACCAGGACAAGCACCTGAGCGCCGCCCAGCGCGCGCGGCTGAAGGTCGTGCAGGCGCAGGGTCCGGTGCCCAGCCACGTCATCGCCGTGCGCGCCTCGCTGCCGGCGGCGGAGGCCGACGCCCTGCGCGCCGCGCTCCTCGAGTTCAACGACGGCGCGAACACCGCGCTGCGCGACCGCCTGTTCACGACCAAGCTCGTGCCGACCACCGAGGAGGAGCACCTCGCGGCCCTGACCGCGGCCCTCGAGCTGGCCGAGCGGGCGCTGACGCGCTGACCATGGGCCTGCACCGCCATCCCCACGACGAGGCGCCGTCCGCCGGAGTTGCGACGGAGTCTCCGTCGCACGTCACGCTCCGGGGCCTCGGCGTGCGCCGGGGCGACCGGTGGGTGTTCCGCGGGCTCGACCTCGCGGTGCCGCGCGGGACCTTCGTGGCGGTGGTGGGTCCGTCGGGCGTGGGCAAGTCGACGCTGCTCTCGAGCCTCGCGGGGCTGGTGACGCCGGACGAGGGCACGGTGCAGTTCGTCTGCCTGAACAACGGCCTGCACGAGCCCTGCAATTTCCAGCCGCAGATCGGCATGGTGTTCCAGAGCTTCATGCTCGTGGCCAACAGCTCGGTGCTGGACAACGTGCTCTGCGGCCGGCTCGGGCAGCGGCCGTGGTGGCGCACGATCGCCGGATTTCCCCGCGGCGACCGCGAGGAGGCCTACCGCATCCTCGCCGACCTCGGGCTCGGCGCCTACGCGCACCGCTGGGTGGGCGAGACCTCGGGCGGCGAGCAGCAGCGCACCGCGCTGGCGCGCGCGCTCTTCCAGCGGCCGGAGCTGATCCTCGCCGACGAGCCGGTCTCGAACCTCGACACCTACCTCACCGGCCGCGTGCTCGGCCTGCTGCGGCAGGAGGCGACGCAGCACCGGCGCACGGTGTTCTGCGTCCTGCACAACCCCGACCTCGTCGAGCGCTTCGCCGACCTCGCGCTGAGCCTCGACCCGGGCGACCCGCGGGGCTGGCGGGTGCGGGCCGTGCGCCGCTCCGCATGAAGCCGCCCGTCGCCGCGTCCGCCGCCCGCCCGGCCGAGCCGAGCCTGCCGCCGCTGCCGTGGCACGCGCGGCTCAACGTGCTCAACGTCACGCTGCTGCTCTTCCTCCTCGCGGTGGCGTTCTCGCTGCCCGCGCTGCGCGGCTCGGGGCGCGACCTCGCCTACTGGGAGAACACGACGCGCTTCCTCGGCCGCTTCTTCCCGCCCGACCTCTCCGTGCTCCCGCAGGTGCTGTCGGCCCTCGTCGAGACGGCGCAGATCGCGGTGATGGCGACCTTCCTCTCGATCTTCCTCGCGCTCGGCCTCGGGGCGCTCGGCGCGCGCACCATCGCGCCGCGGTGGGTGGTGGCGGGCACGCGCCTCGTGCTCAACGGCGTGCGCACCGTGCCGAGCCTGCTCTGGGCCCTCGTCGCCGTCGCCGTCGTCGGCGCCAACCCGCTGGCCGGGGTGGTCGGCCTGACCTTCTATTCGCTCGGCTACCTCGGGAAGTTCTTCGCCGACGCGTTCGAGTCGGTGGACGCCGAGGTCGCCCGCGCCCTCCGCGCGCTCGGCGCGCACCCGGTGCAGGCCTTCCAGCACGGCATCTGGCCGCACGCCCGGCCGCTGGTCTGGAGCTACGTGCTCTGGATGCTCGAGTACAACCTCCGCTCCGCCGCCATCATCGGCTACGTCGGCGCCGGCGGGCTCGGCGTGCTGCTGCACAGCTACCAGGAGTACTACGCGTGGGACAAGTTCGCCACCGTCCTGCTCTGCATCCTCGTCCTCGTCACCGCCCTCGACCTCCTCGGCGAGTGGGTCCGGAGCCGCATCACGCGCAAGACGGGGAAGGCGCGGTGAGGGGGCAGGCTTGGAGTCAGGAGCGAGGAGTCAGGATTCAGGAGCCAGGAGTCATACCAAGTTCGGCGCGGTTCGGGCGACGGCTGGGTGCCACCCTCGGACTCATCCGGCACCGGCCGTCTCCTTTTCCCACGGAGAGGACGGATTTTCCCGGATCGGAGTGATTCCATCCGTCTCCATCCGAGAAATCCGTGGCCACGAAGACTGTCGGGCGCGGCAGATGCCCGATAACCCATTGGGTCCACGTGCCGAGGTGTAGCGTGAGCAAGTCCCTCGCGGGGGGATCGAGGTGCGCCCCTGCAACCCACTACGGTCTCATCCCAAGCCATAACCGGTATCAGGAGCCGGGGGCGGGGAGTCGGGAGACTGGCGGAGAGTCGTCGGGCTTCGTTCCGGGGGAAGCGCGGATTCTGGGAGATGCTGAGCGCCGACCGCTGAACGCTGAACGCGGGGGCCGCAGGCCCCCTACCGGATCGCGCGCCAGGTGGCGCCGAGGAGGGAGAGGATCATGCCGATGCGGATGGAGCCCTCGAAGGTGAGGATGACGAGGGTCCACTTGAGGCTGGCGGACGCGCGGAGCGCGTAGGCGAGGGCGCTGACGGCGAGGAGGACGACGCCCTGCGCGCGGCCGACGGGGTGGAGAAGCAGCAGGAGCATCCACGTGTAGTAGGACAGGAGCCCGACCGACCAGGTCGCCGCCATCCATCGGTCCATCGGCAGCTCGCGGGGGTCGGCGTTGGCCCGGATCTGGCGCACGCCGAGGTAGCGCTCGCCGATGACGAGTTGCCAGAGCTCGAAGGCGAGGAAGAGCGGCGCGAGGAGGACGACCGGGTTCAATGCGCGGAGCAAAGGCGCCGGGCCGCGCCGCGCCAAGGAACTTCCGCGGCGGTCAGGGGCCGAGTCGGACGACCTTGGGCGGGTCGCCCGGGGCGAAGGCGAGGGTGGTCTCGCGGGAGCCGTCGCGGACGCGGACCGTGTTGCGCTGGCCGGGAAAGGCGTCCTGCAGCAGGCGGAACAGCACGCGGGCGCCCTCGACGCCGCCGGGCAGGGCGGCCTCGAGGTGAATCCAGACGCGCGCATGGCCGGATTCCTCGTCGAGTTCGTGGCCGACCCAGCGCAGTTCGGCGGCGGTGCCGTCGGACGCCGTCACACGCAGGCCGGCGCGGACGAGCGCGAGCAGCCGGGGCGCGAGCACGTCCGGGGGCGTGCGCTCGAGGCTGACCGCCGGGCCGCCGTCGGCGCGGAGCGCGGCCTCGAGGTCGTCGGCCACGGCGCGCACGGTGATCTCCAGGCGGTCGGGGCCGCGGCGGAAGTCGAGGTCGGCGTGCGCGGTGTGCGCCGGATGCGCGCGGAGGGCGGGCGCGAAGACGAGGACGGCGGCGGTGAGGAGGGCGGCGGGGAGGCGCATGGGGCGCGGGGGCGGGTGGGCCGGGGGGGCGAAACCCTTACGGGTTCCGCTACGGAGTTTCGGGAGCTCCATCTGCGGGGATGGGCGGGGCGCTGGAGCCGGGACGCCTTCGTCCCGGCGGGGGGAGCGACGCGGCGGGGGCGCCGCATCCCCAGGGGGGGCGCCGCATCTCCAGGGGGGCGCCGCATCTCCAGGGAGGTGCCGCATTCCCGGGAGACGGCGGCGGTCAGCGCGGCGGTTCGGGGTCCTGGTCCTTGGCCGGCCGGGTGAGCTCGCGCATCGGGTTGACCGGGCGCTCCTCCTTGAAGAGCTGGAAGCGGGTCTTCACCGGACGGCGCGGCCAGAAGTTGTTCTCGACGTTGCAGTCCACCAGCTCCTGCCGCGGATCGAAGGTCACGGCCTTCAGCTCCTTGCGGGTCATGATCAGCTTGGAGCACTTCTCGCTGTTGAACCGCCAGATCTCCGCGGGGAGGCGGAGCTCCTCGGTGGTGCCGTCCGCGTAGTCGAGCTGGAGGACGAGCGGCGTGACGAGTCCGCCGACGTTGGAGAACTCGACCACGTAGAAGTTGTGCGGCGTGCGGAGCAGGGCCGGGTCGATGCGCTCGCGCTCCAGCTCCTTGAGCAGGGCCTCGTGGCGGCGGCGCTCGCTCGGCAGGACGGTCGCCTCGTCGTAGCCGTCGTAGAAGTCCTTCAGCTCCGGGTAGCGGTCCACGCGCTTCGGCAGGGCGGCGTTGAGGCGGCGGGTGGTGGTGACGGGCAGGGCGTCCTTCTCGGCCTCGGCCTTCGGCTTCTCGACCGCGGGGTCGCGCGAGTCGAGCTGCAGCCACTTGACCTCGTCGATCGCGACGTCGACGCGGTCGGTCGAATAGAACCAGCCGCGCCAGAACCAGTCGAGGTCGGTGCCGCTCGCGTCCTCCATCGTGCGGAAGAAGTCGGCCGGGGTCGGGCGCTTGAACTGCCAGCGCCGGGCGAAGGTGCGGAAGGCGTGGTCGAAGCGCTCGCGGCCGAGGACGTGCTCGCGGAGGACGTTGAGCGCGACGGTCGGCTGGGCGTAGGAGTTGTTGCCGAGGTCGGCGATGGTGTCGGAGCTCGACATGACCGGCACGCGGTCGGTGCGCCGCATGTAGTCCACCAGCTCCCGCTCGCCGCGGCGCTGCGGGTAGTCCTGCTCCCATTCCTCCTGGGCGAGCATCTGGACGAAGGAGTTGAGGCCCTCGTCCATCCACGTCCACTCGCGCTCGTCGGAGTTCACGATCATCGGGAAGTAGTTGTGCCCGACCTCGTGGATGACCACGCCGATGAGGCCGTACTTCGTGCGCTTGGTGTAGGTGCCGTCGGGCTCGGGCCGCGGCCCGTTGAAGCAGATCATCGGGTACTCCATGCCGCCGCTGAAGCCGGCGAGCACGGACCAGGCGACGGGGTAGGGGTACTGGAAGGTGTAGCGCGAGAAGACCTGGATGGTGTGGGCGATGGCGTGGGTGGAGTACTTGTCCCAGAGCGGCAGGCCCTCCTTCGGGTAGAGCGACATCGCCATCACGGGCGGGCGGTGC
The DNA here is from genome assembly GCA_964460895.1 of uncultured Opitutaceae bacterium. Lineage (GTDB taxonomy): Bacteria > Verrucomicrobiota > Verrucomicrobiia > Opitutales > Opitutaceae > Didemnitutus. The sequence continues at coordinate 6,999 of CAYWTK010000065.1, forward strand.
ATCCGGTCGGCGATCCCGCCCGGCCGTTCCGGCGTGGGCGGGTGGGTCGCGCCCTCCACGGCCATGGCGTCCCAGATGAACCGCCGCGACGAGGCGAAGGCGAAGTCGCGGACGTTCTCGGCGCGGAAGACCCAGGTCTTCGTGCCGGCGGGCTTCGCGTCCTTGGCCGAGGCGGCGCGGGCTTCGTCGGGCGTGACGATGAACACCGGCCGGGCGAACTCCCGCTGCGCCCGCGCGAGGCGCTCGCGCTGCGCGGGGGTGAGGACCTCCTCGGGGTTCTGCAGCACGCCGGTGGCGCCGACCACGTGGTCGGACGGCACGGTCAGGCGCACGGTGTAGTCGCCGAATTCGAGGCTGAACTCGCCGGTGCCGAGGAACTGCTTGTGCTGCCAGCCGGTGTAGTCGGTGTACGGCGCCATCCGGGGAAACCACTGCGCGATGGTGTAGGTGCGGTGGCCGTCCTCCTCGAAGTGCTCGTAGCCCGTGCGCTCGTTGGCGCGCCTCATGTCGTTGATCGGGAAGTCCCACGCGACCTGGAACGTCGTGCTCGCGCCCGGGGCCAGCGGCGCGGGCAGGTCCACCCGCATCATCGTCTTCACGAGCGTGTGCGGCAGCGGCCGGCCGGCGGCGTCGGTCACGGCCGAGATGGTCATCTCGCCGTCGTACGTCTCGTGGTAGAGCATCCGGTCGAGGGCGCGGTAGGAGATCCGCTGCAGGTCGGGGCCGCGGCGGGAGTTCGGCACGGTGCGGCTGTCGGCGTTGTGCGCCTGGTAGTTCTGGTCGAGCTGGAGCCAGAGGTAGTCGAGCGCGTCGGGGGAGCGGTTGTGGTACGTGATGGTGGCCCGTCCGGTGAGGTGGCGGCGCTCGTCGTCGAGGGTGACGTCGATGGCGTAGTCGGCCCGGTTCTGCCAGTAGGCGTGTCCCGGGGCGCCGGAGGCGGTCCGCTGGGCGTTGGGCGTGGGCAGCAGGTGGTCGAGCTGCTGGAACTTGGCGGTGGGGGCGGCGCCCGCCGCGGCCGCGGCGGCGAGGGCGAAAGCGAGGACGGCCTTCATGCGGGGTAGGCCGACGAGGAAAGCCGGAGCGGTCGTCGTTGCGAGGTTCATTGCGGGTCGCGAGAATCGACGCTCTGAGGACTCGGAAGTGGATGCCGAGCTGCCCGGTACTTGTGGCGATTGTACGAGTTCATCCGAATCGAGCGGCGAAGCACCCCCGGCCTCCGATCCGGTTAATCACCTGAAATCTGCCGAGTAGCCCCTTACCCAGACGAGTCCTGAGGGTTGGGCAAATTCGGCCGAGCTGGTGAAAATCAGCGTCTGCGCTTCTTCGTTGAATTGATGAAGCGTCTCAGGTCCTCGATTCGGTGGGCCCAGAAAATGACAAGCGGCGTCTCCTGGGCGCGCACCACCTCCGCAGGATTGAAGACACCGCGGATTGCGGCTGCGGAGACGACATCGCGTCCGAACTGCGCCCACGCTAGAGCCTTCTGTACCGCCTCCATGTTAAGTCGCTTGCGGCTGTTGATGGCAGAGTTGGACCCTTTCGCTTCTATGGCGAGGATTCGGTTGTCCCAAAGGCCGATGACGAAGTCCGCGTTGTTTGAGCCCAGCGTGCATCCCGTCATGAACGTCCCCGGACGCGGCGCCTCGTCACTACGCAAGCTCTGGATTCCTCCTCGGGGAGCCTGGCGCTGTTCGAATGCCGAACCAACGAGGACGCCATGCACCATGCCCTCAACAACCTGCCGCTCGTCCGAACGGCGGCGGGTCTCCACCTCTTGCGACGACGCAAGAACAGTCGAGGCCATGACGGCTGCTTTGCGTTCAGCCGGCCTCGGAGACCTGCCGGCATGGATCCACGGAAAGCGCTTTGGGTCGAGGATGCACGATAGCACCTCGCGCACCGCCTCAGCGAAGTCGCGATTGGAGGTGATCCGCTTCGCGGTGAGTGTGTCACCGCTCAGTGTTTCGAGGTCGTCCAGCGAGACCGGCGGTCCGCCAACGTATCGAAGAGCCGTCAGCAGGTCCTTGTCGCGGACCACCTCGGCAAGAAGCGGCTGATTCACGGGCGTGGCAAGAAGCGCCGCAAGTCCGCCGACAATACGTGCGTTGGCCCGCTCCAGCCGAGCGAACGCCTCAAGGTACTTCTCTCGCGGTTCCCCGAGGCGCCGCCGCCGGAAATCGTCCCGCGCTGTTGCTGCGTCCGCGGTAATTTCCCTGAGGGACCAATGGCGAGCGTGACTAGGCCACATCATGAAACGACTCGATCGGGGGTACGGGAATCCTCATTGCCTCACGGGGCTCGAACTTGATCAGGCCGCCCGCGTAGGTTCGGCCAGCCAGAGCAGTCACGTTGGAGTTAAGCCAGTCAGTCAGGTCGTTCAGCACCCGCTCTCCGAGCGGTCGAACAGGATAAAGTCCGTGGGCGATGTTTAGAATTCCCGCTCCCGCGATGTTGCGGACGAAAACAGGTGGCCGCCGGCCCATATAGGTCATGATGATCGGCGGAGGAGGCATCAGCTTTACACTCCACCACGGCCGTCGATGACGCGCCACGTAGGACTCGAGCGCACCCTGATTCCGCGCCCAATCAATGAACCGGTCCACCGCCGAGCGGTCGACCGCGGAAAGCGTGGCCAAATCCGCCGGCAGGCTGACAACGCGCCGCAGTCCGTCTAGGCTGAGCAACGGGCCCTTTAGCTTGGTTAGTTCGGAGGCGTCCGTGATGCAGGGAATCAGGACGGATGCTGGCAGTTCGGGTGTATCGGGGGTCTGCACCCAAATCCGATTTGCGCCGGTTACTTGCCCCCGGTGCACCCTGAAGTACTCTCCAAGATCTGACGTTGCTCCCGGCACGCGGCGCGTCGCCGGATAAGCGAACGCCGACCAAGTGGGACTCTGCGCCAAGGACGACGCAGGCACGAGTTTTGCGCGACGTGGATTGTCTTCGTGGACGAACGAAATTCCCGTCACGCGCCGATTGGCTAGGAAGGCGGTGATGCACCCCGTAACAAGGGCGTCCGGGAAGACCCGGTTGTGCGCAGAATAGAGAAAGAGGGATCGTCCCCCGAGGCGCCCGAGGAGTAGCTGGCGCAGCGCTCCTCCATAGTTCGTGTCGAGCCATTCAGCTGCGGTCACGAAACACCCGGCGTCCCCCGGAGAGCTGAGCTGTGCTGTGCGGAGCAGAAAGTGGAGATGCAAACCAGCAAGCTGGCTGCCTCGCAGACCGAATGCACGTAGGCCCTCGCTATACCAGCGCTTCCAGTGTGCCGGGATTTCATGGTGGCGGACGTAGGGAGGATTGCCGAGGAATAAGGTCCTGCCCGGAGCAGGCGCTGGAATCGCGCAGTCGCGAAAATCTCCGACAACAACCTTCAGCCTGGCACTGAGACCGAGAACTTGGGCGTTCGTTCGGAGAATCAGCGCCAACAAAGGGTTGGATTCACAAGCTAGGAGGCGGGCCCGAGGAAAGCGCCGGGCTGCCGCAATCGTGAACCGGCCAGAGCCGGCCCCGCAATCGACGACGAGAGCCGGCCGAGCCATTAGGGTTGCGCCGCGTGTGATGACGCGCCGCACCACTTCTGGAGGGGTCAGAGTCACGCCATTGCTCCTTCGCTCGGCGGCAGAAAAAATCCGTGAATACGATTCCCCGAGGGGGTCGCGACCACCAGCGATTTCCGCGCGCATCACCCGGACAACAGCAGGTTCGGCAATTTCGCTCGTTGCCTCCAATATCTTGCGCTCGGGTGCCGACAGGTGGCGTCGGCCGCGCAGGAGACCGCGCACAACCGCCAGGAGCTGGTCGGCGCTCTCGGGCGAAACAATCGGAAGCGAGAGTTGATTGGACCGCACATGGGACGGCTAGGCGTGCGGGCTACGAATGGCAAATCGGACTTTTGCTGGGGGCGTGTGAGGGTTTCGATTTGACCCGTCAGGACCGCGGAACTGGCGGCGATTCGCGCCGAGGGCTGATCAGTGGGGTTGGTGTGGATCGCGATCTTGGGCTGGTGAACGGCTTCCTGTTGGCCGATTCTGAGCAGGAACTGCGCCCGGAAGGGCAGGTAGCGTTTCGTCGCCGGACCTCATTCGCCCGTCAGGTCTCGCTGCGGCGCTACCGCGAGCTGCGGGCCCCGGCTTCCTCGCCGGCGTAGCGGCGGGCGTCAACTTCACGTCCTCTCTCGGCTCTATTTGGAGAACCTGACCGGCACCTTCACTGTCCGCCGCGATCCCGGAACGGGCCGTGGTGGGTGGGTGGGAGGCAGCGGGCCGATTCGAGTAACTTCCCTAACTGACTGCCGACAAGCGGAGTGGCATGCCCTTCGGAAAGCGGCGGTTTGCTACCCCAGCGCCTGCGCGAGGTCCGCGCGGAGGTCGTCGATGTGCTCGAGACCGACGGAAAGGCGCAGCAAGGCGGGAGGCGTGGTCGAGGCCGGGCCCTCCACCGGGCGGCGGTGCTCGATGAGGCTTTCGACGCCGCCGAGCGAGGTGGCCGGCGTGACGAGCCGCACGCGGCCGGCGACGGCCTTGGCGGCGTCGGCCCCGCCGCGCACCTCGAAGGAGACCATGCCGCCAAAGGCGGCCATCTGGCGGGCCGCCACCGCGTGGTGCGGGTGGGACGCGAGGCCCGGGTAGTGGACGCGCTCGACCTGCGGGTGCGTCGCGAGCCAGGCCGCGAGCGCGGCGGCGGTGGCGGACTGGGCGCGCACGCGGAGCGGGAGCGTGCAGAGGCTGCGCAGGAGCAGCCAGCAGTCGAACGGCGCGGGCACGGCGCCGGCGAGGTTCTGCCAGGACCGCAGGCGCGTGCGCAGGTCGTCCGGGGCGTCGGCGCCGAGCACGAGGGCGCCGCCCAGCAGGTCGCTGTGGCCGCCGAGGTACTTGGTGGTGGAGTGGAGGACGACGTGCGCGCCGAGGGCGAGCGGGCGGGTGAGCACGGGCGTGGCCCAGGTGTTGTCCGCGACGACGAGCGCGCCGGCCGCGCGGGCGAGCTGCGCGGCGGCGGCGAGATCGGAGACCTTCAGGCGGGGATTCGACGGCGTCTCGAGCCAGAGCAGGCGCGCGGGGCGGCGGAGGGCGGCGGCCACGGCGCCGAGGTCGGCGGTGTCGATGAACTCCGCGACCAGGCCCCAGCGGGCGAACACCTCCGTCGCGAGGTAGCGGGTGCCGTGGTAGAGTTCGTCCGGCAGCACGACGCGGTCGCCCGGCGCGAGCGCGGCGAACACGGCGGTCGAGGCGGCCTGGCCGGAGGCGAAGGCGAGCGCCTCGGCGCCGCCCTCGAGCGCGGCGAGCGCGGCCTCGACGGCGGCGCGGTTGGGGTTCGACGTGCGGGAATACACGTGTCCGCCGGGCAGCCGTCCCTCCGCGTCGCGCGCGAAGGTCGAGCTCAGCACGACGTTGGGCGTGACGGCGCCGGTGGCCGGGTCGGGCGCGCGGCCCGCGTGGACGGAGAGGGTGTCGGGATGGCGGGAGGTCAGCATCGGGAAGATCGCTTGTCCGCCGCGCCTTCGCCCAGGCAGTGGGCGAGGGCGTCGCGGAGGTGGACGAGGGCGCGCTCGACGTTGGCGCGTTCGGCGGCGGGGACGCAGCCGAGGAGGGCGACGGCGTGGCGGTCGAGGGAGTCCTCGAGCGCGGCGTGCTCCCGGCGTCCCTTCGCGGTGAGGCGGATGAGCCAGCTGCGGCCGTCGTCGGGGTGGTCCTCGCGCGCGACGAGTCCGCGCTTCTCCAGGCGCGCGACGAGCCGGCTGGCCCAGGTCTTCTCGAGCCCCATCCGGTCGGCGAACTCCTGCACGGTGGGCGGCCGGGCGCTGCCGCCGACGAGGAGGAGGGCCTGGCATTCCTTGGCGGTGGCGTCGGTGCAGCACTCGGTCATCGTGCGCTGCGCCTGGAGGAAGAGGCGCACGACGTCGCGCAGGAGGGCGTCGGCGTTCTGGGCGGACTCGGCGGGCACGCGCGGCATGGTCGGACGGTGGAGCCGCGCCCGCCTCCTGGCGAGCGCGGCGTGGGGCGGTCAGGCGCAACAGGCGGCCGCCTCTCGGTCGGCCGGGGAGGGGACGCCGCAGGCGCCGGCGGGCGCGGCGGCCTCCCGGGACGGCGCTGCGCCGAAGCCGCAGCAGCCGCCGGTGAGGGCCGCGAGGCGGCGCTCGGCGGCCTTGCAGCGCGTGCGGTCGGGCGTGAGGTCGACCCAGAGGCGGCCCTCGGCCGCGGTCACGGCGGCCACGTCGTGGAGCGCGGCGCCCTGGTCGCCGAGCGCGACCAGCGCGCGGACGTCGGTCGTGCCGTCCAGGGGCAGCTCCCGCTCCACGCGGTCGACGATCGCGAGGATCTTGCCGGCGGGCAGGTGGCCGCGGCCGGGAAGCGCGCCGGCGAGCGGCGGCACCCAGAGCTCGAGGTGGGTTTCGGCCCAGCGGTGCGTCGCGGCGCCGCAGTCCATGGTCTCGTAGGCGACGCGCTTCACCTCGGTGAGGTGGTACTGCGGCGAGATCGTGCCCGCGGCGGAGCGGAACACGACGGGGAGGGCGGGGTGGGCCCGGAGGGCGGCGAGGAACGCGGAGGTCTTCATAGTGGTTGCGACTAGCAACCAAATGGTGAAGGTTGTCAATAGCAACTTTATCGGGGAAGGCCGTCGGGCGTGGGCGCGGGTGGGGGCGGATGCCGGGAGGGCCGGCGGTGGCGGGGGACCAAAGCCGGACGGCTTCGGCTACCGGACGGAGGAGGCGACCGAAGCGTGTCGCCTGGGGCGACGGTGGGACGAGCCGAGGCCTGATACCAGTTATGGCTCGGAATGAGACCGTGGTGGGCTGCAGGGCCGCACCTCGATCTACCCCGCTAGCGATTTGCTCACGCTACGCCTCTGCACGCGGACCCCAACACCCTAACGGGCATCTGCCGCGCCCGACCGTCCTCTTGGCCACGGATTGGTCGGATGGAGACGGATGGAATCACTCCGATCCGGAAAAATCCGTCCTACCCGTGGGAAAAGGAAACGGCCGGTACCGGATCAATCCGAGGGTGGCACCCAGCCGTCGCCCGAACCGCTCCAAGAGGATCCATGCGCGCCGTAGTTGGTATGGCTGCGGTCCGGCCGTGCGGTGGGGGGCGCGGATCAGTAGCCGACGGCGGCGGCGTCGCCCTTGCGGGGGTCGGCGGCGCCGAGGCGGAGGCCGGTCTTCGGGTCGATCGCGATGGTCGCGCCGTCGCCCTGGTAGGCGCCCTCGTAGGACTGGCGCTCCTTGAGCGTGTGGCCCTTGGCGCGGAGCAGCGCCGCGGTGTCGGCGTTGAGGCCGAAGCGCTCGAAGGTGGTGATGTCCGGCATCCACTGGTTGTGGATGCGCGGCGCCTCGACCGCCTGCATCACGGGCATCTCGTGGTCGACGACGTTGGTGATGATCTGCAGGACGGTGTTGATGATGGTGGGGCCGCCGGGGCTGCCGGTGACGAGGACGAGCCGGCCGTCCTTGAAGACCAGCGTCGGCGTCATGGACGAGAGCGGGCGCTTGCCCGGGACGATGGCGTTGGCCTCGCCTTGGATGAGGCCGAACATGTTGGGCGTGCCGACCTGGGAGGTGAAGTCGTCCATCTCGTTGTTCATGAGGATGCCGGTCCCCGGGATGGTCACGCCCGAGCCGTAGGCGCCGTTGAGGGTGTACGTGTTGGCCACGGCGTTGCCCGCGGCGTCGACGACGGAGTAGTGCGTCGTCTCGAGCTTCTCGGCGCGGCGGATGGCCGCCGGGTCGAACGCGCCGAGGCCCGGCGCCACGGCGGCGGCGGGCGTGGCCTTGTCGGGCGAGAAGTCCCGCAGGCGGCCCTGCACGTAGGCGGGGGCCAGGAGTTCGGCGACGGGGACGCGGACGAAGTCGGGGTCGCCGAGGTACTCGGCGCGGTCGCGGAACGCGCGGCGCATGACCTCGGAGAACAGGTGGATCTTCGCGGCGGAGTCGGGTCCGAGCGCGCCGACGTCGTGCGGCTCGAGCATGGCCAGCATCTGCAGCAGGGCGATGCCGCCCGAGCTCGGGGGCGGCATGGTGACGATCTCGTGGCCGCGGTACGTGCCGCGGAGCGGCGTGCGCTCGACGGGGCGGTAGGCCTTCAGGTCCTCGAGGGTGAGGGTGCCGCCGTTCGCCCGCATGGCGTCGGCGATGCGGCGGGCGGTCTCGCCCTCGTAGAACTCGCGCGGGCCGTGGCGCTGCAGGCGGGCGAAGGTCTCGCCGAGCTCGGCCTGCACCCAGCGTTCCCCGACCTGCCAGTAGGCGCCGTCCTTGAGGTAGATGCGGCGCGAGTCCGGGAACTGACCGAGCAGCTTCTCCCAGCGGCGCATGCCGTGGGCGGTGAACTGGGAGACGGCGTGGCCCTCGGCGGCGAGGCGGCGGGCCGGTTCGCAGACCTGGGCCCACGTGACCTTGCCGGAGCCGTACTTCTCCATCGCCAGCGCGAAGCCCGCGACCGAGCCCGGCACGCCGCTGGCGCGCCAGCCGACGGTGGACGAGCCGTCGCCGGTCCGGAGCTTGCCGTCGGGACCGACGTACATGTCGCGCGTCGCCGCGGCCGGCGCCGTCTCGCGGTAGTCGATGACGAGCTGGCGGGCGGGCTGGGTGTCGGTCGCCGCGAGGTGCACGACCATGAAGCCGCCTCCGCCGATGTTGCCGGCGAAGGGGAAGACGACCGTCAGGGCGAGGCCGGTGGCGACCGCGGCGTCCACGGCGTTGCCGCCCTGGCGCAGGATCTCCACGCCGGCCTGCGAGGCGAGCTCGTGGGCGGAGACGACCATCCCGTGGCGGGCCTCCACGGCGGAGCGCTGGGCGAGGGCGGGGGCGGCGGGGGCGAACGCGAGCGCGAGGGCCAGCCAAGGGGCGACGAGGCGGGGCGGGGTGGGCATGGGGCCCCTTGTGGCCGACTTCGGCGGCCGCTCAAGTCGCATTCCTCGTGTCGGCGTCCGCCCGACGTCCGCCGCGTCCGCGCCGCCGGCGACCCGGGACGGGGGCGTTCGCCCCTCGTCGGTGCGGTGAGAAACTGGGGTCATCCGGCGGCTTGTCGTATGAGCCGTTATGACTACGGTCCCGGTTGCTACGAACCAAGCATCGCGCTGGCTACCCCCTGACCCGCCCGCGCAAGTACCTATGAACACCTCCCCGTCCCTCCGGGGCGTCGCCTTCCCGGCGCGCTCCTCGCGGTGGCCCGTTATCGCGGCCGCCTTCCTCGCGGTCGGCGGCCTCGTGCCCGCCGCCTTCTCCCAGCAGGCTCCCGCCAACCAGCCCGACCAGGTCGGCGTGGCCAAGGACAGCGTCGTCCGGCTCGAGGCCTTCGTCACGACCGGCTCGCGCTTCAACAACCGCACCGTCACGGACTCCGCCGTGCCGATCGACGTCGTCAGCGGCGTCGAGCTGCAGAAGGGCGGCTACACCGAGACGGCGCAGATGCTGCAGAACGCCATCCCGTCGTTCAACTTCCCGCGCCCGTCCCTGACCGACGGCACGGACCACATCCGGCCGGCGACCCTCCGCGGCCTCGCGCCCGACCAGGTGCTGCTGCTGCTCAACGGCAAGCGCCGCCACACCAGCTCGCTCGTCAACCTCAACGGCTCCATCGGCCGCGGCTCGGTCTCGACCGACTTCAACGCCATCCCCTCGGCCGCCATCGGGCGCATCGAGGTGCTGCGCGACGGCGCGTCGGCCCAGTACGGCTCGGACGCGATCGCGGGCGTGATCAACGTCATCCTCCGCCACGACACGGGCTGGGGCGGCGACATCTCGTTCGGCGCCACCGGCGAGGGCGACGGCGAGGACATGAAGATCAACGCCTTCGCCGGCACCGAGCTCGGCCAGGGCAGGGGCACGCTCTTCCTCAACGCCTGGTCGCGCGACAAGGAGCCGACCAACCGCAGCCTGCCCGACACCCGCCAGCAGTACTTCGGCACCAACACCGGCACCGGCCTGCCGACGGCCATCTCGGGCAACTTCGGCACGGGCACCGGGCTAGTCCCGCCCGCCGCCGGCGTCACGCTCGACCCGCGCGAGGCGACGATCAGGCGCATCAACCACCGCTTCGGCGACCCGATGACGAAGGACCACGGCGCGTGGTTCAACGGCGAGTACCGGCTCACCGACGAGCTCGAGGCCTACTTCTTCGGCGGCTTCAGCAAGCGCCACGCGAACGGCGCCGGCTTCTTCCGCCGCCCGGGCGACGACCGCACGGTCCGCGCCATCTACCCGAACGGCTTCCTGCCGTTCATCCAGTCCGAGGTCTGGGACGTCTCCTGGGCCGGCGGCGTCGAGGGCAAGGCCAGCGGCTTCGACTGGGACCTCTCGACCGTCTACGGCTACAACACGCTCGACTACCGCACCGCCGAGTCGGCCAACGTCACCCTCGGCAACGCCAGCCCGACCTCCTTCTACTCGGGCCAGCTGAAGTTCAAGCAGTGGACGACGAACTTCGACGTCACCTCGTCGTTCAACCTCGGCCTCGCCACCCCGCTGAAGGTGGCCTCCGGCGTCGAGTTCCGCACCGAGGACTACTCCATCGGCGCGGGCGAGCCCGACTCCTACCGCAACGGCGGCGCCACCATCATCGGCGGCCCGGCCAACGGCGCCCTCGGCGCGGTCGGCGCCCAGGTCTTCCCTGGGTTCAAGCCCTCCGACGCGGGCCGCAACTCGCGCGACTCGAAGGCGGTCTACGTGGACTTCGAGCAGGACCTGTCCGAGCGCGTCGTCGTCTCGGCCGCGGCCCGCTTCGAGGACTACAGCGACTTCGGCACGAGCACGACCGGCAAGGTCGCCTCGCGCGTCAAGCTCGGCGGCGGCTTCGCGCTGCGCGGCTCGGTCGCCACCGGCTTCCGCGCCCCGCACCTGGCGCAGTCCTGGTTCAGCTCCACCGCCACGAACTTCATCGGCGGCGTGCCCTTCGACATCCTGACCTTCCCGGTCAGCGCCCCCGGCGCCCGCGCGCTCGGCGCCACGCCGCTCACGCCCGAGGAGTCCACCAGCTTCTCCCTCGGCGGCACGTGGAACCCGAACGACAGCCTCTCGGTCACGGTGGACGCCTACCAGATCGACATCGACGACCGCATCGTCCTCTCGTCGAACTTCACCGGCACGGCGGTCATCAACCTCCTCGCCTCGCAGGGCATCACCGGCATCGGCGGCGGCCGCTACTTCACCAACGCGGTCGACACCGAGACCAAGGGCTTCGACGTCAGCGCCCGCTACACGCTGAGGACGGACAACCTCGGCAAGTTCACCTTCACGGCGAACTACAACAGCAACAAGACCAAGGCCACGCGCGTCAAGCAGGCCACGCCGACGCTGGCCGCCATCACGACCACGCCGCTGTTCGACCTCACGGAGACGATCCGCCTCGAGCGCGGCCAGCCGCGCAGCGCCGCGAACCTGTCCGTCGCCTGGGACATCGACCGCTGGTCGTTCCTCGCGCGCAACACCTACTACGGCGAGGTCTCGCTCGTCGCCTTCAGCAGCGCCACGCAGGCCCAGATCGACGCCCTCACGCCCGGCTACGACGTCGAGCTCCGCCCGGCCGTCCCCGGCACGGTCGGCGGCACGACCACCAACCGGCAGATCATCCAGAACTTCGGCGCGAAGTGGCTCACGGACCTCGACATGAGCTACAAGCTGACGAAGGCGATCACGCTGTCGGCGGGCGCGTCCAACGTGTTCGACGTCTATCCCGACGAGAACATCCGCTCGCGCCTCGTCGGCGGCACGCCGTTCAACGGCAACGACAACGCGGGCATCTTCCCGTACAACAGCGTCTCGCCGTTCGGCTTCAACGGCGTGACCTACTACGGCAAGGTCTCGTTCCGCTACTGAGCGGCGCCGCCCGCGGCGACGCGGGCGACTCCCCTTCCGAGGCGCGGACCCTGGTCCGCGCCTCTTTTCTTTGCGCCCGCCGCCCGGGCGCCTAGAGGCGTCCGAACCAGACCAGCGCCTTCGCCTGCCACAGGGGCAGCGGCTGCTTGGTCGCGAGTTCGAGCGCGTCCCGGCGCTGCTTCTCGGTCAACGGCAGGTCGCGGATGAGCGCCGCGGTCACGTCCACGCGGTCGGCCGCGGCGACCCCGCGGAGCGCGGCCTCGTCCCAGCGCGACGCCAGCCTGGCGACCCCGGCCTCGCGGCGGACCGCCTCGACCCGGTCGCCCAGGGCGGCGAGGGCCTCGGGGCACGGGGCGGTGCTGAAGACCTGGAGGTGGACCGCGCGCTGGTGCGCGCGCATCTCCCGGTCGATGGCGCGGACGCGGTCGCGGTCGGCCGCCGCCTCGGCGCGGCGGCCCTCGGCCGCGAGGGACCGCAGGTGCTCCTGGTGCTCGGTCCGGAAGAAGTGCGTGTAGGCCAGCACGCGGGAGTCGTAGACGCCGACCCGTTCGGCGGCGCCGGCGGGCAGGAGGCCCGTCAGCGCGACCCAGCCGGCGAGGGAGGCGAGGAGCCTCCGCCGGCGCGCAGGGGGGAGGAATGGGACCTTCATGCCCCCAGGATAGCACCGCCGCCGCGGAGGCGTGATTCGAAAAATCCGATGGCGCCATCGTCCGGGGCGATGGCCTCGACCGTTGCGCGCCGGCGTCCGGCCAGCTTGGCTCGCGGCGGATGAACGTCCACCACCTGGAGCTGTTCTACCACGTGGCGAAGCATGGCGGGATCAGCCGCGCCGTGCGCCGCATGCCCTACGGCATCCAGCAGCCCGCGGTCAGCGGTCAGCTGCGGCGGCTGGAGGAGGACCTCGGCGTGCGGCTGTTCGAACGCGCCCCGTTCCGGCTGACGCGGGCCGGGGAGAAGCTGTACGCCTTCGTCGAGCCCTTCTTCGGCCGGCTCGACGCCGTGGCGGGCGAGCTGCGGGCCGGCGAGGCGCCGGTGCTCCGGCTCGGGGCGGCCGAGATCGCGTTGCGCGACCACGCGCCGGCGCTGCTCGCGCGCCTGCGGGCCGGCCTGCCCGGCCTGCGCGCCCAGCTGCGCGAGGGCCTGCAGGCCGAGCTGTTCGCGTGGCTCGAGGCCGGGGAGATCGACGTCGCGGTCGCGGCGCTCGGCGCCCGGCGGCCCGCGGGCCTGCGCGTCCGACGGCTGATGCGCGTGCCGCTGGTGCTGCTCGCCCCCGCGCGCGGGCGCCGGCGGACGGCGGAGGAGTACTTCGCCGACGAGGGCCGGCCGCCCCTCGTCAGCCTGCCGGCGACGGAGAGCCTGGTCCGCCAGTTCCAGGACGGCCTGAAGGCGCGGGGAGTGCGGTGGCCCGCCGCGATGGAGGCCGATTCGCTGGTCACGCTGGCCCGGCACGTCGCGGCCGGGGAGGGCGTCGGCCTCACCCTCGACCTGCCCGGCTACGTCCGGCAGCGCGGCACGCGGGTCGTGCCGCTGCCCGGATTCCCGGCGGTCGAGGTGGCCGCGCTCTGGCGCGGCGCGCCCACGCCGGTGGTCGCGGCCTTCGTCGCGGAGGCCGTCCGGCTCGTGCGGGAGACCTGGCCCGACCGGGCGCTGGACGCCTGAGCCGGACTCAGTCAGTTGAAGCGGTGATCGCCAAAAGGCGCACCGTTTGGCGTC